>JAAYEK010000031.1 GCA_012728785.1 Bacillota bacterium | reverse complement strand
CCTGCTAAATCCAAGCACTATTAAGACCTTTCCGCGTCCCTCTTTGCTGAACAACTTTAAATACCGGCTTCCGGGCAGAGAGGGACCAACAATTGTAACTACAGCCAATAATCCAGCTTAGGGTGAGTCCGTTCTTAGGCGATCCTCCCGGATGAGAAGTGGGAAATGAGAGGTTAGAGGTTAGAAAAAAAGCCCTATTTATGGGGATTCATTTTATTCAACACCTCAGCGCCTCTACGCCTCTGCGGGAGATAAAATAGGCCTGTGATGAAATCCTTTTAATCGGCTAAATCCCGACTAATCCCGGTTCAGACAATGGTTTTAACCTTCAGTTATGCTCCTATAAAGCTTTTCACGGGAAATACGGCGGACAACTGCTATTTCATAGTTTTAGATATTTTACCCTTTTCTCTTTCCCTCCATAATGGAGTGTTGCCGGGAAAAGTAGAGACGAATTTATAAGTGTGATTGACCAATACAGCTTGTTGATGGTCAAGAAGCGCGGAAAAGGCATCTAGAAATAATGCGATTGATTCGGGAGAATATACTCTATAAGAGGGGCCTTTTCCTATTCCGTCACAACAAGCCTTATGAATAAATTCAGCAATAACACTTTGGGATATGATTGGTCGATACAAAAGGTGTGGCGCCTAATTTTAGCAGCTTCATGTTTATTCCATCGGGTTTGACTAAAGCGCCACAGAAAACGGTGGTATCTAAAAGCGCGGCAAGAGGTTCCATTATTCAAATTCCTTAATTTCAGGGTATTCCTGGAACTTTTCATTTATTTGCTCGGCAGTTTTTTGAAATTCTTGCACCTTTGTTAAATCTTTAAATTGGGAAGCTAAAATGCGCCATGCTCCTCCCGGGGTTTGTAGGGCGTGAATTTTTCCTTGCTCACACCATTTTCTTACCATTCGGTCCGAAACTTCAAATATTTTTGCTATTTCTGCGGTTGTATAGTAGAGCTTTTCTTTTACCGGGTAAATATCGATTTGGTAAGCCTCAGCCGTTGATTCCGCTATTTGATTTAAATGAGCCAGTAATTTTGAAGCAAGCTTTTTTCTGGTTTCAGCCGATTTTAAGTCTTTATAGCCAATAATCATACTCATCCGTTTCACCTTCCTCACCTCCATTTTACTCCAGTTCCGATATTTCCGCAAGTTCCGTAAATATTATGATCGATTGTTTAATTTATTACTCAGAATTTCACTTTAGATAAAAGGGGTTTTATTAAATCGAAACAAAATATTCATCATTCAATCCTTCTGCTGTAAACCGGGAACGATCCCCAACATTCCTCGTTCAGTATTCATATCACTGGCAATAAATTGAAACCTTCAAAAGGATAAAACCGATCAATGGCGAAAAGCATAGTAACTTTTTTTAATACGGTCCTTTGGACCAATAAAGAGTTTTCAAACTTTCAATAATGAATATACTTTAGGAGATTATCCTAAAAATTTTTTGAGGTATTATCGGAATGAATCAAATCGAAACAGATTTAACGGTTGGGCGGGAACGCCTGACCCGAGTCTATCGTTACCTGGAAGCCTTGCATCAGCACCGCAACCCGGTGAAACGCCAAATCGACGGGTATCAGTGGGTCCTTTGGCTTCGTGATCTGCCCGAGCATTCATCGGTCAGCAAAGGAAACCTGCTCTCCGAAAGCGGTTCGGAAACGGAGCCGGTCCTAAGCGACGACTATCTTTTAAAAGTGGGCCGGCCTAAACTGACGCAAGCTCCGGAACCGCCCCCATCTATTACCGAGTGGTTGGAACCGGGTTGGGATAACCCGGAGACGGAAGCGAAGCTCAAAACCGCCATTGACCGGGTGGCGGACGGGGAAACAGTCCTCGAATACTTAGAATCCGATTCTGAGCGGCTCGAAGCTTTGCGGATCTGGCATGACCGGCGTAATGAATGGGTTGGCCTTGAGAAACCGGCCCGGGCGGCCATGAGGCTCTTTGAACGGTTATATGACCTTTACGGCTGGATTCAAAAAGAAGCGGAACGCATCGAGATCGTGCTGGGGGACGGGATCTTAAACTGGCGGCGGGATGACGGCCCGATCCATCATCCGGTCTTGCTCACCCGCTTGCAACTGGAGTTCAATCCGAACGTACCGGAGTTCATCATCAGCGAAGCCGACACGGAGGTCCAACTTTATTCGGCCCTGTTCCGCTCCATGGCGGATATTGACGGCCGACTGATCGCCAAGTTTCGCGAGGAACTGGAACCCGGGCTGCATCATCCTTTGGGCGCAACGGCAACCTCCGACTTTTTAAAAGGTTTCGTCAATCAGTTGTCACCCAGAGGGGAATTTTGGGAAACCGACCTTCCGGATCATGGAGGTGATGGGCCGCGGATCAGCCGCAGTCCGGTACTGTTTGTCAGGGACCGTTCCCAAGGGTTCGGCGTAGCCATTGAAGGGATCTTGGAAGATCTTAAAGAACGGCCGGATCTTCCTAAACATCTCTTAAATATCATAGGCGTCGACCCTCCAAAGGACGGAGGGGAATGCGAGCCCGATCCCGAAGATACCTGGTCCGAGCCGGAAGATATCTTGCTGGGGAAACCGGCCAACCCCGAACAGATCACCATCGCCCGGAATATTGAGAAACACCCCGGGGTCTTGGTCCAAGGACCGCCCGGCACCGGTAAAACTCATAGTATCGCCAATTTAATCGGTCATTTTCTGGCCCGAGGCAAAAGTGTCCTGGTAACCAGCCATACCACAAAAGCCCTGCGGGTGTTACGGGACCAAGTCGTCACTGAACTTCGCCCCCTTTGCGTCAGTCTCCTCGAAAGCGACAGCTTCAGTCGGCAACAATTGGAGGAATCAATTGAAGGGATTGTCAACCGGCTCAATACTTCCAATCCGGCTGCTCTGAATGGGTTGGCCCATAGTCTGAGCGCGGAGCGGAAGGCTTTGATCAACCGGCTGAAAACCGCCCGGCAGAGTCTGTTGGCTGCCAGAAACGAAGAATACCGGGATCTGATCGTGGACGGACAAAGTTTTAGCCCGGCCGACGCCGCCCGCAAAGTTGCCCAAGGGTCGGGGGTGGATGATTGGATTCCGCAACCGATTACTCAGGACTCTCCGTTACCCCTTGCCGAGAGCGAACTGATTGAACTCTATCAAACCAATATCAACCTCTCCGCCGGTGAGGAGGAAGAACTGGCCCATCCTTTACCGGATCTCTCCGACTTGCTCAGCCCCGGAGATTTCACCAGGTTTGTTAAGGAAATGGAAGCCCTTGATGGTGAAGACCTTGATTACCGTTGGGATTTATGGGATGAACTCCAACCAAGCCCGACTCCTGCAACCCTAGAAGCCTTAGCTTCTCAAATGGCGGCGGCGATAGCCTTTCTTTCCGAGGAAGAACCATGGAAGCTGGCTGCCGTAACAGCCGGGTATAAAGGAGGATTATATCGCGGGCCTTGGGATTCGATCATAAAGATCATCGCCGCAACGATTGAGTTCGCAGTGGGTTGTCAAGAAAATCTGTTGCGTTTTGAGCCAATCATCACCGACTACCAGCCTTTAGAGAAACAGCAGGCTACGGTAGCCCGGATCATCGAATATTTGGCCCGAAAACCCAAACTGGGCAGTGTTCAAAGATTGGCTCACCCCGATTGGGCTAAGTTCATCGAGAACTCAAAGGTCAAAGGGAAAGAGCCGCAAACCTTGGAACACTTTATTGCTTTGGCTGATTTGATCAAATTAAAAATTCTCCGTCAAGAAATGACTGACCGTTGGGAAGTACAATTAACCTCCCTAGGGGCTCCGGTCGCAGCAGCCTTAGGAGCTGAACCGGAGGCTGCGGCGGAGGGGTTTGGGAAAATACTCACCCATTGCCTGGACTGGTATGCTAAAGTTTGGTCCCCGCTGGAGCAGGCATTGGCGGCATGCGGGTTTCATTGGAAAAGTTTTTTGGAAGAGTCCCCGCCCAAGCTCAGCCCCTACGGTGAGCTACTCAGTTTAAAGGAGACGGTGATCGGAGCTTTACCAAAGGTTTTGACTCTCCGGGCTAACTATCTCCATTACCAAGAATTCAAATCCCAATTTGAACAATTGGAAAAGAACCTTTTAAGGCTGGGGCCGGACTGCCCGAAGGTGGTTTCCCGCTTAAAAGAAGCGGTTCAAACTAGAAACAGCCAAGCTTACCAAGGAGCTTTCGCAGATTTAGCGGTCCTCGACGGCAAGTGGGACCTCTTGGAGAGACGCCGCGAGTTACTGGAACGCTTGGAAGCCGGGGCTCCCGGTTGGGCTAAGAAGATCCGGATACGAGCCGGTATTCATGGTTTAGGGATCCTTCCGGGAGATGCCGGGGACGCTTGGTTATGGCGTCAACTCGATCAGGAACTGGATGCCCGGGGCCGAGTATCTTTGGCCGAGTTGCAGCAAAAGATCGAGAGTTTAAGTTCGGAGTTACGGACGGTAACCTCGCGGCTGATCGAGGCTAAAGCTTGGGCGGCCCAATTGGAGCGGGTTAAAATACCTGAAAGACAGTCTTTAGTAGGATACCTGGAAATAATGCGGAAGATCGGGGCGGGGAAAGGGAAACGAGCCCCTAGGCTTCGCGCCGAAGCCCGACGGAAGATGGTTGAGTGCCGGAAGGCGGTCCCTGTTTGGATAATGCCGCTCTCACGGGTGGTTGAGAATTTTAATCCTCAAGAAACCCGGTTTGATCTGGTGATCATCGATGAAGCCAGCCAATCCGACGTGATGGGCCTCATCGCCTTCTACCTCGCGGAAAAGGTAGTAATCGTCGGCGACCATGAACAGGTCAGCCCGCTGGCCATCGGTCAGAAATCGGACGTTGTTGAACAGATGATCGCTGAACATCTGCGCGGGATTCCCAACAACCTCCTTTATGACGGACAGATGTCCGTTTATGATCTGGCCCGGACTTCCTTTGGCGGGACCATTTGTCTTTTGGAACATTTCCGGTGCGCTCCGGAGATTATTGAGTTCAGCAACAAACTCTCCTACCGGGGGCGGATTAAACCCTTGCGGGATACCAGTCGGGTCCTGATCAAACCGGCGGTCATCCCTTATCATGTACCCGCCGGGTATTCCGATGATAATAAAATCAACCGTGAAGAAGCTAAGACCATCGCCGCCTTAATCATGGCGATGGTAGAAATACCCGAGTATCGGGATAAAACTATTGGGGTGGTCTCTTTATTAGGTAATGAGCAGGCCTTGGAGATCGATAAAATATTGCGCAACAATTTAAGCGAAGCGGAATACGCAAAACGGCAGATTGTCTGTGGCAATGCTTCCCATTTTCAGGGCGATGAACGAGATATCATGTTTTTATCGATGGTCTATGGGCCGAGCGCTGATCCACCCTTAAAAATGTTGGACTCCGGGTATCAAGGGATGTATCAAAAACGATTTAATGTCGCTGCCAGCCGCGCTAAAGACCAGATGTGGGTGGTTTATTCGCTGGACCCCAAAGTTGATTTGAAACCCGGGGATTTACGGAGACGTTTAATCGAACATGCTATAAAGCCAAAAGAAACGGCGGAGCCGGTTATCCAAAGCGGGACTCGTACTCAATCTGCTTTTGAAGAGGAAGTGTCAAAACGGCTCCAGGAAGCCGGGTATCGGGTCGTTCCCCTTTGGAAAGTTGGTTATTATACCCTGGACTTGGTGGTGGAGGGCAACGGCAAACGATTGGCCGTGGAATGTGACGGCGATCGGAACCAACCGCCCGAAAAAACAGCGGAAGATATGACCCGTCAAGCGCTACTCGAACGTCTCGGCTGGACCTTCATCCGGGTCCGGGCCAGTCAGTTTTGGCGCGACCCGGAACGGGCTTTACAACCGGTCTTGAAAAGACTTACCGGGCTTGGGATCGGACCGGAACAGGAGAACACCGGAGAGGTATTTTCCGAGGAGAACTCGGAATTGATTGAGCGGATTATTTCCCAAGGGACCCTCATTTATAACCGGTTGGGGAACATTAACCAAATCTCAAGGGTTATACCTGAGATCATCGGGATGCAAGCCGACACCGGGACCGAAGATTTAAAACCGGTTAAATATGATAACGTGATTAAGTTTACCAAGAATGAGCTCCTACCTAAAAAAACCGGGGCCAATAGACCATCCGGGTTAAAATCAGTCCCGATGAGTCATTCGAGGTTAACCTTTGTACCGGAGGAGGAACTGTCCATCCCGGAAGAGAGTAAGCCGGAAATGAGTAATGTAGATTATTCCGAATTAAATAAAGAAGTCATGGACCGGATCTTTGAAAGATTAACGACTGAAGATATGATTGAAGAGATTGAGGGATCTTCAATTGGAGAAAGCCGGTCGGGGTCGTGCTCCGATGCTAATTTGAAACTTTTGAGGCCGAAATCGGTTGATAATTTACGGAAAACCGGATTCGACCTGATTGACTTTTTAAGCGAGCATGGGCTGGAGATCATCGATCTCCGTTCCAAGGGCGGCGTAATTTGGATTGTAGGGGGTTTTGAATTGGCCTCGATAATCGATCTTCTTAAATCGCAGGGTTTCAATTTTAAATATTTAGAAGACGGATCAAAAGCATCTGATTACCGTTCGGCCTGGTATTTGGTTTTAAAAAATGATTTTGACCTTTAGCGCCAATTGACCGGAGGAAAAGATGCCCTAAAATCCTATTGACATCTGTCCCAGTTTATGGTTATAATTAAAAATTACTTTACAATTAGTCTAACAGGGGTTATAATATAAACAAGGGGAACGTCAAGAGCTTGTGGTTTTTCGTATCATTAGTCGTTTAACTGGTAAGTATCTTGGTTGATTTCCTGTTTTTGATTCTAGTTGTTTTAGTTAGTTGTAAGTGCCATTTGACCTTGTTTAGTTAGTAGTTAGTAGTTAGTAGTTAGTAGTTAGTAGTTAGTAGTTAGTTCTTAGTTCTTAGTTCTTAGTTCTTAGTTCTTAGTTCTTAGTTCTTAGTTAGTTGTTAGTCTGTTAGTTAGTTAGTTTTGTTTTCCCTAAAAAACCTAAAACCAAAACCGAATCGGAAAGTCAGTTATCTGGATTTAAAGGCAAGTGAAAGGAATTTGGAAAGTGGTTGAAAGTTCAGATTGTTTTTGGAAAACTTGACGTTCCTCTTATTAAGGAAAAGCCGCTCAAAAGAGCGGCTTTTTGTATGGGTTAAATCTGCTTTTACATAGTTCGAATTTTAATTAAAGGGAAATAAAGCTGTTTTATGGAATCAAGTATCTAGAAAATGATGAGGCGGCGACTTTTTTGGAATCATTCAACTCATTATCTCGGTTAATTACTAGTTTCATAGCCGGTGGGATCATCGTCTTTTTGATAATGTGGAGTAAAACGAGGAACAGTTATGCTCAAGCCCGATCCGGGTATGAGGCGGAACTGGCGGCTTTAAAAGAAAGGCTCCAAAACCGTGAACAGAAACTAATCGAGTTACAACAAGTCTTGGAAAAATCCCAGACCGAAGTGGTCAATCTCCGCGCCGAAGGGGCCAGGCTGGAAACGAAATTAGAAGCGGAGCGAAAAACCGCTACTGAAAAAATAGCCTTATTGGATGATGCCCAAAAAAAATTACTCGACTCCTTTAAAGCTCTTTCCGATGATGCCTTAAAAAGCAATAACCAAGCCTTTTTGGAACTGGCCAAGGTTTCGTTGGAAAAATACCAAGCAGGGGCCAAAAACGATCTGGAACAGAGACAACAGGCCATCAATGAATTGGTTAAACCTTTAAAAGAATCATTGGAAAAAGTCGATCTCAAAATGCGGGAGATCGAGAAAAATCGTGATATCGCCTACACCAGTCTTACCGAACAAGTTAAGTCCTTGGCAACTACTCAACTCCAACTACAAACCGAAACTGCCAATCTGGTAAAAGCTTTACGGACGCCAACGGTCCGGGGCCGTTGGGGTGAGATTCAACTTAAAAGAGTGGTTGAAATGGCGGGAATGATTGAATACTGCGATTTTGTGCAACAGGAGTCGGTCACTACCGAAACCGGGCGGTTACGGCCGGATATGATCATCAAGCTGCCCAATAACAAAAATATTATCGTCGATTCTAAAGCGCCTCTTCAAGCTTATTTGGAAGCATTGGAGGCACGGGATGATTCGGAAAAACAAATGAAGTTAAAGGACCATGCCCGCCAGATCAGGACCCATCTCACTCAATTAGCCAGCAAATCTTACTGGGAACAGTTTAAACCCACTCCCGAATTTGCAGTATTGTTTTTACCGGGAGAACCCTTTTTCAGCGCCGCCCTCGAACAAGACCCGGCTTTAATCGAATATGGAGTGGAACAACGGGTTATCTTGGCGACCCCTACAACTCTAATTGCCTTGTTACGGGCGGTAGCCTATGGTTGGCGGCAAGAACAATTAACGGAGAATGCTCAGATCATTAGTGAGCTCGGCAGGACCCTTTATGATCGACTTCGAACTTTGGCAATCCATTTCACGGGGATTCGCAAGGGGCTTGATTCCGCCGTTGATGCCTATAATAAAGCCGTTGGCTCATTAGAAAACCGGGTATTGGTTACAGCGCGCCGTTTCAAAGAATTAGGGGTCACCAATGGTGATGATCTCGAAAGCCTGGAAGTAATCGACAAAGCCACCCGTTCTTTGCAAGCCGAGGAGATCCTTAAAGGGGAAGCTGATATCCAAGGAGAAAATGAGGTTGATCCAAATGATGAAGTTCAAGAGCCCTTTCCACTTTAAATTCAGGTAATAATAATTTTCCGACTTGAGCAGGAAAAGCAGGTGACGGTAGCGAATTTTTGGTATAATTAAACGGAGATCTACATATTAAAATTTTAGAAGCTGAAAAATCGGGAATGGAGGCGCTTTTTATGGGGAAATACGGAGTAATATGGTGGACCGCGATTATTATTGGAATACTCGGTATTTTAATGAAATTTGATTTTATCATAATTCCTCGTCTCACTAGTTTTTGGATGGTAACTGCCGCCATCGGGTTGTTGGCCTTGACAAATCTGATTCAAAAATGAACTCATTCAACACACGCAATGATTTTATTTAAAAAGGCGGAAACTAACGGGGTTTCCGTTTTTTGCATTTTAACTTAAGCAAACGGTTAAAATTTATCTCGTCAAAGGGGAGCAGGAAAATATTAAATCATCAGGAATAAAATATAGATAGTAGGAACCGGGTATTTATAACTGGTTAGTCCTTGGTTTGGTTTTATTCCGAATCCTTGAGGTGCGACATTTGAAAAAAATATTGGTCCTTCCCAATCCGGTAAAACCGGAAGCAATAAAGCTATCCGGTAAATTAGTCTCGCTTTTAACCGAACAAGATTTTGAGCCGGTATTGGAGGCGGAAATTGCCCATCAAATCGGGCGACCGTCCTTTGGCCGAACAGAGGCCGAGCTTTGGGATAACCTTGATTTAGTCATGGTTTTAGGTGGCGACGGTTCAATGTTAAATGCCGCCCGAAAGGTTTACCCTCGGGAGATACCCTTAGTAGGCGTCAACCTTGGGCATCTTGGCTTTCTAACCAGGGTTGAGAGTAATGGCCTGGAATTAGCTTTGACTAATTTGAAAAATGGGAATTATCAATTGGATCAAAGAGCAATGCTGGAAGCGGAAGTAATTCGTAACCAACGGGCTGTCGCTAAATTAGTGGCTTTGAACGAATTGGTCATGACCAGGAATGCTTTTGCCAAGATGGTAAGGCTGGAAACTTGGATCGATGAGGAGTTTTTCACCACTTACCCGGCAGACGGGCTGATAGTAGCTACTGCTACCGGATCCACAGCGTATTCCTTATCGGCTGGTGGTCCGATCCTTGATCCGAGGTTGAAGGCGATCCTAGTCACTCCCGTTTGCGCCCATTCCCTTTATGCCAGGCCATTGGTATTAAGTGAAAACGCCCAAGTCAAGGTAAGTGTCAATTCTTCCCGGACCGAAGTATCCCTTACCGCCGACGGACAGGACGGGGTCGAATTGGAACCGGGGGACTGGGTATATTTTCGAAGGATCTCAACAGTAACTAAGTTATTGCGTTTTAGTGGCCAGGGCTTATTTGAAGTTTTAAAGTCGCGTTTAAAAGAAGGTAGAATCTGATCCGGAGGTTTCCAAGAAAGTTATGAAAAATAACCGTCAAGCAATGGTTGTTACCATTATCAAAGAACAAGTAATCGGCACCCAGGAAGAACTGGGTGAGGCCCTTAAGATTAAAGGGGTTCTGGTTACCCAGGCCACCCTGTCTCGGGATATTAAGGAACTGGGTTTGATTAAAATACCTACCCCGGACGGTTATTACCGTTATTCATTGCCCCAGGATCGGACTCCCGGAGATGTTTTGCGTCGGGCCCAGCGAATGTTTCAAGATGCCGTTATTTCGGTGGATTTTGCTGAAAACATCATTGTAGTTAAGACAACCGGCGGTAGCGCCCAGGGAGTGGCGGACGCTTTGGATGATCTGGATTGGCCGGAAGTAGTGGGGACCGATGCCGGAGACAATACCATTTTGATGGTGATCCGCAATAAAGAAACAGTCTCGGAAGTTTTGAAAAGGTTTAACCAATTAAGGAGGTAGCACCGTGCTTCAAGAGATAACCGTGAAAAATTTGGCCTTAATCGAAGCGATCAATTTGGAATTTGATGCCGGTTTTAATGTGCTTACGGGAGAGACCGGCGCTGGAAAATCGATCATTATCGATGCCTTAAGTTTAGCTTTGGGAGGCAGATATAGCTCGGAGATGATCCGGGCCGGAGCTGAAAACGCTTCGGTGGAGGCTGTTTTTTTAGTTGAGAACCGGCCAGATTTGGAACAATATCTTGAAGGAATCGGGGTCCGGCTGGGTCCGGATCAAACCCTAATCATTCAAAGGGAAATTAGTGTTTCCAGCAAAAACCGGTGCCGAATCAACGGGCAGTTGGTTACGGTACTGTCCTTAAACAAATTGGGCGAATATTTATTGGATATCCACGGCCAACATGAACATCAATCCCTGTTATTCCCCGATAAACAACTGGAACTTCTTGACGAATATTGCGGCTCTTTTTGTTTAAAGACCAGAGAGGAACTGGGTAAAGTATTCCGGGAATATCAAGAGTTAGATAAAGAGTACCGCGATCTTCAACAAAACGAGGTTGATCTGGCCCGAAAAGTCGAATTATTGGAATTCGAAATTAAGGAGATTAGCGACGCGAAACTAGTCATCGGCGAAGATGAAGATCTTTTAAAAGAACGGGAGATTTTAGGGGCATCTGAAAAACTGTACGGGGCGGCCTCGGCGTCTTATCAAGCCCTGTATGAAAATAATACTAATGGACGAGCCGCTGTCGAGCTTTTAGGAATGGCTGAACGGAGTTTGGATCAAGTCTCCGGGATTGACCCCCGGCTGGAACAGATCCTTAGCTCTTTGCGGGAAGCCGCTTGCCAAGTTGAAGAGGTCTCCCGAGAGTTACGCAACTATCAAGGGGAGATCCAATTTGATCCCCAGCGTCTAGCGGCCATTGAGGAACGGCTTGAAGAGTTAACCCGTTTAAAGCGGAAATACGGGTCGACGATCGCTGAAATTTTACTATACGCCGATAAATGCAGCCAAGAGTTGGCTGGGATCTCTAACCGGGAAGAACGTTCCCAACAGTTAGAGGAGAGTTTAACCAAGCTAAAAACCCGTTTGGGAGAACTGGCGGAAACCCTCAATCAATACCGGCGTCTTGGGGCCCAAAAATTAGAACGGGCCATAGTTGAGCAATTGAGTGAATTAAATATGGAAAAAACCCAATTTAAAGTCTGCCTCACTCAGATCGATAAATCCGACGGCATCCCCTTCAAGGGCAGAAAGGTGGAAGTCTCCGTTAAAGGAGTGGACCGGATCGAGTTCCAAGTAGCCCCCAACCCCGGCGAAGGATTGAAACCCATGGCCAAAATCGCGTCCGGTGGCGAATTGTCCCGGATTATGCTGGCCTTAAAGTCGATTTTGGCTGAATTGGACCAGATACCAACCATGGTCTTTGACGAGATTGATGTGGGAATCGGGGGACGGACCGCTCAGGCAGTGGCCGAAAAAATGTTGCTGATCGGCCAGTCCCGCCAGGTGATCAGCGTAACTCATCTACCGCAGATCTCAAGTCTGGCCAAACGTCATTTCTTCATCGAAAAGAAAGTGGTGGAGAACAGGACCGAGGTTACGGTGAGGGTCCTTTCGATGAATGAGAGAGTGGAAGAATTGTCGCGGATGTTAGGTGGTGCTCAAGTTACCGAAACCACCAGACAACATGCCCGCGAAATGTTAATGTTGGCCGAACGGCTCCGCTTGAAAAAAGTAGGCCAGGTTCATTAAGAAAAACTTACATAACCTGCTAAGCTGATCCCAGTTATCCGACTGGGATTAGTTTTTATGATGTCAAGAAGGGTTGACAAATTTTAACCATTCCATTATACTATACCCCATAGGGTATGTTGTTGGAATTTTACTAATTTAATTTCGTTACTAAACTTTAAATACGATCTTTAAAAAGGTGGGATAAAATGAAGAAAATATTTAAGTTAGCGGTAATAGGTGTTTTTTTAACGGCTATTTTAGTTTCAACCATTTTTATGGTTAACGCAGCCACTGAAAAACCGGCGCCCCAAATTAACCGGGTAGCTCCTGATTTTAGCCTCAAGGATCTTGAAGGTAATCCGGTCAATTTAAAATCGGTAATCGATAACAATAAAGTGACAATCTTAAATTTCTGGGCGACCTGGTGTCCTCCATGCCGTGCCGAAATCCCGGAATTTATTGAGTTCGTTAAGGAACATCAAGGGGATCAAGTGGCGCTGGTAGCGGTTAATCTTCAAGAAAACCCCAAAAAAGTTAAAGCTTTTGCAGAAACCGCCGGAATGAATTTTCCAATCCTCATCGACGAGAAGGGTAGTGTGGCCCAAGATTATCAGATTTACGCCATTCCTACCACTTTCTTTATTGACAGTTCAGGCGTGATCCGGGACAAAGTAGAAGGTTCAATCAGCCTCTCGTATTTAGAATCGATTTATCGCAAGCTGAATAAGTAATCCAAATTTTTGAGATATTTCATATTTAAGGAGCAATGATGGAACCATTGATGCTTTGGATGGCTTTTATTGGTGGAACGCTTTCATTTCTATCCCCGTGCATTTTACCGATTGCCCCCGGTTATTTGGCGATTGTCTCCGGAGTATCCCTAAATAGCTTGGGAACCGGGGAGTTTTCCAAAAAGAAAGTCCTAATGGGGACTTTGGCTTTTGTCCTTGGCTTTACGGCGGTCTTTATCACTTTGGGGATCGGCAGTTCCTTTTTGGGTCAATTCTTGCGGGCTAATCGGAACTGGTTGTCCAAAGTGAGTGGATTAATTGTTATTATCTTAGGTTTACATCAAGCCGGTTGGTTAAAGATCCCCTTGCTTTATCGGGAACGGCGTTTGGTCAATAACCCAACTCCCAGCGGATCCTTGGCCCCTTTTTTAGCAGGTTTGGCTTTTTCCTTAGGATGGACTCCCTGCGTCGGTCCGGTATTAGGATCAATTTTAGCGCTGGCCGGTAACCAAGGGGAACCGGCCCAAGCCGCGATATTATTAGGTGTTTATTCGTTAGGATTGGGAATACCCTTTTTCTTGTTGGCTTTAGGCTTTCAAAAATTTAGTAGCGGGCTAAACCGGATTAAACCTTATTTCAAGTATATCCAATGGGCATCCGGGCTGTTATTGATGATAATGGGTGTTCTGTTGTTCACTGGAGGTTTGGCGATTTTAAGCGCTTGGTTAATCCGAATCACCGGTGGCTGGAGCCCGGAAAGCCTATTACAACCTGGGAACTAGCAAAAATCCCGTATATCCTGTCAATGCTGTCTATAACTACCATGTTTTAGACAGCATTGACACAGATAATATATCCCATAAATCCTGTTAATCTTGTCTGTAACCCTCATGTTTTAGACAACATTAACAGGGATTTTTTATATTTTAGAAAGTCCTGTAGAAGATTAGTTTTTTTTAACATTTTTTAATAAATTGCTTTAGAGGTTGGCTTTTTGAGTAACAAATGATATAACAAGAATAATTCCTTTAAGCTCATGTTTGAAGCAAGACCTGATTGAAAGGTGGAGTTTGTGATTTTTGAAAGGTTTAGCAAGTATCCCTTAATATTACTATTTATTTTGATCGCTATTATTGTTGGATTTACCGGCCGAAGCCCGGCCTATGCAATAGAGGAAGAAACCGACCGGCCCAAAATCGGACTGGCTCTTGGCGGCGGGGGAGCTTTGGGACTAGCCCATATTGGGGTTCTCAAGTGGTTGGAAGAAAATCGGATTCCTGTAGATTATCTAGCCGGGACCAGCATGGGAGGATTGGTTGGCGGATGTTACGCTATGGGGATGAGTCCTGATCACATCGAAGAATTCATGCTCCAAATTCATTGGGACCGGGTTTTTGCTCCGGTACCGCCCTATGATTCATTGGATTTCAGGCGCAAAGAAGACCGGATTGACTACCCTTTTGGAACCGAGTTGGGATTGAAGGATGGTTCGATTAATCTACCCAATGGGTTGTCGGTTCATGAAATCGGCTTATTGTTAAGTAGATTGACCTTTCCCTATGCGACCATTGACAGTTTCGATGAGTTACCAATCCCCTATCGGTGTGTGGCGGCGGATATCAAACGTTCCGAAGCGGTGACGATTAGCGACGGATCTTTAGCTGAAGCAATGCGGGCAACCATGGCTATACCCGGAGTATTTACCCCGGTAGAATGGCGGGATCGGTTATTGGTTGATGGAGGAATATTAAATAATTTACCTGCCGATGTAGTCCAAGGAATGGGCGCTGATTTTACCATTGCAGTCAATTTATTTGGCGGCGACGTTGCTCCGAAAATCAAAGGATTAAGTAAAATTTTATTAAATACCATCGATACCATTACCATCGATAACACCCGACGTTCGGCAAAATTGGCCAATGTAGAGATAACTCCTAATTCCGAAGGACTGACACCGGTTAGTTGGGAAGTGGTGGTTGAGTTTGTTGAGCGAGGCTATCAAGCCGCCGCCGCAGAAGAGGACCGGCTGAAAGCCTATGCTTTGGATGAAACTTCATGGGAAAATTATCTTCGTCAAAGGCGAGAGAAACTGAGAACAAAGCTCCCTATACCTCAGGCCCTTGAAATCACCGGTACTTCCGGCGCTAATCCGGATATAATCAAAGAGAGGCTAAATAAATATTTAGGCAAACCGCTTAACTTGAAGAAACTGGAGCATGATTTGAATGATCTTCTTGGCTCCGGACTCTACGAGGGGCTTCGTTATGGATATAAGCTTGCCGACAATGGCGTACCAACTCTGATAATTATAGCGATTGAGAAAAAGTATGGTCCTCCCTTTCTGAACTTTGGTTTTTTATTAAATGTGGATGGAATGAATGCCGATCATTTGGATATCAATGCTCTTTGCCGGATTACCTCTTTTAACCCCTTCGGTCTCGGTTCGGAGCTTCGGACCGATATCGGGATCGGTACGGAGTTTGAGTTTTCTTCCGAACTTTATAAACCTTTCTTTCCGAAAAAATGGTTTATTGCTCCGTCGCTGTTCGTAAACCAAACCAACAGTTCACTATATGAGGGCAATCTCAAGACCACCGACTATCAAATACTTAATGCCGGCGCCAGTTTTGATTTGGGGTATATTTTCAACAAATATAGTGAAGCCCGTTGGGGATATACTTTATCTTACCAAGAACCTCGGATTAAGATTGGACCGGAACTGCCCGGCGATTTAGAAGGGGAGATAAGAGCAACCAATTTTAAATGGACCTATTCCAGCGCCGATGGGGGATTGTTGGATAGTAAAGGATTGTATTGCCAGCTTAAGTTCACTAATTACCATAGTGGACCTGAAATAGATTCATTGAATCAAGGCGAGATTAAGATTAACTGGACCCAACCGGTTGGCCGCCGGGATACGATTCTCTCCCATTTTTCAGCGGGAACATCATTGGGCGATACTGCGCCGGTGTTGCAACAATTTTGTCTGGGAGGCCCCTTGCGTTTGGGGACCTATTATACCGACCAATTACGCGGTAGCAACTACCTACTGGCTAACATCGGTTACCTCAAATATTTACGGAGACTTCCCCTAGCCGGGAAGGTCTATTTTGGAACTTGGCTGGAGTATGGCGGAGTGTTTGAAGATTGGTCAGAACCGGAATTAAAGACCAACCTGACCATGGGTTTTCTTAGCCCCACGGTTTTTGGACCGGTTTTTCTCGGCGCCAGTTATGGGGAAGGAGACAACCCTTTCTTTAATATTATGATTGGTAAAATATTTTGACAAAGATTTCAAGTAGATCCCTACAAGGAATGGGGCAGGATTGAGACGGAGTTTGGAAGTGATGTTCCGGATTTGATATAATTGAGGCCAGATCAAGATAAATCATTGCAATTTTAAAGGATTTACGCTTATAATATAAGGTAAAATAAGAGGAAATTTCGCTTAGGGGGAAAATCGATGGAGAAGAATGATGGTTTAAACGAAGAGGAAAAAACTACCGGTCTAAATCAAGGACCGATCAATTTTATTCAGGAGATCATTAATAACGATCAACAAACCGGAAAACACGGCGGCCGGGTCCATACCCGTTTTCCTCCCGAGCCCAACGGATATTTACATATCGGACATGCCAAAGCGATTTGCCTTGACTTTGGAATGGCCGCTAAAAACGGAGGCTTATGTAATCTCCGGCTTGACGATACCAATCCATCTAAAGAAGATACCGAATATGTGGAGTCAATCCAGGAAGATATTCGGTGGCTAGGTTTTGATTGGGGCGAGCGTTTATATTATGCCTCGGATTATTATGAGAAATTGTATCAATATGCCGAGGAATTGATTAATAAAGGGAAGGCCTTTGTATGCGATCTTGATCCGCAGGCGATGCGAGAATACCGGGGGACTTTGACCGAGCCGGGTAAAGAGAGTCCTTACCGGAACAGAACAGTCGCCGAAAATTTGGATTTATTCAGACGGATGCGGGCCGGTGAATTTCCGGACGGGTCCCGGATCCTCCGGGCCAAGATCGACATGGCTTCCCCGAATATTAACATGAGGGATCCGGTAATTTACCGGATCTTAAGGGCAACCCATCACCGCACCGGGGACAAATGGTGTATTTATCCGATGTATGACTATGCCCACCCAGTTTCCGACGCTTTGGAAAGGATTACTCATTCCATCTGCACTTTGGAGTTTGAGGACCATCGCCCTCTTTATGATTGGTTCCTTGATAATATCACCATTGAGAACCATCCGCAACAGATCGAATTCGCCAGACTTAACCTTACTCATACGATGATGAGCAAACGGAAATTATTGGAGTTGGTTAAAAATAAGGTGGTCAATGGTTGGGACGACCCGCGGATGCCGACGATTTCCGGAATTAGGCGGCGCGGTTATACTCCGGAGGCGATCCGGGACTTTTGCGACCGGATTGGGGTCGCTAAAAGCAACAGCTTGGTGGATATCGCTTTGTTGGAACATTGTGTCCGGGAGGATTTGAACCTGAAGGCGGCCCGGGTGATGACCGTACTGCGGCCTTTGAAAGTGGTAATTGATAATTACCCTGATGACCAAGTTGAGGAGTTCGACGCTGAAATTAATCCCGAAAAGCCGGAGTTGGGGACGAGAAAAGTGCCCTTCTCAAAGGTAGTCTATATTGAACAAGACGATTTCGCGGAAAATCCGCCGAAAGGCTTTTTCCGGCTGGCTCCAGGACAGGAAGTCCGTTTAAAATATGCTTATTATATCAAATGCGAGTCAGTGATCAAGAACGATGCCGGAGAAGTGATTGAGCTCCATTGTACCTATGATCCGGCCTCCCGTGGCGGTTGGATTGAAGGTGGCCGTAAGGTTAAGGGCACCTCCCATTGGGTATCTGCCGTT
>JAAYEK010000030.1 GCA_012728785.1 Bacillota bacterium | reverse complement strand
CTCTTTTTGAGTGCAGCCATCATGGGCGATTACGTATTCTAAAATAGGCAGTTGTCCGAAGTACAAGCCTATATCCGCCGTTGCTTCCTGAATGTAACCCCGCCTTAAGATCTCCAACTGGTAAAACCGGCCGACAATCTCTGTCAACTTTATTTTCATCGCCGCGCTCCTTAACTATGGTTAACCATTAAACTATTAAACGTTTAATTATTTTATGCCAACCGAAGCTTATTGTCAATGAATAAAAGGATTTGTAATAATTACGTAAGAATACTTTTAGAGTAAAAATATTTATTGGACCAATATTTTTCAATTGGCGGCAGGGAGTCATCAACTCAAAGAAGAATATTGATAGTAATGTTTTTTGACCACCAATTGGGAGGAACTACATGAACGGCGCTACAGCTTTGGAACGAATACCCCCTCAGAACCTGGACGCCGAGCAATCGACCTTAGGGTCGATGCTTCTGGAGAAAGATGCCATTTATAAAGGCGCCGAGCTTTTACGCGCCGAAGATTTTTACCGGGAAGCCCACCGGGTCATCTTCGAAGTAGTGGTTCATTTGGCCAATAAAGGCGAACCGGTGGATCTGATCACCGTTTCCGAAGAATTGAAACAGCGGGGTATGCTGGATAAGATCGGGGGCGTGTCCTACCTGACCCAGTTGGCCAATTTCGTACCTACTGCTGCCAATATTGAGCATTATGCTAAGATTGTCGCTGAGAAGTCATTGCTACGGTCGATTATCACTGTTGCCACTAATATCGTAAAAATGGGTTACGAAGGCTCCGAAGAAGTGGATGTAATTTTAGATCGGGCTGAAAAAGATATCTTCGAGATTTCTCAAAAGCGAAATATTAAAGGTTTTGTCAGTCTTCGGAGTATCTTGGTGGAAACCTTCGAGCGCATCGAGAAGCTTTATGAGTCCAAGGGGGGAGTCACCGGACTGCCTACCGGATATCCGGATTTTGACCGGATGACCGCCGGTCTCCAACCTTCCGACATGATTATCTTGGCTGCCCGGCCCAGTATGGGAAAGACCACTTTTGCCTTAAACTTAGGCAGTCATGTGGCGGTAGAGCTAAAAATCCCGGCGATTATTTTCAGCTTGGAAATGTCCAAGGAACAGCTGGCCTTGAAGTTACTCTGTTCCGAGGCGGGGGTTGATAACCAACGGATTCGTACCGGCACTCTTAAGGATGATGATTGGCCCAAACTTTCCCATGCATTGGGGCGACTCTCCGAAGCCATGCTCTTTATTGACGATACTCCGGGAATTTCCGCCTTGGAAATCAGGGCTAAGACCAGGAGGATCAAAGCTGAGCATGGGTTGGGATTGGTCATCATCGACTACTTGCAATTGATGCAGTCACGTTCTCGAAGCGAAAACCGACAGCAGGAAGTTTCAGATATCTCCCGTTCCTTAAAGGCGTTGGCAAGGGAATTAGATGTTCCGGTGATTGCCCTTTCCCAGCTGTCCCGGGCGGTAGAACAGCGGGCCGACAAAAGGCCGGCTTTGGCTGATCTTCGGGAATCAGGTTCTTTGGAACAAGACGCCGATATTGTCGGGTTCCTGTATCGGGAAGATTATTATAACCCGGAGACTGACCGGAAAAATATCACCGAGTTAATCATCGCCAAGCAACGGAACGGCCCGGTAGGATCGGTTGATTTCTACTTCCAGAAAGAATTCAGCAAGTTCCAGAGTCTTTCAAAACAGAAATGAAACCAGGATTAGCCTGATCAAGCGGATAAAAGGGATTAGTGTCCGGGTGTTATTTGACTTGAAAGCCTTCTTGTGCTAATATTTGATTAAGATTTTTAAAGGGGTGCTTCGATATACGAGGCTGAGATTATACCCTTAACCTGATCCGGGTAATGCTGGCGTAGGGAAATAGGTTACTTTCACCCCCGCTTTGGGGGTTATTTTTTTGTCGGGATTAATCGGATTCTGCTAAATGAATCAAGTAAAAAGGAGTTGTCAAAATGAGATCCAAAATCATGACAATTATGTTGGGAAGCTTATTTTTCAGTTTAATGTTTCAATTTGGAGCTGCGGATGGAGCTTCCCGAAAACTAACCGTTTATACATATTCCAGCTTTCCAGTAAGTTTGGCCGACACAATCAAGGATCATTTTGCAAAAACCGAACAGATTAAGGTTGAGTTTCGGTCTTTCTCCGATACTGGACCACTGTTCAATCAATTAATCCAAGAGAAACAAAAACCCCAGGCTGATTTGGTAATAGGATTGGACAATAACTATTTTAACAAAGCGATAGAGAAGGATATTTTCCAAGCATATAAACCCAAAGCCGCCTCCAAGATCCGGCCGGAATTGGTTTTTGACCCCCAATACCGGATGATACCTTTCGACTATGGCTATGTAGTTTTTAATTACGACCGGGAAAGGTTGGATCGCGTTCCCAAGAGCCATCGGGATTTACTAGACCCATACTATAAAGGTAAAATTATTATTGAAAACCCGCTAACTTCTTCTCCGGGACAAGTGTTTCTATTAACCACAGTCGCGCTTTACGGGGAAAAGGGTTATCTCGATTATTGGCGGCAATTGAAACCAAACTTGTTGGCGATTACTCCCGGATGGGACGAAGCTTATGGGATATATACCGCCGGAGAAGCGCCGATAGTGCTTTCATACGGAACTAGCCCAGTTTATCACCTGCTTTATGACAAAACCGAACGTTATCAGGCATTGGTATTAGATGAAACGGCTTATGCCCAGATCGAGGGGATGGGTATTGTCAAAGGTTCGGCTAATCTTAAAGAAGCCCAACAGTTAGTGGATTATTTGCTTTCGCCTGATTTTCAAAGCCTAATTCCGGAGAGTCAGTTCATGTATCCGGCGACTAGCGATGCCAAACTTCCGGCTAGTTTTAGAATTGCGGCTCAAGCCAAACGGATTCTAAACCTGCCTTCGGACCAAGTCGCGGCTAAAATAGACCGGTGGTTAGCCGATTGGGAGAAGGCAATTAACCGCTAATGATCAGTTTGGAGCGGATTAAAAGGACTTCTCCTTTATATATTGGGGTAACTATTTTATTTTACCTACCGGTACTGGCTATCTTGGGGAAGGTCTTATTTAATAAACAGCTCTACCTGGAATTGGCCGAATTTATCCATTCTGGGTTATTATGGAACACGCTCTCCTTCAGTGTTAGGGAAGCTTTTTTAAGCGCGGCTTTTAGCCTGCTCTTAGCATTGCCCGGAGCTTATTATTTTGGTAATTATGATTTCCCGGGTAAAAGATTTTTGCGTAACCTTTTGGTTTTACCATTTATGCTTCCCGGTATATTAGTGGTTTTAGGGATGATCGTATTTTACGGGCAAAATGGTACTTTCAACCACTGGCTGGCTGCTTTATTCCCGGAAAGCGGGTTTCGATTCACCGGGCTTTACGGTTTTTCCGGAATTGTCCTAGCTAATGTCTTTTATAATTTTTCCTTTTGTATCCGGGTTTTGGGGGAGAGTTGGGAGCGGATCGATCCTAGTCTGAGAGAAGCTTCCGCATCTTTAGGCGGCTCCCGGCTCCGGACTTTTTGGGGAGTCACTTTACCGTTATTGGCTCCGACAATCAGCTATTTGTTTTTATTAATATTTCTATATTCCTTTCTAAGTTTTACTGTTGTGTTAACCCTAGGCGGTTATTTATATAAAACTTTCGAAGTGCTGATATATATTGAATATAATAGTAAGTTGAATTTTGACCGGGCTACCATGATTGCTGTGGTCCAAATGCTGATTTTAGCAGCAGTATTATACCTCCAAACTTGGTCCAGCCGAAGAATTAGAGTAACAGGAAGGTTTAGCAGGTTACTGCCGCAGTTATCTTGGAGGAAACGCCCCTTGATTTGCCTGTCCGTTTTAGGTTGCGGTTTGTTAGCCGGTCTCTTTTTTGCAGCTCCTTTGGGGGCGATTTGTTTTCGTTCATTAATGAGACGGGGTTTGCCCGGTTCCGGGTGGACTTTGGATAATTACCGTTCCCTTTTTGGGAGCGGATTTCGATTTATCATCGGTAAGAGTTTAACCGCGGTTATAGTGACTAGTATCGGCCTAGCCCTTACAGTGGCAATCATTACTACGGTAATTGCCTATTGCTTGGCCCGTGGCCGGAGAGCAAAACCTTGGCAATTGGGGGATCTTTGGCTTCAATTACCGGTAGGGATCTCTTTTGTTACCTTTTCCTTTGGTGTTTCTTTAGTAGCGCGCCGGTTTCCGCCATTTATTTTAGTCTTATGGGCGCAAGTATTTTTGGCGTTTCCATTGGTCTACTCTTTGTTAAGGACGGCTTGGCGCGATCTGGGGGAACCGGTTATAGAGGCTGCGAGGAGCCTAGGGGCAAACTCAAGGCAGGTTTTTTGGACTGTGGAGTTGCCAATGATGCGGAAAACTATTACCACTGCGGCTGCATATGCTATGGCTTTTTCATTAGGAGACTTAGCCGCGGTTTTAATGTTGGGCCAGGGTAAGTTGACCACAGTCTCGATGGTGATTTATCGTTTGATCGGCCACTATCATTTTCCCCAAGCATTGGCCATGGGCGTTCTTTTTATAGGTGTATCGGTATTTTTATATTCGTTAGTCCAAGAAAATTCAAAGGGTAATAAGGTATCAATCCAGGATTAAGGAGTGGCATTGTGTCAAAACCAATTTTGAAATTGGCCCTCGAAAAAACCTATCCCGAATTTAATATTAATCTGGAACTGACCATTGACAACGGCGAGTTCTTTTCGTTACTGGGGCCGAGCGGATGTGGGAAAACAACGTTATTGCGGTTGATTGCCGGTTTAGAGAAGCCGGACCGGGGAACTATCATTTTAAACGGCCGGGACATTACCAAGCTTAGCCCGGATAAACGTCGTATCGGATTGGTGTTTCAAAACTACGCCCTTTTCCCCCATTTGAATGTTTATGAAAATATCGAATATGGATTAAAACTGGGTAAATATTCGCCGGTTGAGCGTAATCATAAAATTGAAGAGATGTTAAACTTATTTCAGCTGGATAATTTAGCAAAAAGGGCGATTTTGCAATTATCCGGCGGGGAACAGCAACGGGTTGCCTTGGCGCGGGCTTTGGCGGTAGAGCCTGAAATCTTGCTTTTGGACGAACCTTTTTCAGCGCTGGATTACGAAATCAGGAGCAGTCTCCGGGAAGAATTAATCCAACTCCAGCAGGATATAGGATTTACCACTATTTTCGTTACTCACCAACAAGAGGAGGCACTTTCAATTTCGAACCGGATCGGACTGATGCGGCAAGGGAGAGTAATCCAGGTTGGAAAGCCGGCGGAGGTATATCAAAACCCGGTAAATATTTTTACGGCTATGTTTTTGGGTGACGCTACCCTAATACCCTGCCGTTTAGCCGGAGCCAAATCGGAAGGACAGCTGTTTATCTTGGAGAATGGTCAAAAAATGGAGCTTGTCTCCCGTGAATATTATGAAGAGGATCTGCAATGGTTAATGATCCGGCCTGAAGATATCCGGCTTGATGCGGAAAACCCTCAATTTGAAGGGGAAATAGTTCGAATTGAGTATTTTGGTCCCCTTTATCGCTTGGAGGCCGATACCGGCCGGTTTAACTTTAAATTAATAGCCGGGAAAGAGGCCGGTGCTTTCAATAAAGGAACACGGATTGGGTTTAGTTTTGATCCGGGAATGGTTAGGGTGCTGGATCAGTGATTCAGAATGAATAAGTAACCCCAACGTATATTAATTCGTCACCTTCTTCGGGGATAAGATAATCGAAATAAAGCGCAAAGATATCGATGGGTTTATATTCCGCTCCCACTAATAGATTGGTAAATGCATCCCCTTGATCCGGTTTGGCGTATTCAAATCCGGCGTAAGCGGTAATCCCGTTGAACAATTGATATTCGGCTTGACCGGTTAAAGTTATCTTCTTGGACTCATATTCCGCTAGTCCCACCAGATCCCAGCGGTCACCCAGATTGAACTTATAGATAAAACCATATTTGTTGGAATGGTCACTATCTTTCCATTGATGTTCGAAGAGAACCGCCATTTTTTCGTTAAAGGAGTAACGGCCCCCGAGCATATTCCGTTCTTCTTCGGTGAGATAGGCGCATTTTAGCAGTAAATGTTCGTTTAGGCCCCAGCTTCCGGTAACTAGGACCGGATCCGTCATGGTAGAAGGTTCAAGGTACTTTTCCAATGAAACCGAGACACCTTTGACGACTTCAATATCTATAACCTTGGCTGAGGTAGAATAACTGAAGCTAAATAACATTACCAATATAGCGCTGACGAACAATAAAAGCTTTTTCATGTTTCCCTCCAAAAAGCTATTGATATCTTTAGATATTCGCTATTTTTAAAGAAATCCCTATAAAAGCCCAATGAAAAATCGCTGTTTGATAAATTTCGACAATAAAAAACGCCCTGGTGGGCGTTTTTGTTCAGGCTGGATTAATGCTTAGTTTGAGCTTAGAAGGAATAGGCTACTCCGAGGTCGATGGTATCGTCGTCGGCAATTTCTTCGTCAACCATGGTGTAGTCAAGGAAAGCGGTGACGTTCTCAATCGGTTTGATTTCGACACCGGCTACGATATTGGTGTAAGCGTCGAGTTCGATCAAGTCGCTATCGGGGCTTCCGTATTGGAATCCGAGATTACCAACTACCTGATCGTTGAATTGGTATTCGGCTTGACCGTCGAGGCCCATTATGGTAATTTCATCCATATCAGTGTAGCTGACTACACCTACTAAAGCCAAAACATCATTGAGTTGATGTTTGTAACGGAAACCCAAAACGGTTGTGTCAATGCCGTCTTCGGCGTCGGCCATGGTATGGTCTAAAGTGACCGCCATATTATCGGCAAATGCATAACGGGCTCCTAAGGTAATATCTTTGCTGTCTGTGCCGTAACCTAATGAAAATTGGGTTTGCTCGTTGAGGCCATAGTAACCGGTAACATTGATTTCATCTTCGGAAGGTTCGATTTGATTTTTAATTTCTGCGGCGAAACCCTCGTTGGCGCCAATGCCGATGGTACTAGCCATTGTTACGTATCCAAAGGCAAAGGTCAATACGAGAGCCATGGTGAGTGCGACTAATTTTTTCATTAATTATTGCCTCCAAAAAAATTATTTGTCCAGCCTGACGTCGATGTAATTCTACCTTTAGGGAGGCCTTCCTTTAGGTAATGTTATGCGAAGTAGCATCATATTGGCATTGATGGATATCCTTGTCCAGGCTGCCTTGGCCCAGGATATGGAGGCCGAGGAATTTGTGTTTGGTATTAAGTGAGATGATGCCGAACTTTTCGACGGGTTCCCGTTTCAGGTCGAGGAGGAGGTCTAGGATTTGATAGCAAACGACCGGAGAAGAGATCCGGCTGTCTTCGATGTCGTAACGGTGGCGAGAGATGCGGATTTGTTTTAGGGTGTAGATGTTGATGGAAAGCATTAATATCAGTCCTTTTCTTTAAACTTCAAACTTCACTCTTCTGCGGGTCCACGGTTTCGGCGGCGAGTTCTTTTTGGGCGCACAAAAAGAACCAAAAATGCGCCGGAACCGGCGTGGTTCCCGACCTCCTGCAAGTCATCCCGGTTTTTAGAATGTCTTCGCCCGCTCTCGGACTTCCATGTCCTCCGCTAGTTCGGCCCATCCTGGACCACACATCCCTGGCCTCTTGTCTGTCAACCAAGTTTAGCCTTCCGTTGGCGACCGCTTTTTTACGTCCTGTAAAGAAGCATCGCTCGCCTTCATCCTTGAAGGCGGGAGACGGTTTAGGGAATACTGCAAAGTTTTCAAACTTCAAAATCTTACTCTTACAGCTCAATTCGGATCCAGAGGAGATCCATGCTTCGATGTCTATCGATTGGCTTTTAGTATTTTTAGAAAAATTTTCATTATTAAAGTATCACATGTGCAATCAAATGTCAATGAGTTCATATTAATTCATATTGATTCATAAAGAAAGTGAACTTTGAAAGCAGTGACATAACTGGTCGTTTATGATATTCTATATGAAGATATATGAAGGATGTGATATTGGATGGAAGAATTGTATACTCCTCAAGAAGTGGCAAAGATGCTCAAGGTTTCGTTGCGGGCTGTTTATAAATGGATTCATGAAGGAAAGCTTAAATCAAAAAAGATCGGTACTTTGTGGCGAATTTCCAAAGATGCTTTGGAGGAGTTTGTTGAGAAATCAAATGAGAGCGGAAATTAAGATTAATTTGAAAGACCGTTGATTGGAGATACGGTCTTTATTATTTTATTGTTTAGGTCTAGGATAACTGGCTTGAACAATAGGACTTAATTATTCAAGTCTAAGCTGCTAAACATGGCGGCTTTTTTATTGGGGAAGGAAGGATGCGCCTCCCGCTGTCGCAACTTAATTGTTTAATTAATTATCATTTAATTATGGAAAATTGATTATGATATTTATTTACAAGAATTGTTTATCTATTTACAATATGGTAACATTATAATAATTAAGATAAATTTCAAATGATTGTAACTAATTTTGTAATCCAAGGAGATGAGTGACTAATGAGTGAAGCGAAATTTTACGACGCCCATTGTCACATCATGAATCTCAGCCATCCTAACCTCTTGGCTTTCCTGCAAAGGCTGAACTTGCCGATGATCATGTTACTCGCCCCGATACTCCCATTTTTGCTGAAACGGAATTATAACAAGATCAAGAACCTGTTGTCGGTGATGGAAAACGACTTGGGAACCATACTTTTAATGATGGAACGGTTCCTACTAAAAGACGAAGGATTTTGGGAGAACGGACGATTAAGGATTGGCGGTAACCTATACTCTAAAATAGTCTTAACTCCGCTGTTGATGGATTTCGGTTATAAAGGCCGGACCGACCCCGGTATCTACTACAACCTCCCTTCCCAAAAGCCCATTGTCGAGCAAGTTTGCGATCTTTTCAACGGAATTAGGAAATACACCAAAGAGAGCAAGAACCGGTTATTTGCGATTTACCCCTTCCTCGGACTCAACACCCAAAACTATCCCCTCAATGACGAAACCAGCGAAAAGGTTATCCAAAGGCCGGACTTGGGACAATTAAATGATACTTTGCGCCAAAAGGTTAAATATAATGTAGCTACCGGAAAGTTGACCTTTTACGGGAAGATGCTGAAGAAGGAAGAGCAAGTCTTGGAAAGGCTTTTTAATAATGACCAGGACAAGCACGGGGTTAAGTTATTGTTCGATAAGTCCCAAAAGATTAAGACCAGAACTACCTTAAGAAAGCTCCTGAATAAATACTTCGCCGACTATCACGCCCTCCCGGAAGAACTGGCGGCAAAGCAAGGGAAGTTTACCGGGAACATTGATCGGATGGGGTGTAACTTCTTCGCCGGGATCAAGGTCTACCCGCCGCTCGGTTATGACCCTTGGCCGGAAGATGATCCGGTGGAATTGGCCAAAGTTAAGTTGTTATACGAATACTGCTCCGCGAAAAGAATACCCATCACCTCCCACTGCAATTCCGGCGGGTTTGTGGTGACCGATAAGAAGTTTTCTAGCAAGATAACCAGTCCCTATCGCTGGGAGCGGGTTTTAAATAACTATCCGGAGTTAATCTTAAATCTGGCCCACTTTGGTAAGGAAAACAAGAAGTTCATGCTCTTCCCGGCGGAAGGGTGGACCAGGAAGATTATTAAAATGATCGATAGGTTTGATTATTTGTACGTCGATTTCTCCTTTAATGGTTTGGATAAAGATTATTATCGGGAGTTGAGGCGGTATATCGACGGCAGTCCGGCGGGGCTGCGGGAGAAATTGAAGCAAAGGATTTTGTTTGGGTCCGACTTTATGATTAATCTGACCGGGGTGGAGTCTTACAATGAGTATTTGAAGATTTTTTCGGAGAGTCCTTATTTTAGTTTGGAAGAAAAGCAGCAGTTTTGCACAGTGAATGCGGAACGGTTTTTGTTTGGGGAGAAGGGGGTGACAGAAAGGATTGGGGTGGATGAAGAAGTGGCGGTGAGTTGGGAGGGATAAAACCAGACATTTTACCTATTAAAGGGTTACTCTTGGATTTTTTTGTCCTTCGTGATTTTGTAGCATCTTGGAACACAGAAACACCATGCTTCGGGAATTAAATTTGTAATAAGGGTCTAGGAAATAATTTTAGGATCTTTTACTGGTCCTTATAACTTAAGCATTAATTCAACTATTAGTCAATCCTTATTTATTATGGGTGTGAGCTACAGTGAAATAAATTGTTTGGTCAAAACGGCGTTCAGGGCTAAGTTTATGCTCTCCTCCATTTAGAATAATATTGTTTAATTCACTGCTTTGAATTGCTGGCGTTACTCTTCGAGGAGTATTCATGTAACGTCGTGTAACCTTCCCGCTTACAGCAAACTCTTTGTCAGTTTGCAGATCGAAAGTCATTTGTTTGTATATTTCAGCTAATCGTGGTTTGCCGCTAGTGCTTGCTTCGTATAAAAACCTTGCTAATCTCGCGGAACTTCTCATTTGGCGCGTTACAACTTCTCCATTATCATTAACTTTTGAAGAATCAAGAAATAAGCGAGTAAAAGCGAAATCACTCCAAACGAATATGTCAAATGCGTTTTTTGCTAATATTGGACTTTTACCTTGGGTTTTCCAAATGGGTTGCATTAATAATGGTTTTTGTTTTAAATGCCAATTATATTCAAATTCATCAATTGCATCAAGTAAAATTGTTCTCTTGGCGTTAATTTCAAAAGGGTTACCCCAATTGACCATCTTATGACAAACTGGTTCAAAAATTTTTCGAATTTTTCTCATTTCGTTTTTACAGGAAGCAGCAATTCCTAAACCACAGTATGTAGTTGTCGCTGGGCGAAAGACAATTTCTGACCCCCATTCTTTCTCCGGCTCGGAGCATGTGGAATTATCAGGAATTACAGTTAGTTTAATTTCAATAGGTCTAAGAAAGTCGCCATTATCATTTTTAACTACGAGATCAATTCCTCCAATGTTTTCAAGCGAGAATTCTTGATAGGGTTCATACTTTGATTCAAATGCAAAAAATAATTCGTTGTTCGGTTGTTTGGTATTGAATATATCGTCAAATGACAGTTCGGATGCAGTAACTTTTAAATCTTTGTTGAGCGTCAGATAGACAGCCGGAATTTTTTTATCGCGCATATAGCATGCCAATGCTACTGGAAAACTGGAATTAAACTCATTCTTACCCCAAAAGTCGTTTGAACCTCTATTAGAGTTATAAATTCCATATAATCTGGGCGCCTTCAAATCAATCATTTTCTCACCTCAATATGGCGTCAAAATATTGACGTCTTTTTATAAATATGATATATTTGCTATAGAAAAAATATAAGGGGTTAACGCTATGAGAGTCGTTGATCTTTTTGCCGGTTGTGGCGGTTTGTCAAAAGGATTCACTAACGCTGGTTTTAATGTGGTTTCAGCCTTCGACGCTTGGTCGCCCGCCGTAGAATGTTATAAAAATAATTTTAATCATCCCATTTTCCAAGAGGACTTAAGCAATGTCGATTTGGTTATTCCGATGATCGAACGTTACAATCCTGATATTATTATCGGTGGACCTCCTTGTCAAGACTTTTCTCATGCTGGTAAACGCAGCGAAGGAGATCGAGCTAATTTAACTAAAGCATATGCAGCGATTATCAGTAGAATTAGGCCTAAATGGTTTCTAATGGAAAACGTTGATCGAGCTTACAAAAGTAAAGCATACGCTAAAGCGCGAGAAATATATAAAAATGCCGGATATGGACTTACAGAAAGAATTCTTAACGCTAGTTACTGCGGCACACCGCAAAATCGCAAACGTTTTTTCTGCATTGGCTTTATTGGAGCGCTAGACGGTTTTTTAAATAACGTTATTGATGAACTGCTTTCAGATAAGGCTATGACTATTAGAGAATACATCGGAAATGAGTTTGGAATTGAGTTTTATTATCGCCATCCCCGTAATTACAACCGGAGAGGAATATTTTCTATCGACGAACCTGCTCCAACTATCAGGGGTGTGAACCGACCTGTTCCAAAGGGTTACCCCGGTCATCCAAATGATCCAATCAGTCTTAATCAAGAACTCAGGTCGTTGACTACTTTTGAAAGGGCTAGAATTCAGACTTTTCCGAAAGACTATAAATGGGTAGGTTCCAAAACAGAACTCGAACAAATGATCGGAAATGCTGTTCCGGTTAAACTTGCAGAATTTGTTGCAAACGCTATAAAATTATATTGTACTGCCACAAACCAGGAGGTGTCTCAAACCGGATGGGAGACTTTAAAGATTGGTTAATGGATGAAGTGGGACTTAAAAATGAATCAGCTTCTGATGTTGAGTCCCGTCTCAAACGGGCCGGAAAATTTGTCGACCTTTGCAAAGAAGAAGAAGCAGACTATTTTATCTTTGAAATGGGTCAAAATAAGGAATTTAAGAATTTGAACCGAACTGTTCAATCTCAACTTAAAAGAGCAATTAAGTTAAACGTCGAGTATCAACAGTCTAAAAAGAAAAAGTAAAGCTTATAATCTACTTTTTGTTATTATCTTGAGAATAGTCTGGTTAAAGTCAACTTTCAACTCGTGTTCCCAAATCCTTACAATATTCCAGCCTGCATTTAAATAATAATTAGTTATCTTTTGATCGCGTTCACGGTTTCTTTCGATCTTTTTAGTCCAATAATCTTTATTAGTTTCTGGCAACCTACAATGTTCCTCACAACCATGCCAAAAACAAGAATCGATAAATAAGACAAACCTTTCCCTTTTTATTGAAATATCAGGTTTTCCAACTAAGTCTACAACATTTCTTCGAAATCGAACGCCTTTTTTCCAAAGAGCTTTAGAAACGGAATCTTCTAGTTTGGTCTTTTTAGAATGAACAGCTCTCATTGTTGCGCTTCGTAATTCTGGAGAAAATTTATCCATAAAACATTACCACCATAAATAGAATAACAAAGTAAATTTTCGACTATTATATCAAAAAATCCTGCGAATCGATAAAAAATATAATAAGAATTATTTGTAGTTATTTTACTATAATCGTCAATCGTTTAATTTATTACAAGCCCTAACAGACAGTTGTGGCTCACATACAAACTCGGAGCTATATGGTTTTAACCCTTCCATGGCAATATAACACTTCACAACCACTTCACAACCACCGTCTCCAGCGTCCATCTCCAGCAATCGGTGTCGAGATAAACCTGATAAATAGTATCATTTTCATGGGATATCCTAAAAAAGACCCTTTTCCCTTCCCCATACCTGATCTCCCAGGAAGAAAGGACTTCAAAGTCTTTAATCCTCCGGCCTCGACATAAAAAGACCAGCGGTTTAATCTTTCCTCCCTTAAAAGAGGCAATCATATCGATGTTATCGTTTACTTTCTGTACCTGCATGACCCCACCCGAACGTTTGTTTGAAATTAATTATAACACCGCTCGGAATAAAAAGACATCCAGACTTTAAAGTTAAGTGCTATAAAGATGGGGATTTTAAACCAAGATTCCCGTGCCCCGACAGTCCGGTCCTTAGCCCCAATCAAAACTCTTTAAATCTCCTCCCAACACACCCCGCACACTTTCTTCCCCTTAATATCCGTCAACCCATCCCCATTACCGCAAAATAAACAGCCGGATAAATATTTTTTAAGGACAATTTTATTACCGTCAACAAAAATCTCCAAGGGGGCATTTTCTCCTAAATTCATAGTATTGCGTAATTCCATTGGTAAAACTACTCTTCCCACATGATCAATTAACCTAATTATTCCTACTGATTCCATAATAGTTTCATCACCTCGCGCCAATAATAATCCCATTATATCATCTAACGTTTTATATTCCCACAACAATTCCCAAACAATACAATTTAATCCCAAAAAATTATTTAATCCGGCAGGAACTATTTAACAAACATAGAAACTATATACTAGTCTTTTTCTTCCATAGATTTAAAAAAAGGAGGTGAAAACATGTTTCCGACACCTTCGATCCTTTTCATCAAAAGCAGGTTCCTGCTGCCTTTGACCCTAATTTTATTAATAGCCCTCATCTCCGGCTGTTCCATCAAACTAATCTCCGACTATGACGAACTGATCGACCAATATGCAACCGAACTGCAAAGTGAGATCGAAACCTTTCTCATTAAAATGGAACGACTGGCAGGAACTACGGAAGGGACTTACATAAAAAACATCGGCTTCTATGAAGAGATCCAAGGGACCCTAACCACACTGGCACTTCGCGCTGAAATGTTGGACGACAATAAAATCGTCGCCGAACAGATCGCACTGCTCCAAAAGAACTTAGAGAACCTGCGTGAGCTTCACGAACTCCAAGGGGAGAAAGGGCTTTCTCAGGAACTGGCCGAGCCGATGAAGGTCGCCTTCAATACTCAGTTCAAGGCGATCATCAAACTTCAAAATGCTTTAAAGCGCGGGGTGAAGACTACCAAGTAAAGTCAAAAGTTATAAGTCGAAAGTCTAAAGTTTCCGGCCTTTGACACTTGACACCGACCCGGTCTTGGACTTTTGACATTTGGCTTTCCGCTTTTGACCTACGGAAAGGAGGTGAAAGACAATGGCGAGTTTTGACGGAAAAGAGGTTCTCAAGGAAATGCTGGAGGCCGCGCGGGTCAGCCTAGGCGATTCTGTACCGAAAGCTTACGAATATGTTGAAGCCGAGCTGAAAAAACTGGCAAAGGAGATCGCCAAAGTTGAAACCAATCGGATAATTGGAGAGATCGACCATAGAATAGCCCAGATTTTAACCGACAGCCTGATCAATGCCGCCAAAACAATAGGACTTACCGGCAAAGGCATTATCTCCGTCGAAGCCGAAAAGGCGATCAATGCGGCCCTGGCGGTGTTGAAGAATGCGATTAAAGCGGTTGCGTAGGTAAGGAAATTGGATTGGTCGGACTCATGAAATTTCATCGGAAAAGTTCACTTTCAAAATACACTATAGTGTATCACGGTAAACACTATAGTGTATGACAGCAAGAACTATAGTGTATTACGACAAGAACGTAGTGTAAGACATCAAGAACGTAGCGTATTACGACAAGAACGTAGTGTATGACATCAAGAACGTAGTGTATTGCGACAAAAACTATAGTGTATCATGACAAACACTATAGTGTATGACTGAGTCAACAACAATTTATTTTCAAGGAGGTCTTTGAAATGGCAAAAAAACTTCAAGCATGGACGAAATTTAGACCACGGTTGAATCGGGCCGAACCGATGACTAGCGAAGAGCTAATCGAAAACCTCGTTGCCGCCACTAACCAAAGCCGCGGCAGCATACAGTCGGTGCTTTCCGAGTTGGACGTACAGCTCGAGTCCGCCCTTAAAAGTGGGCGGATCGTCAAATTACCAAACAGTACTCACTATCAACCCATTGGTAAAAGTGACGGTTCCGTGGCTATTAAAGTCCGGGTCAACCCGAATCTGAACAAACGCATCAACGCAGGGTTTAGGGGTAAATGGATAAACTCTGATAATATCGGCAAGAGCGAGGAAGAGATCATCGCTCTTTGGAATGAAGCCCACCCCGAAGATCCGGTTGAGGTGTAAGACGGAAAGGCAGCCAGGTTGGTTAATGTACAATGTACAATTGACATTTTACAATTACTAAACCCCACAAAATGGTTTCATTGTAAATTCTAAATTGCAAATTGCTAATGACGTTGAATACTTCAAAACATTACCACCACGAAGAGCACGAAGGCGGAGGGAAGAAGAAAATCAATTCTTCCGTTCCCCTTCGTGCCTTCGTGGTGAGTATTTCATTCTCATCCTTATTTAAAACAAAGCCAAATTTTTTATAAAACGGGGGGAGGGAAAACATGGCTGAGGAAGAAAATGTAGAGAAAATACCAAGTAATGAAAAACCTAAAAGTCATGTGGTGGAGGGAGCGACCCTAAAATGTAGCTGTGGAGACGAAGAATGCAATCTAAAGATCCCGAACCGGAAATCAATACTTATCCAAGGTAAGCAGCAAGCTAATATTATGGATTTTAAGCCCATGGTAAATATCCCGTCTTTCGGGAAATGCCGCAGTCTGACCAATCCTACCGTGGCAGCAGCTACCGCCGCCAACGATGGCAGACTGAAAAAAATGCCCTGCATACCAAATGTGACTATGCCCTGGATCTTCGGCAAGGAAGACATGCTGGTGGACGGGGCCCCGGCGTTGCTTGACTGCTCCAAGCATGTGTGCATCTGGGGCGGGAAGATAAGCATCGAGAAAGATGGGCAACGCGAAGTTGATTGGGACAGGGCCGGAGAAGGATTAACAAAAGTACTTAGTGGCGGTTTGTCATGTTTTATTGCTGCATCTGCACTTAAGTTGGCTATCGCAGTTGGAGGGGTTATTGCTGGAGGGGTTTCATTACCAATCCTATTAGTAGCCGGTTGTGTAGCGGCAGCAGGTGTAGCCACTGTAGCGCTTTGCGGAACAACAGGTCTTTCTAATGTTGCTGAAGGCGCCCAAGATATATTCCGGGGACTGAGCGGGAATGAAAAGGAATCCAGGAACCCTGTAAAAGAGAAGATAGGCCCAGAAGCTTACCATAACGCGGAACTCATCGGCACAATGGTCGGCGCATGCGCATTAGCAACAGCGCCTTACCTAGCTCCTTTCATGATAGCTGACGGTACGAACAAGGTCGCCTCTAAAGCAGTGATGGATCAGACTGCATCCACCCAAACAAAAGCAACTGGAGATACAGCCGCCGGGAAGCTCAAAATAGCCAGAGGCTGGGGGAAAAGCACAACCTCGGCTTTGAAGCTGAAATCAGGAAAGATAGATGCTGTTGGGCAGACGAAAGCGGCAGGGAATACGGGGACGAGGCCGGCGCCGAATCCGAATTTCAAACCCAAGAAATTTTATCGAAGTATGAGTGAGAGGCGGAAAGCATTATTGCGGGATGCGGATGATCCCAACAGTGGTTTAAGCCAAGAAGCAAGAGATTTCATTAAGAAGACGAATGGTAAAAAAGTACCGGAAAGGTATGAGGTTTCACATAAGAAACCGCTTTATACTGAAAAAATAATTGAAAAGAAAAAGAAATTGGACGTGGTTGATAATATGGAAACCATCCCGAAAAAAGCGCATCGAGACACGCATATTACCTGTGGAGAAACGTACCATCTATATCCACCAAGTAAGTATAAATGATGTATTTGAGAAAGGTGATAACTATGAATATTGAAAAATTAGAAGAAGCATATAAACACGCACAAGCTAGTGGAGGGGACTTCACAGAACATTTAAAGTTTAATAAACTTTTGTTATCTGACAATTCTTATGAAATTATTGATTATCATTATGATTTATTAAGGCGTCGCGAAAATATGGATTTTTATTACGATATCAGAGCATCCTTTACAAGACGCCCTAATATTGAGCAATTTCTATTAAAAAAGATTAAAGATGAAAAAGATCATAATATGTTAGCTGATATCTTGCAAATCTTAGGTACTATAAAGAGTTCTTATGCAGGAAAGTTAGCGCGTGAATTTATACAACATGAACAAGAATCTCATCGAGAAGTTGCTACTTTTGTGTTAGGATGGGTAGGAATTGAAGAAGATATACCTATTCTTACTCATCATTTATTAACTGAAAAGAACTCAAAATTACGCATAACCGCTGCCAGCGCTCATCGTCAAATACATTTCCGACTGCCTGAACTCAAAAATAAACTGTTAGCAAGTCTAAAACAGGGATTTGAAAAAGAAACCGATGATGAAGTTATCCAGTGGATCATAGTCATGATTGAGAGTATCGCCCTTAAAAGACTGGGTTTGCGTGAAGACAAACAAGATCCGGATATTATCCATGGCGATCTTGAGAAAGCAAAGCTAAAGACCGCTAAGTTCCTGGCTGAGCTTGATCTGGGGTGAAAGTAGGAACCCTGGCGGTAAAATAACTATAACCACAAATAAAACAAACTGTCCCTCTCCAAACATTCAAAACCCGGTAACGTTCATGGAGAGGGATGTTGCTGTCAAGTAACTATTCCGGAAGATACCCTTAACATTTATTTGGAATCACCCGCGCTCGGACTCCTATCCCCAGACTTCCAACTCCCAGCTACTGTTCTTTTGTCTCTCGACTACTAACTTCCCTCCCCTCTGCATAAAACATAGGGGAGGGATTTTCTTGAGATTAAAACAAAACCGGTTAAAAGCGAAACTGGCCGAGTTTTTAGAGTTACCCCTCGATACGGTGATTGACCTACCAAAAATAGTCATCAGCGGCAACCAACAAGTGGTAATCGAAAACCACCGGGGGGTAATCGAATACGAACCTACCATAATTAGGGTAGGTACCAAATTAGGAGAACTAAAAATCGCCGGTGCGGAATTGGTTTTAGTCTCGGTATTAAAAGAAGAATTGGTGATAACCGGTAAAGTTGGCCAAATTGAAATGGTGGATTGGAGGTAACTGAACTTGTGGTTCAATCAAATCATCTCTTTTTGCGCCGGATATGTAGAAATTATCATCAGAGGGGTCCATTTAGAAAAATTAATCAACTTATTGACCGGGTCCGGTTTTTATCTTTGGGACGTCAAAAAAGTTGCGCCAACTATAATGGTAGCCAAAATACGGAACCGTGGTTTCGTCAAGATTAGGCCTTTTGTAAAAAATGCCGGGGTGTTGGTTAAGATAAGACACCGGAGAGGCTGGCCTTTCTTGCGCCAAAAAATTATGCGACGGAAGATATTTTGGCTTAGCGCGGCGCTTGTTATCGGTTTATTATTATATTTATCCAACTTAATGTTATTTATTAAAGTAGAGGGATTTAGCGGCAGGGAACGGGAAGAATTAATTAGAACATTAAAGAATGTCGGTCTGAAGCCGGGTAGTCCCACTAGAGAGTTGGCCCGGGAAAAACGCCGGATCGAAAGGGACGCGATTATTAGGACCCCCGAAGCGGTCTGGTTGGGAGTTAATTTTAAAGGAGTGGTTGCTGAAGTCAAAGCGGTTAAACGTAAAACTCCTCCTCCACCCGATCAAGGCTGCGACTTAGTTGCCGAACGGGATGGACTAATTACCAAAATAGCCGTAATCAGGGGCCAATCTATAGTCAGTGAAGGGGACACCGTAGCCCGGGGGGATTTATTGATTAGCGGCAGAGTTTGTCATGTTGATCCGGAAACGGGAGCGACTTTTATCAAAACCATCCCAGCCAGTGGGATTGTGGAAGCACGGGTTTGGTATGATTTAGAAGTAATCCAACCTAAAAAGGTTTGGCGGGCCTTCTATTTAAATAAAGCTAACTCAGTTTATTCCCTCCGTTGGGGAGAACGGGTTTGGAAGATATGGGGAAACCCAAACCGTTTGAAGGGAGAGAAGGTTTGGGAGCGTTTCCGGAAACGAATCTTTTATGGAAGGAATCCCGATAAGGGTGTAGAAATCATTAAGGATGTTTGGCAAAAAGTAAGATGGCAAAAACAAACTCTATCAATGAGCGTGATTAGAAACGAGGCGCTCCAGGAGGCAAAGGCCAAGCAAAAATATCTGGTAGGATTAGTAACGGGAGCGCCAAGCGCAACTTGGATTGATGAGGGGGATTATTTAAAATTAATTCTGACTTTTGAAATCACTCAAGATATAGCAATGTTAGCGCCTATAGAAAGGAGACTTAATGATCGGTCATACTCAGGAGAAAAAAATTGAGATCGATCCCCGAATCGCGCCGCAACTTATTGGGAAAATGGAAGAGAATATCAGAACAATTGGGAAAGGCCTAGAGATATCGATTTTTTCACGAGGCAACGAATTGGCCCTCTCCGGCCCAATAGATCAAATGGAACAGGCTGCGGTTATTCTCAATATATTAGAACAACAGTACAAGAAGGGATATCATCCAGTACTTTCCGAAATAAATTATCTGGTCAAAATGGCTAAAGAAGGACAGATTAGTAAAATCACCGGGTTTACCGACGAAGTTGTCGCCGTTACCGCGCGGGGGAAGAAGATTTTTCCCAGAACTATCGGACAAAAACTCTATGTGGACTCCATAAAAGGCAATGGGTTAACTTTTGGGATCGGACCGGCGGGAACGGGTAAGACTTATTTGGCGGTAGCTTTAGCGGTAGCCGCTTTACAGGCCAAAGAAGTCAATCGGATGATCTTAACCAGGCCGGCGGTGGAAGCAGGAGAAAAACTCGGTTTTTTACCGGGTGACCTTCAGGATAAGGTAGATCCTTATTTAAGACCTCTTTATGACGCTCTTTACGATGTCATGGGAGTCGAGCTGTTTCAGAAAAATATGGAGCGGGGAATAATCGAAATTGCGCCCCTCGCCTATATGCGAGGCCGGACTTTAGATGATTCCTTCATTATTTTGGATGAAGCCCAAAATACCACGGCTGAACAGATGAAAATGTTTTTAACCCGGATGGGGTTTGGTTCCAAAGCGGTAGTTACCGGAGATATTACTCAAGTTGATTTGGGTAAAGGGGTTGTCTCGGGACTGGCCAATGTTTCCGAAATATTTACCGGAATACCCGGCATAGCTTCGGTGACATTAACCGACCGTGATGTAGTTCGACACGAATTGGTGCAGAAAATCATTCAAGCCTATGAACGATATCATAATGCCGAAAAAAAAGGGGATGACCCTAATGGAAACCAATGATCATCAAAATCTAGGTAAAAGAGCAAAGGCCGTTAATAGTAATCTATTGGATGTTTCCTCTAAGGTAGTAGGGGTTTTTCGGATTCCCTCCTTTCGGGAATGGACCTTGGTTATAATCTGCTTTTTCTTTCTAATTACTTTGCTTCAAATCGATCTTTTCCCAATGAATCTCGATATCAAAGTGGGACAAGCAAGCAAGGAAGATATTATTGCGCCGCGAACAGTCGTTAACCCTGAGGCCACCAAATTAGTGCAACAAGAAGCGGTAGACCAGGCTTTGCAGATTGCAAAGCTCGATCCGGAATATTACCGGATTGATGAAGGGGTTAGTGATTTAGTCGCTTATAACCTAAATCGGGTTTTCAGCATGCTCGATGAGATCCATACCAAACATCATCAGGATCAGAAGACAATCACCAAGGAAGATTTGCCGGTAATCAAATATCAGAAATACTTCTATGAACCGCCGACTTTCACCTTATTAAAAGGGATAGTGTCTTTGGAAGGCCCGGCTTATCAGGAATTAAAAGAAAAGTCGCGTCAGATTTTAAAAGAGATTGAACTTAACCGCCGGATCGGAGTTGAAAAAGTCAGCGAGATCCGATTTCTACTGCCGGATCTCCTTCGGGAACAGGAGGTTTCACCGGAAGTTATCCCAACCATCAATGAATTATTGGAAATTTCAATCCGGCCCAATTTAGTACTGGACTCCGCTAAGCTTACCAAATTGGAACATCAAGTCCGGGCTGATGTCCCGGATGTGGTCTACCGGAAAAACGAAATATTGATCGCTAAAAATCAAGTAATTACCGAGAATGATCTAAAGATGCTCAAGGATCTCCATCTGATTGTAGGCGAATCCAGCCGAGTGAAAGTCTTTTTAAGTTTAGCCTTTTTCACTTTATTCATAATAGGGGTTGGGTTTGTATATATTGTCCAGTTTCACCCCGATTTGTTAAAAGAGGAACGGTTGCTTTATCTATTATTATTATTGTTATTAATGGTAGTTGGCTTAATTAAGTTATTATCGTTGACTAGAATCCCTGCTTTGGCTTATCTGGCGCCGGTCAGTTTTGCGGCAATGTTGGCGGCGGTTTTAATCAAACGGCAATTGGCGTTCGTTTTAACCGCCATTGTTAGTCTATTGGGCGGAATTATCGCTGAGTATAATCTGGCTTTAACCATTTTTTATTTCGTCAGCGGTGTGATTGCCGTCTTAACTCTATATAATTTTCAACGCCAACGGGACCTGGTAAGAAGCGGTTCAATACTGATAGTCGCGAATTTGTTTACGGTGTCGGCCTTAAACTTGTTATTCCGGTCCACATTTAGTTACTATTCGGTTTTACTAGCGGCTACCAACGGTTTCTTATCAGCAGTACTAGCCATTGGTTCGCTACCTTTTTTAGAGCATATTTTTAAAATAACCACTCCGATTAGATTATTGGAGTTGTCCAATCCGAGCAATCCTTTGTTGCGAAGGCTACAAATCGAAGCGCCCGGTACTTACCATCATAGCATTATGGTGGGAAATCTGGCCGAAGCCGCTGCCGAAGGGATTGGAGCGGATGCCCTCTGGGTCAGGGTGGGCTCCTATTATCACGATATCGGTAAGATTAAACGGCCTTACTTTTTCGTGGAGAACCAGTTTTCTTTGGAAAATCCTCATGAAAAATTGAACCCTAGCTTGAGCACTTTAATAATTACCTACCATGTAAAGGAAGGCGTAGAGATCGCTAGGGAACATGGTTTGCCAAAGAAATTAATCGATATAATCGAGCAGCATCATGGTAACGATTTGGTTCGTTATTTTTACCAGCGGGCTACTGAAAATATCCAAGGAGAAAGAGAAATATTAATTGAAGAAGACTTTCGTTATGAAGGCCCTAAGCCTCAAACTAAAGAGGCTGCCCTGGTAATGCTGGCCGATTCGGTGGAGGCCGCTGTCAAAGCCTTAAGTAAGCCTTCCCCCGCAAAAGTGGAGGGATTGATTCAGAAGATAATTCGGGAACGGTTGGAAGACGGTCAATTTGATGAATGTAATATCACTTTGAGAGATTTAAACCATATTAAGAACAGTTTTATCAAAATATTGGGCGGCATGTTCCATAGCCGAATCGAATATCCCGAAAATGTATTGAAAGAAATGGAAAGGAAAAAGAACGATGACGGTCCTGATAAATAATATTCAAAAGAAACGGGATTTAACCGAGGCAGAGTTAAATATGGTGGAAGATGTCCTCCAATTTGGTCTGGAGCTTCATCAACAGGATTGCGAGATGGGGGTCATCCTAGTTAGTAATGAATATATCCAAGAGTTGAACTTAAAGTATCGGGGGATCGACCAACCAACCGATGTGCTTTCTTTTGCCATGAATGAGGAAGTTAGCGATATTCCGTCAGTCAAGATCCAGGGTGAGCCAATCCTATTAGGAGATGTTTATATATCGGTGGAGCGAGCCATGGAACAAGCAGAAAGTTACGGCCATTCATTTATTAGAGAATTGTGTTACCTGGGCGCCCACGGGCTTTTACATTTGCTGGGTTATAACCATCAAAAACCGGAAGATACCGAAAAAATGCGAACTGAGGAAGAAAGAATACTAGAACAGTTTGAGTTGGGGAGGAACCCCCTTTGAAATCCCGCACGATAATCGATTCGTTCAATTATGCTTTTGACGGAGTAGTTTATGCATTTAAAACCCAGCGCAATATCAGGCTTCATTGTTTGTCGGCCGGGATTGTGCTATTAGTTTCTTTGGTTTTAAAACTGACCAAAGTAGAAATAATAATCCTCTTGGGAGTTATTGCTTTTGTAATTGTTACGGAAATGATTAATACCGCCGTAGAAGTGGCGATCGATATGATCACCAGAGAACAGCATCCCTTAGCGGCGATTGCTAAAAACGTAGCGGCGGGGGCTGTTTTGACGGCCTCTTTTCTAGCGGCAGTTGTCGGTTATTTAATTTTTTTTCCTAAATTCGAGACGATGATTCCCCGAGTAATTGTATCTTTACAAAGGACCCCATCATATTTAAGTTTAATCGCCATTTTCCTCACAGTGGTCTTGGTGATAACTGGAAAAGCTTGGACCCAAACCGGCAGGCCACTGCAAGGAGGAATGCCAAGCGGGCATACGGCTTTAGGAGCTACCGCCGGAACAACAATCAGTTTACTTTCCGGAAATGGTTTAATCGCTTTAATGGCTTTCTTTTTAGTGGTGTTGGTAGCGGAAAGCAGACTTGAGACGAAAATCCATTCACCCCTTGAGGTACTGGCCGGAGGGCTATTGGGGTTTTTTATTACCCTTTTCATTTTTCAAATTATGGTCTAAGGGGGTTGCGCCTTGCAGAAGGAAGAGGAACTGATTCAGGCCGCTGTTCAAGCTAGGGAGATGGCTTATGCGCCATATTCTCAATATAAGGTGGGCGCCGCTTTGTTGGGCAAGTCGGGCCGGATTTATACCGGTTGCAATGTGGAGAATGCTTCCTACGGCGCTTCTATTTGCGCTGAAAGGACCGCTGCGTTAAAAGCGGTATCCGAAGGCGAACGAGAGTTTGAGTCCTTAGCGGTAGCAGTAGACGGGGAGGCCCCAAGTACGCCTTGTGGTATTTGCCGCCAGTTTTTAGCGGAATTTGGGACGGAGTTGCGTTTGATCTTGGTGAATATCAAGGGGAAACGTGTTGACGCCATATTAGAAGACTATTTACCGGAGGCTTTCACTCCGAAACGGTTAGCCAAAGGTGGGAGGATTCATGGAACCGGGGATCAATAGAATTAATGTCGAGATCGTTACTCAAATCGATGATGAACTGCGCGAGATCATGTTGAATATTGATGAGGAGGCTTTTGGCCCAGGCAGTCTAAACGAATGGTCCTTGCCTCCCTTTTTGAATTATGGCCGGGTCTATTTGGCTAAAATAAACGGGAAGCCGGTTGGATTGGCTGAATTGATGCGTGACTGGCGCGATCCGGAGCTGGCTTATTTATATGGATATGCGATTGCCCGTGATTATCAAAAACAAGGAATTGGCAGTACAATGTTGCGTACGATCCTGGAAGGGCTTCCCTTGGCCGGTTTTAAAAGACTTCAACTCACAGTCCATCCCGAAAATCATACGGCTATTCATATCTACCAGGATAAATTCGGAATGAAACCGGTAAATTTTATTGCTAATTATTATGGCCCCGGTGAAGACCGTTGGCTTTTGGAATGGAGAAGCGAATGAAAGACTTCAAATCAGGCTTTGTTGCGCTGGTGGGAAGACCTAATGTAGGAAAATCCACTTTGTTAAATAAGGCGGTTGGCCAAAAGATTACCATCACTTCGGATAAACCCCAAACTACTCGAAATCAATTGCGGGGAATCTTAACCGGCCCTAATTACCAAATTGTATGGGTGGATACTCCGGGGTTACACCGCCCTTTACATCAATTAGGCGCCAAAATGGTAAAAACCGCTCAGGGGGCCCTCTCCCAGGTAGATGTGGTTCTATGGGTCCTTGACGCGGCGGCCGGGTTTAAGCCGGCCGACCGGAAGGTGGCTGAGATCTTAAGCCAAATCAAACAGCCTCTTTTTGTAGTTTGGAATAAAATCGATCTTTTAACCGGGGACCAAGGACCTTTAGTTGAGCCGGAAGAGATCGAACCCAGGAAAGTATTGCGAGTTTCCGCCGTGTCCGGAGCGGGAGTTTCGGATTTGATCGACTCCTTGGTAGCCGAATTGCCTAACGGTCCGGCCTACTATCCACCGGAGATGGTCACTGATCACCCGGAACGGTTTATTGTCGCCGAATACATTCGTGAACAAGTGTTGAATCATACTGAAGAAGAAATTCCCCATTCGGTGGCGGTTCAGATCAATGACTTCGTCAATCGCCCCAATGGACAAGTTTATATTGAAGCTGTTATTTATGTAGAACGGGATTCTCAAAAAGGGATCATTATCGGCGCCAAGGGCAGCCGGTTGAAAACAATTGGCGCTGCAGCCAGGGTTGAAATCGAGGCATTGCTTGACGCTCCGGTTTACCTAAATTTATGGGTCAAAGTCAGGAAAAACTGGCGTAATAATGATAAAAACCTTCAAGAGTTCGGTTATGGGGAAGTGGGGGAATAATGTTAGTCAGCGATTTTGATTATCAATTACCTTCCGAACTGATTGCCCAACAACCGATGGAGCCAAGAGATCATTCTCGCTTATTATTGTTGGATCGGAATCGAAAAGTATATAGTGATCGAATGTTTTTGGAAATGCCCGCCCTATTGTCGCCTGGTGATTTGTTGGTATTTAACGATACCAAAGTAATTCCGGCGCGGCTTTTTGCCATGAAAGACGGGGGTTCATCGCGGATTGAGGTTTTTTTATTAAAACAACTATCCGGATCCGCTTGGGAATGTTTAGTACGGCCCGGAAAACGAGTAAAACCCGGTGTTAAGTTACATTTTGAACAAGGTGTAACCGGAGCGGTATTGGAGACGACTCCGGCTGGGGGTAGGGTAATTGAATTTTCAAAAGATATTGATTTTAGGGAATGGCTGGGGCAGGTTGGCCAAACACCATTACCTCCTTATATCACTGCATCTTTGGCTAATCCGGATCGTTATCAGACGGTCTATGCCAAATTTGAGGGCTCGGTCGCAGCTCCGACCGCAGGGCTTCATTTCACTCAAGGATTATTTGGGGAATTAGCGAAACGCGGTATTGAAATCGGGTTTTTAACTTTACATGTCGGTCTAGGTACTTTTCGACCGGTCCAGACGGAACGGATCGAAGCACATGTAATGCACTCGGAGTTCTTTACGATTTCAGACTCGTTAATTGAGCGGATTGAAGCCACGAAAAAAGCAGGGAAAAAGGTGATTGCGGTAGGGACCACAGTGGTCAGGGTCTTGGAATCCCAAACGGATGATAACGGTAAACTAAGGGCTGGTTCGGGAGAGACCAATATTTTTATTTATCCGGGTTATCAATTCAAAGTGGTTGACGGGTTAATCACTAATTTTCATTTACCCAAATCCACATTACTGATGCTGGTATCAGCCTTTGCCGGCCGTGAGTTCGTCTTAGAGAGCTATGCCCATGCGGTAACGGAAGGCTATCGTTTTTTTAGTTTCGGAGATGCGATGATGATACTTTAGTAGATTGGAGCCAGAATACAGAAAATAGAAGCGTAGCTGAACCTTTGCTGTCATGTCTTCTACCTTCTGTATTCTGTATTCCTCTTCTTTGAAATACAATCCTTTAAAAATGAGGTCATCATGGAGTTTAATTTTGAAGTAATCAAAAAATCTAATGAAAGTCAAGGCCGTTTGGGAAAGTTGACAACTTTTTACAGTCAAATTGAGACCCCTGTCTTCATGCCGGTGGGGACTCAAGGGACCGTTAAGGCCATGACTGTTGATGATCTGCATCAGATAGGTTTCAAGTTGATTTTAGGCAACACCTATCATCTTTATTTACGGCCCGGAGTTGATATAGTCGCTACTGCCGGAGGATTGCCCGCCTTTTGCAACTGGTCGGAATCGATGCTCACCGACAGCGGCGGGTTTCAGGTATTTAGCCTGTCGAAACTGAATAAGGTCACTGAGGAAGGGGTCAAGTTCCGCTCCCATTTGGACGGTTCCGCCCATTTGTTTACTCCGGAGAAAGTGATGGAGATTGAAATGGGCCTTGGAGCGGATATTGCCATGGTTTTCGATGTCTGTTTGCCTTACCCTTCGGATTACCGGGCGGCTAAAGAGGCGATGGAGCGGACTAACCGGTGGGCGGAACGGTGTTTGAAAGCCCATAACCGGCCCGACCAAGTTTTATTCGGGATCGTCCAAGGTGTTACTTATCGCGATCTTCGGGAAGAAAGCGCTAAATGTTTACGCAGCCTAGACTTTCCCGGATATGCCATCGGTGGTTTAAGCGTCGGTGAACCTAAACCGTTAATGTATGAAACCCTAGAGTATACCGTCCCAATCTTGCCTGAGAATAAGCCCCGCTACCTGATGGGGGTCGGCTCGCCGGACACCCTTTGGGAAGGGGTGGAAAGAGGCATCGATATGTTCGACTGTGTCTTCCCGACCCGGATTGCCCGCAACGGCACGGCGTTGACCTCAACCGGGAGAGTGATCATCCGGGATGCCAAATATGCCCGAGACTTCGCGCCACTCGATCCGAACTGTAAGTGCAAAACCTGTGCTTCTTATAGCAGAGCTTATCTCCGGCACTTGTTTAAAGCTGGAGAAATATTAGGATCCCATCTGGTCACCTATCATAATTTGCACTTTTTATATCAAGTGATGGAAAACATCAGAGAGGGAATTAAAACCGGGACTTTTCAGGAGCGTAAAAGAGAATTCTTTAGTTTATATGGACAGAGTTGATTTTAATTCGTTATTTTTTCCCAATGCAGCTACGAAATTTAATACAACATAGTTAGCTTAAAGGGAAATAATTTTTTATGTCGAATAAAAGTAAAACGATAAAGGGGGTGGAATAATGAACTTTTGGATGTTGGCTGCCAATCAGCAATCTGCCACTCAAGCTCAAGGCGGTGGTTATTCGTTTTTAATCTCGATGGCATTGGTCTTTGTCGTATTTTGGTTCTTAATGATCATGCCGCAACGAAAACAACAAAAACAACGTAATACAATGCTTAGTAATTTGAAAAAAGGCGACAAGGTAGTTACCATAGGTGGACTCCATGGTGAAATCATCGAATTTGATGAAGAAGATGTCAAATTAAGAGTTGCCGACAAAGTGGAAGTAAAATTCGCGAAGAGCGCTATTTCTAGAGTAAAGAGCTGAAAAGAGAGTTCAAACTCTCTTTTTTCTTAATTAAGGGTATAATCCTTCTCTTCTTGTTTAGCAGTACCCGCCTGGGCGAGGGTTTGACCTGATCCAAGGTTAAATGTGTCAAGACAGGTTTGAACTACCTTTGTTATAGTGCCTACAATAATTGACAACTTTTATTGAAATCGTTATAATAAAAGAGTTGTTTTAGTGAGGATTTCGCCTTTTAGCGGTATTGGTTAGGCGGGTTTTTAGTTGTATTTACCATTGGTAAACGGGGGGATAATGAATGTTTGTAATAGCCACGGTTGTCCTAGTGTTGGTTATTTTTGCCGCATTTGGTTTTGCGGCTTTCAAAGCTGAAAGAGAAGTAGTCGCCAAAGCTAAAAGCGAACGGGAAGCCCGGGCCAAATCCAGCTCGGAAGCAAAACCGAAAACCGGCAAGAACAAAAAAAAGTAATCATCAACGTCCTACAGGCATTTTTTGTTACATTATGAATTACAATTTCGCTTAAACCTGATTTTATTCTTTTTAATAAGGAGGAGAAAAGCTTGAGACATGATTTGCGCTGGAAAGGAGCGCTCATTCTAATCGCGGTTCTAATCTTCGGATTGCTTTTGAGTCCAGTTGGAACCAAGGTATTTAAGGGACCTCCATTAAGACAAGGTTTGGACTTGCAAGGCGGAATCGAGTTACTGTTGACTCCGGATTACCGGTTGGGGGCTAATGTTATCACCAAATTAGAGGACGAATTGTCGAGGAAGATTAGAAACGCTAATATTGATTTCCAAATTGCACCCTTCGGCACTTTGGACGGGGATCGTTACGAAGGGTTGCGGTTTAGTTTCGCCACTGAAAACGATCTACAACGGGCCAGAAATTTAGGGATTTTTACTAATAATTATCAGTTTAAGGTTTTCGGTGAAACTAAGAAACTTGATTTTGAACCAGAGATTAAAGGAAATGTGATCGAACTGAAGATCCTGGAAAATGCCGCTAATTTTCCAAAAGATTCGCTGCAACGTTCATTGGCAATTATCCGTAACCGGATTAATGAAAAGTCCGTTGGAATGTCCGAAGCCGATGTCCGATTGGATGAAGGAAAGAACCGGATTTACGTTCAATTGCCGGGTGTTAGGTCTCTTCAGGAAGCTAAGGGTTTGATTACCGCTACCGGGCGGTTGACTTTCCGAATCAATAATCGGATTGTTCTCGACGGCACTCATCTTCAAGACGTGAGAGTGAACTTTGATCAGAACAAACGGAGCTGGGTGATTTTATTTCAGTTCAAGGGTGATGGCGCCAGACAGATGGCGAAGATTACTACTGAAAACGTTAACAAACAGATGGCGGTTTATCTAGACGAGACCATGCTGATGGATCCGGTCATTCAAGACCCGATTCCCGATGGCTCGGGAATAATCTCTTTAGGCGGTACTCCCAAGGAAGAAGTTGAGCGTTATGCGTTATTGATGAAATCAGGGGCTTTACCAATCTCACTCCGGGTGGTCCAATCCACCCAAGTCGCTCCAACCTTGGGTAAGGAGATAGTGAAACAAAGCATGATCGCCGGTGTTATTGGAGTTCTTTTAGTAATCGGCTTTATGCTCCTCTTTTACGGTTTACCGGGAATATTGGCTAATGTGGCTTTGATCCTTTACGTGATCTTTGTCTTAGGGATTATGGCTTTATTCCGGGGCGTGTTGACACTTCCGGGGATCGCCGGTGTAATCCTAGGTGTGGGGATGGCGGTTGATGCCAATGTGATCATCTTTGAACGGATCAAAGATGAATTACGGAATGGTAAACGGGTTCGTCCGGCGGTCCAGTCCGGATTCGGGCGCGCGCTCACCGCTATTTTGGACTCGAACATCACGACCTTGATCGCTGCGGGAGTGCTTATCTTTTTTGGCACCGGCCCAGTCCAAGGTTTTGCGGTGACATTAACCATCGGTATTTTGGCAAGTATGTTCACTGCTGTTTTTGTGACCCGGTTTTTACTGGAATGGCGGATTGACCATGATCCTGACCGTTACGCCAAGCATTTTGGGGTCAAGGAGGTTGCGGAATAATGGACATAATGAAACACAAATGGTGGTTTATTGGTATCTTTTTAGGGGCAATGCTTTTATGTGTGATCTTCTTATTTGTCAACCCTTATAACGGCTGGGGGCAAAACCCGGGCTCTGCCTTAAATCTAGGGGTCGATTTTACCGGAGGGACTAAGATTTATTTCCCCGTGGACAGACCGGTAACCTCGGATGAAGTGACGGCAGTGTTGAAAACCATTGACTTGCCCGATTTTAATTACAACCCGCCTCAACCAAATGAGTATATTGATTCCAATGGTGACAGGCAGTATCAAGTCTTGGTCTATACCCGGTTTTTAAATGACGCCGAACAGGAGATCGTAATTGATGCTCTTGAAGCCAAGTTTGGTGAAGCCGAACAAACCCAGGGACTGGATATTACCAGAGTTGCTCCGTTGATCGGTAAGGAACTATTGACCAATTCGCTTACCGCGGTACTGATCGCCATAGCTTTAATGCTGGTTTATATCTGGTTTAGGTTTGAATTGCTATCCGGCATAGCGGCGATAGCCGCCTTGATTCATGACTCTTTATTAGTTATAGGCGCGTTCGCGTTATTCGGTTTGGAAGTTAACGTTACGATGATTGCGGCGATCTTAACGGTAATCGGGTATTCCATCAATGATACCATTGTCGTATTTGACCGGATCCGTGAAAATGACAGATCAAAGCATAGGGATGTAACCTTTGACGAAGTGGCCAACTACAGTATCTTACAAACATTTCGCCGTTCGTTAAATACCAGCTTCACTACGGTATTGGCAATTTTAGTAATGTTTCTGGTGGTGCCGAACTTACGGGAGTTTCTCTTTGCCCTAATCGTCGGTATGACAGCCGGAACCTATTCCTCAATCTTTGTGGCCAGCCCCATTTGGTCGATTCTCAAAGATTGGCTGGGGAAGAAGAAATACGCGTAAGAATCGGTTAATAGGTCTCTTTAAAAATAAAAGGACTGCCCAAAAAGCAGTCCTTTTTAGATTGCGCCTCTATCGCTCCTTCTATTTCTACCTACTTTCAAGGGCCCGGTCCAACCATTCCTCGGCTTCTTCTTTGCTAACATCGGACAGGAGGGGATCTGCTGTAATTCTTTCCACAGCTGTTTGAAGATGATTGACGGCAGATTCGGTTTCACCCAGTTCCAACTCAGCCCGACCCAGCCAGTAAAAGGATTCCACCGGCCATTTTAGATGATCGATCACCCATAGGTAATCATCTTTGGCTTGTTGATAATCGCCCATGGTAAAATGAATTTTTGCTTGGATTAATACCGGATTGATATCCGACAAATTGCCGGCTCTTGCTTTTTTGGCGTATTCCAGGGCTTCGGGAAGACGGTTGAGTTGGAGATTGGTAAAAGCTAAGTTCTGAAAAAGGACTGTAGAATGAAAACCATTTTTTAATAACTCTTCAAAGGTTGCCAGCGCTTTTTCATGAAGGCTGTTGGCGTGGTAAACTTCGCCTAATCGTAGCATATTCCGGCTTTTTTGGTGCTTCGGAGCGTATTCAACCGCTTTTTCAAGCAAAGGGATGGCTTGATCCCACTTTTTACCACGGGCATAACTTAAACCCAAAAATAAATATGGGGAAGGAATTAATGGTTTATAGGAAACGGATTTGGCTAGCAATCGGTCCACGGTGGCGGAATGAGGTGTGATTAGCGCAATATAGTTCCAAAAAACACCGGGGGCGGTCAAGTAAAGTAAAGCAATCCAGATGAGAATTCCTGCTCCAAAAACGCCCCAGCCTGGACGAATGGCAGCGGTAACAATTATCCAGAGTAGTAAGACTAATGAAAGATGGGCTTCCCAGATTTTTTTTAGATTCATCATTTAAATAACCTCCAGTTAAGAATATTATAACAAAGTAGCCGTCTACGTCAATTAAGATCGTTTTAAAAGCTTCTATTGCTTCTAATGTAAAAATTAGGCCGCTAAGAAGGTAAATATGGTAGTTGGGCGAATTTATCCAATAGTCCGTTTAGAAGAAGCTGAAGAAGCTGAGGTAGAAATATGATTGGAAAAGGAATTATTGAACGGTTTTATGATGCTGCCAGCATCCAGCGGTGGAATGATCATGTCCGCCCTGTGGAACTAACCGAATTGGACAAACAAGCCCATAAAATGCTGATCGCTTTTGTAATTGCCAAGTATGAAACCTATGAGCGGAACGCCGCCATCAATTGGATTAGTCTGATTGAGGGCGGCCTTTTTGAGTTTCTCCACCGGTTGATTTTAACTGATATTAAACCACCGGTATTTCATCAGATGATGGATCGGAAAGGCAGGGAACTCAATGAATGGGTCTTGGAACAATTAATACCGGATATCGGTAACCTTAAAGGAAATTTTGCCGGTAGGTTTCGGGAGTACTTGTTGGGAGAACCTGCTCAATATAAGCTCGAACGGAAAATATTAAAAGCAGCCCATTATCTCGCGACCAATTGGGAGTTTAAAATAATTTATACCATGAACCCGTTTATTTATGGAATCGAACGGACCAAGGAAGAGATTGAAAATGAAATTGAAGACTATTTCGATCTGATCGGTGTCCAAAAAATATCCCTCGGCAAGAAATCTTTCGGCTTCATCGATCTCTGCGGCCAACTTCGGTTTCAACAACGATGGGCCCAGTCGCCGCGCCTTCCGAAGACTTCGGTATTGGGCCATATGCTCATTGTAGCCATGTTGGCTTATTTATGCACGATTGAGATTGATGGTTGCGACCGTCGGATCTATAATAATTACTTCGGCGCTCTTTTTCATGATCTTCCGGAAGTATTGACCAGGGATATTGTATCGCCGGTGAAAAGCTCGATCGAAGGCCTTCAAGACTTGATCAAGGAGTATGAGGGAATTCAGGTGGAAGAGAGAATCTTACCGTTACTACCACCCGCCTGGCATCGAGAAATCCGGTTTTTTGTGGAGGATGAATTTGAAAATAAAATTATAGATCAAGGCGAAATAATTAAGGGATTATCAAGTGAGGAAATCTCCGAAAAGTATAATCAAGATCAGTTTTGCCCGTTGGATGGGAAAATTATTAAGGCTTGTGACCATTTGGCCGCTTTTATTGAGGCATCGCTGTCGATTCGTTACGGAGTCAGGGCGCCCCATCTGGAAGAAGGGAAAAGAAGGTTACAAGAGATGTACCAAGGAAAAACAATCGCTGGGATCAATTTCGATGAAATTTTTAAATACTTTACATCCTAAACTGCAACTAATAGTTTGAGAAATTTCAGCTTTGAAATATTCAATATTAAATAAATTGGAGGATACACTTAATGACAAGCCAAGAATCAAAGGAACGCCCAAGTTCCGTCTCTGTAAAAAAGACCTATTTAATTGATATGGATGGAGTGTTGGTCCATGGCGCCCGGGCGATCCCGGGAGCCAATGATTTTATCCACCGGCTTAATGATGGCGGGCATAAATACTTAATTCTAACTAATAATTCCCGCTACACTCCGGATGATCTTCAGCACCGTTTAAACGCATCGGGAATCCCGGTTGATGCTCAACATTTGTTTAGCAGCGCCATGGCCACAGCCAGTTTTGTCCAGTCTCAAAAGCCGGGTGGATCGGCCTTTGTTTTGGGCGGGACCGGCTTATATCAAGCGTTAAATGAAGTAGGGTATACCTTAACTGATTATAACCCTGAGTATGTAATTTTAGGTGAGACTGAATCTTATTCTTATGATCGGATAATTAGGGCCTCCCAATTGATTATGGAGGGGGTCCCTTTTATCGCCACTAACCCTGATCCTTCGGGACCGGCGGAGACGGGAGCGATTCCTGGCTGTGGCGCGGTAGCCGCCATGCTTGAGAAAGCAACCGGATATATGGCCTATTATGTGGGAAAACCCAATCCTTTAATAATGCGGTTAGCCCTTAGGTATTTGGATGAACACTCGGAAAATGCGGTAATGGTTGGTGACCGGATGGATACCGATATCAAAGTAGGGCTGGAATCAGGTCTGGAGACAATTATGGTGTTGACCGGAGTCACCCAAAAGGAGATGTTAAGTAAGTTTCCCTATCGGCCGAAGCGGGTGGTTAATTCAGTAGCGGAGATAATTCCTTAAACTTCGAAAATATCAGATCCAGGGTGAAAGCCCATGTCTAAAGAGTTTAGCGGATTACCGTTTGTTAAAACTATGAAAATAAAGGTGAAAAGTAAAAATAGCCCTAAACTTATTTCTGTAAACACACGATATAAAGAATGAAACTTAACCCGTACAAGAGGAATACGGATCGGAAAATATTTTTTTTGAAGAACCCGGCTAGGCATGCCGGGTATTTTTTTTACCTGTGTCCGGCAAGTAACCTATATAAAGTCAAGAATCTTAAAAATAAACTTGCCGGATAAAGGTTTAACCTAATCTAGTTTTAAATTTGTTTGGCAATCTCCCATGTTTGATCTGGTTTGACGTGTTCTATTCCAAAACCTTTTGCCTTTTTCACATAGGCGATGGTCTCCTTAAAAGGGGGAATGCCTTGATATTTCTGAACCCATTCCGGGCCGGCGTTATAAGCGGCAAAGGCTAGTTCCAAATCGCCAAAACGTTTTATCTGGGTTTCTAAATAAGCGGCGCCAACTTGGATATTTTGATGAATATTCTTCCAATCTTCAAGTTTATCGGGGGATAATTGCATTAATCCCCGACAGCCGACGCGGCTGACGGCGTCGACTCGATATTCACTTTCGATGGCAATTACGACTGCAACCAATATTGGATCAAAAGTAGACATAATCGATTCATAGATCTCTTGATTATCACAGTTGTACATCCGCATAATTGAAAGCACCCGATCTGAAATAAGCTGCCATTCTTGGTGGGCTCTTTGTTGTTCAGAATAATTACTAACCAGACAAGGAGTTAAACTAAGTAATACAAATAATACTATAAATGTAATACACTTTGGGATTTTTGGAGTGGTTTCCGAATAAAAAACAGTTAACAAATAGCAATACCTTCCTTTATATTAAAATTTGAAACAAAAATAATAAACCTCGAATGCATTTAATATTGGGATCTTAGATTGGATTTATTGGATATAATAGTTAAAATATTATTTTTAAGATAAACCAACGCGTTTTTGAGTATATCCAAAAGCTTGGCCACCTGTCAACCGCATTTTAGCTGTAGTTAAGTTGTAAGCTGACGATAATAGCAGCTAAACAAGGCATGAATAAGAAGCAAAATTTTTGTTAAGATTAGGTAACGTATTAATCTTAGTTGAATGTTACTAGCTAAATATTGATATTGATTAAAGTTACTTTAGTTGATACTTTTACTTGCCGGATGCTAGTTAAAGTTCTTTTTAAAACAAGCAGGAACGTCACGGAAGAATAACGAATTCTTAACCTAAGATAGCCGGGGGAATCTGTCCGCCGGCCTTTAAATTAGGAGTGTAAATAAATGTCTGGTAAAGTATGGAAACTAGTAGAAACTTATCCTGAATTAAGCGACGAATTAGCAAGGAAATTGGGTGTGTCGCCTCTTTTAGGCCAGTTACTTGTAAACCGAGGAATCACCGATATTGAAAAAGCTGATGCTTTTTTAGCGCCGGATATTAGTCGCTTACATGATCCTTTTCTCTTTAATCAGATGGGAGAAGCCGTCGATCGACTGGAACAAGCTGTAAAAAATCAGGAACAAGTATTAATATATGGTGATTATGATGTTGATGGAGTTACTTCGGTGGCTTTGTTGGTTAGAGTATTAGGTAAACTTCTCCCGGGGAAAATTCTTTACTATATTCCAAAGCGTTTGGAAGAGGGCTATGGTTTGCATCTTAGTTCCTTGGAGAAGGCGTTTGCCCGTGGGGTTCAATTGGTAATTACCGTTGATTGTGGGATAACCGCCATTGAAGAAGGGGCATATTTGAAAACCAAAGGAATTGATTTGATTGTGACTGACCATCACCAACCCCAGGCGGAACTTCCTCAAGCAGTTGCAGTTATTGATCCTAAAATCCCCGACTCCGGTTATCCTTTTACTCAGTTAGCCGGGGTAGGTGTAGCCTTCAAATTATTACAGGGGTTGGCGACCTGGTTTCCGGAGATAAAGGAATGGCTTTTTAATAACCTGGATTTAGTTGCATTCGGAACAGTGGCTGATATTGTCCCGCTTTTAGATGAGAATCGGGTTATTGTAAAATACGGATTGGAACGGATGCAAAAAACAGCTAATATTGGATTACAAGCTTTAATTCAGACCGCCGGATTGGGAGAGCGGGTTCTTAATGCGGGGCATATCGGGTATTTATTAGCCCCCCGGATTAATGCGGCCGGAAGAATGGGGAACCCATCGATCGGAGTGAAATTGTTTCTAACAAACAACGATCTTCAAGCCATGGATTTGGCTAAAGAATTGGAAAAGGAAAACCAGAACCGGCAAATGACCGAAAATGAAGTATTAATGGAAGCGCTAGCTCAAATAGAAGCCGAACCGGAGCTAGCTCAAGAGTATGCCCTGGTTTTAGCCGGTGAAGGATGGCACTTAGGTGTAATCGGGATTGTTGCCTCTAAGTTGGTTGAAATCTATCATAAACCCGTAGTCTTGATTGGATTTGAAGGAGATGAGGGACGCGGTTCCGGACGGAGTATTGCCGGGTTCAATCTTTTTAAAGCCATTGAAGCCTGCGGTCCATATTTGGTCCGATATGGCGGTCATGAATTTGCAGCAGGTTTAACCGTAACTAGAGAACAGTTCCGCGATTTCAAGAAGGCATTTCTAACGCAAGTTAAGACTATTTTAACCGAAGAAGATTTGCTGCCTTGGCTTAAAATTGAGAGTATGGTGGCTTTGGACGGAGTCACTCTGGATTTAGCCAGAGAATTAGGTAAACTGGCACCCTGCGGTCCGGCGAACCCGACTCCGGTATTGGGTTGTAAATCCTTGCAAGTAGTTGAATACCGTAATGTGGGTGAAAACGGTAAACACTTAAAATTAAAGGTGGCAGATAGTAATATAATCCGGGAAGGAATCGGTTTTAATTTAGGTAGTCTTCATCAAGAACTGGCTTCTACTAAAGAAGTGGATTTGGCATTTTCATTAGAAGAAAATAATTGGAACGGATCAGTCCAAGTCCAATTAAACTTGAAGGATATAGTGACCTACGATACGTAGGATATAGTTCCGAGTCAATCGTTTCACGAAACGGTACCTTTGAATCGGCACGAAGGAAGGAACGGGATAGCTTCGAATCCTCCCGGAT
>JAAYEK010000029.1 GCA_012728785.1 Bacillota bacterium | reverse complement strand
TAACGATTTCCATAAAATTCATCGGTTTCCATCAATTAATGGAGGCTCCAGGTTGAGGATTTTCCAATATCTGGCGTTTTACATCGGCTCTATCGTTCAACTTATCAAAAGACGTCCGTCGCATCTATTCTGGATTGAGACACTCTCTGCTTTCCCCGCCATCATCTATTACTACTTAAAAGCAAAAAAGCCCAAACTCTTTGTGCATTATCACGAATACGAGAGTCCTGAAGAAATCCGAAATGGGATGTATTTGTCTCACATATTTCATTGGATGGAGAAAAAAATATATCCCAAATTAACCTGGATGTCACATACCAATCAAGATCGAATGGATCTGTTTGTTAATGATAATCCTGAAGTTAACCCGCATAGCCTTCGTATCATGCCTAATTACCCCCCTAAATGGTGGAAGGATTATAGCCGGGATTACAAAATGTTAGGGACTCCTGTTAAGCTAGTTTATGTAGGGGCATTATCCTTAGAAACAACTTATTTCAAAGAACTTTTACAACTTATTCATGAAACCAATGGAAGCTTGACGTGCGACTTCTATTCCTTTTCCATCGACAATAAAACCCAAAGTCTCTTTGACCAATACAAATCACCCAATATTCGATTTAAAGGAGTAGTCAGTCAAACCGATTTCCCAAAAGTAATTTCAAAATACCATGTTGGACTCATTCTTTACAAAGGCCATATTCCAAACTATATTTTCAATGCTCCAAATAAACTTTTCGAGTATTTAGCATGTGGTTTGGATGTATGGTATCCAAATAAAATGAAGGGGCCCGAACCCTATAAACGAGATTCAGTATATCCAAAAGTATTATCAATAGATTTTGAAGACCTTGATAGCTTTAACTGGAAATCGGCAATCAGCAGAGAAGGCTTGAAAGAAGAAAAATCAGCTTATTATTGCGAAGAAGTTTACAAAGAATTAGTAGAGGCAATCTTAACGCCATTGTCGAACAAATAAACTAAATACTTTTTCTACTTTTACCAAAAATATTTACCGTATAAATTTGAACTCTGAAATAATAAATAAGAATCAGTACAGCTCTCTTACGCCCCTTTTAACCGGGATTGGATTATCTGTCGCTATATGGGCTTTTTTTTCAATAAATTTCTGGAGCGCATTGGGGCTTGTTGCCTCCGCTATTTTCCTCTGGGATTTTACACGTAAAACCGGAAATATAATTCCTATTCCCGAATTAATGGTGTTATTGGCTGCCCTGCAATGGATAGTAGGGCCATATATAGATTATCATAATGGAACTGATCACTTCAAATACCGAATGTACGTGCCCGAAGAGCAATTTATGGCCTTTGCCGTGCCGACCGTTATTGCTTTTAAGGCCGGACTGGCCTTTTTCCCTCGTAAAATATATCTCAGCTCAATAAAAGAGTCTATTATCAGGCTACTTGCCAGTCACCCCACTCTACCCTACCTATTGGTTGGTATTGGTCTGGCAACTCCGCTTTTTAGCCAGTTTTTCCCGCCGGGTCTGAGGTTTATGTTTTTTTTACTTGGACAGGTAAAATATATCGGAGCATTATATTTTATACTCTCGGGACATTCTCATCGCTGGCTGATTTTTACAGGCTTAATGGTTTTGTCGGCGCTTGGATCCATTGCCTCCGGTATGTTTCACGATCTATTGTTATGGTTGGTGTTAACTATCTCTTTTGTTTTTCATGAGTTTAAAAGTGGATTCTGGTCAAAAATTGTTTTAATGATAATAGGGGGATTTTTCGCAATCACCATCCAGTCGGTAAAACAGCAATACCGCAACCTAAGTCCCGGAGTACCCGGAAATATTGCTAAAGCCGGTCTATTCATTCAGTTAGCCTCCAATG
>JAAYEK010000028.1 GCA_012728785.1 Bacillota bacterium | reverse complement strand
TTTTCATATTCCGGATGCCGGTAAAGCAGGGGCATGTGTGCAATGCGGGCTATGTGAGGAAAAATGCCCTCAAAAAATAAAGATCAGTGAACTGATGCCGCTGATCGATAAAAAACTTAGGTTTCCAAATTTGGTTTTATGGTCATGGGACAAAATAAAGAAGAGAATAATTTGAGACTTGCTAGGAACAGTTTTAGTTTTTTTTTATAGGTGTAGTATAAAATCAAAAAAGTATTCCTAGCTCGTTAATAATTAAATTTGGGAGGGGAAAATTTATAATGAATGTGAATTTAAATGTTAAGGAAAAAATAAAACAGTTATTAGGCGAAATAACCGGTAACCCTGAATTAGCCGAAACTCTTGATGGCTCAACGGATATCATCAATGATATCGGATTGGACTCGATTCAAATGATCAACTTTGTTCTCATAATTGAAGATGAGTTCCTAATTCAACTTGACTTTGAAAATTTTGACTTTGAAAATTTAAACAGTATCGACATTTTGGCGGAATATATTACCGGTGCACAAAAGTGTTCTGACGTTTCTTAATTTTTTTTGAAGGAATACTATCAATGAGCAAAACAGTGGTTATGGGGTCTTTTGATGCTGAGAAATATTGGAGACCTGAAGGTTATTCAAAATTACCGGAGCTAAAAGATAAAAACGCAACCCAAATTATAGCATGTATGGATGAATTACTATTTTCATTATGCAATAGGGGAGATCTGTTATTAAACCGTTTTAAAATGAATCCGGTATTTAAAAGCTATTTGGAAGAGATAGGCTTTATGTTCTCCAACAACCGTCAGGACCTTTATAAAACCGGTAATGACAAATTCGATTCGGATGAAGCATGTGTTTTTGAATTATTAAGCAGCCGAATTAAAGAACCCTATTTTCAAGAAATTTTAAAAGATGTTTCCGCTTTAAATACATATGCAATACTGCCCAGTACCGCCGGAATTTGCAAGCAGCTCAGTATAGAAAATTATTACTCGGAGATCGAGATCATCAAAAGAGTGAATTCCAAAATATATTCACATAAGTTACATGATCGGATTGGGCTAAAAAAGTATGGAACCATGATCAATCGAGGTGTGGATATTACACAATTAGCCGCTGAATATGATAATGGGCGAGGGATTATTCTTAAAGACGCTTATGGAGTATCAGGAAAGGGTAATGCTTTGATTTCATCTCCAGGAATTTTAAAAAGGATCACAGATTACATTATCTCCCAGGAGAAAAGAGGTTTACAAACCTGTTTTATAATGGAACCTTTTCTTGAAAAACGATCTGATTTTTCTTGTCAGTTAAAAATCGATCCTTTTGGTAATATGACTATTCTTTCTATCCAAAATATCATAAATAATAATTTCTCATATGTCGGTTCGATGACCGCAGATCAAGATTTTGTAGATTATTTGGATCAGCACGGTTATTTTACGGTTATGGAAAAGGTTGCCGGGGAATTGTTTAAAGACGGATATTCAGGCGATGTCTGTATTGATTCAATGATCTTGGCTGATGGAAAAATAGTCCCTGTGGTTGAGATTAACGCCAGAAAATCAATGGGATTAATCAACCATTACCTTGATCAATATCTTTCCAAGTTTTCTTTAAAAGGATACTTTTTCTTCTTTGTAGTTGGATTTAAAGGTACGGTTCAAATAGATGACATATTAACCAAATTGGATAACCTAAACCTATTATTTAAACCGAATTGCAAATCGGGAATTATCCCTTTATCTTGCAATTCATTGTTTATTAATCGGGAATTGGATAGCGATTCGGATCAAAATAAAACATATAAGGGAAGATTGTACATTACCGCAGCTGCAAATTGCGAAGAAACGAGTTTGGGTTTAGTGGAAAAAACAAAACGGATTTTGAATTCGTTATCTTTTACAGTTTATAACTGAGCAAACGATAGATGGGTAAATAGTAAACACATCAATTTCAGCACGGGACTGGAGGATAATATGAAGTGTAATAAGATAACTGTTCTTTGTTCGGGAGTGGCGATGGGAGTATATATTCCGGCAATCCTTCTGGATTATCAATTAAGAACGAAAGGGATACCAACTGAAGTGGTTGTTTTGGAAAACCTGATTGCCGATGAAAAAAAGAAAAAAATTTTAGAGAATAAGAAGGCTTTTCATCAAAGTTTCAGGGTGGCTTTGACCGGACAAAAAATAAACAAAGATCTTGGATCCAGTTTTGATCCAAAGGCCCTGGAAGAAATGAATGATCGTTGGGTAAAAGAAAATCGAAGTGACTTTATTGTCTTTTCTGGATTTTGGATACCGATCTTAAAAGAATATATCAATCGGGAAATACAAAAAGACATAAATATCGATATTGTTCATATGGATGCTGGTATTTCGACTTCATGGAAAAAATATAAATCCGAAATCGAGCATTATAATCATATATGGTTATTCAATTTGGAAAGTAAAAAGTTAGACTATGAACTTTCGGTTGCCAATCAGGAGCCGATCCCTTTCAAGGAGCGAATGGATCGGTATGTAATTCATGGTGGAGGATGGGGGATGGGAACTTATCAAAGTAAAATTCCCCAGTTGGAAGCGAAGAATTTTTCCCTTGATATAGTTGCTTACGATCCTGCCGAAGTTATACATTCAAAAAAGAGTAACCGTTATTTTATGGTCGATCCTGATTGGTCACCATGGTTGAAGAATAAGGAGGAACGTCATGAATTTCCTCCTTTTGGGGAGGTAAAAGACGGCCAAAAACCGGTATTTCGAAATAGGCCTGAGTACCACGAATTATTTGATGTTATTAGATTAAGCAAAGGCATTATCAGCAAGCCCGGCGGCGCTACTTTAGTAGATTCTTTATCATCCGCCACTCCCTTGATCATGTTGGATCCATTCGGCGATTATGAGCAGAAGAATGCTGATTTATGGGAATGGTTGGGTTTTGGGATATCTTATGATAAGTGGAAAGAGAGCGGTTATTCAGAGTCTATCCTTGAGAAAATGCATCAAAATATATTAAACTCTAAATCCACTTGTAATAATTATGTAAATGAAGTATTGAAACGTTTTGAATATAAAATATAGTAAAATCGGTTATCTGAAAAGAAACTGGTCTATGAAATCAAAACTAGATTTGTATATATATGGAGGCGTAATGCTTTTCACCAAAACATCACCCATTCAAATAGTATGTCCTAGCTGTTTGGGAAGATTGAAACCTAAGAATGATGTATTGTCCTGTTCAGAATGTCAGACTTGTTATAAGACTATGGGAAATGTTCCTATAATGTTAGTTGAAAAGTTCATAAATTCACAAAATGAAAAAACGAGTAACGACTTTCAATTAACTGATAAAACATTCATGCAGGAACTGTACAATACTATTTCAATCCAATTAAATTCAAGTGTCGTCGCGCCAATTGCCCAGTTTATCAATTACGGTTATGTAGCAAATGATAGCACCCAATATTCCCAACCTTTTTTTAACAATCAAGTCTTTAACAAAAAATCAATCAAGCTATTGGGTGAAGCCATTGGGGCCATTGATCTAAATGGTAAAAGAATAATTGATGTAGGGTGTGGCCGAGGGGGAGCGCTAAATACGATTCATAAGTATTATAAGCCCCAAATATCCGTTGGATTGGATATCAGTTATGAGAACGTAAAGTATTGTGGCAGAACCCATAAAGATAGATTATTTTTTTTGGTTGGAGATGCGGAGAATTTACCCTTCCTTGACAATAGTTTTGACGTGATTATCAATATGGAGTCGTCGTTGAATTATCCCGATTTAGAAAAGTTTTATACTGAAGCATACAGAATACTAAACACTGGAGGACTTTTTATTTATACCGACTCTGTTCCAACTTCGGAGATTATGTATCGCGAAAGTTTTTTAAAAAATTTGGGATTTAGAATTATGCGAAATACCGATGCTACTTCAAATATTTTATTATCTTTGGAAGAATCATCAAACCGGAGTTTTTTAGCAGATAAATTGCGTAATAACAGTGAACAACGATTATACTTAAATGAGGATTTTCTCGCTTTGCCCGGAGGTGAAAAATACCGGTTACTGAAAGAAGGCGTTCTTCTTTACAAAATTTATCATTTGCGCAAATAAAATTTATTAAATTTTTAATTAATATAATTGAATTCCGGAGGGCTATTAATGCTAAAGTCCGAAATTGTTAACAAAACCCAGAGAAGCCTGGAAAATTTCAAATACCCCAAGTGGATTGTTATTCAATTATTGGATAAATGTAATCTTAGATGCAAAATGTGTTATGAGTGGGGGCAGGAAGGGTCTTATCACGGAAAAAAAGAATTATCCCAATTAGACTTCCAAATCGTTAAAAAATTGATAACAGACTCTAGTCCTGGACAGCCATATTTGGGTCTTTTCGGCGGAGAACCCTTGATGTATCCATGGGTAGATCAGGTGTTAGCGACTGCTAAAGAATATGGACTCAGTGTAGATATACCTACTAATGGCACTTTATTGGGAGAACTTGCCGAAATGTTGGTGGAGACTAAACCTTGCAGACTATGGATTTCCCTGGATGGCCCTGAAACGATTAATGATGCTCAAAGGGGCAAGGGTGTTTATGAAAAAGTAGTAAATGGTATTGAGCGATTATTTGAGGTCCGGCAAATGAAAGGGAGTAGTTTGCCAAAGATCGGCGTTACTATCATTGTTACGCCCTTGAACTATTTATATATCGAAAAACTCTTTTTGGAATGCCTTGACTTGTCAAAACTTGATCATCTCAGCATTGAATTTCAGTTGTATGCAACGGAAAAACAATGTCAGGATTATGCCTCTGTTTTAAAAGAAGAATTTGGAATTGGTGAAGCTCCCGTGGCAAGTGGTATTTATTGGGATCACCGGGAATTCAACACCATTGACGTTAACGAACTTATCAGACAAATCCATCAGGTAAAACAGCGTTGTCTTGAAAATAATATTTATTTTATTACTTATCCGAAGACGATAGAGGCGGAAAATATCAGAAATTTCTATAATGCCGATTGGTCAAAAATGAAGGATCGCAGAAGCAGATGTTCTTTTCCATGGATCTATACAGAGATAACCGCTAGGGGAGACGTCTCTCCTTGTCATACTTTTTACGATCTTACCCTTGGGAATCTGTATGAACAGGGAATACTAGATATCTGGAACGGGTCGCGTTATGAAAAGTACCGGGAATATATGCGAAGGAATCTTTTTCCAATTTGTACCGCTTGCTCACGATATTATTGCGATCCTAATAAGAAGTAAATGTTTTCTTTAGGGGGGAATGGGTTTTGCAGCCAAAAACCGACGTTAAGTTTGATCAAGCAACATTTAACCGGCTTAAACGTACTATCAGAAACATGTCTTTGGGCAAGAAGACTACCCTGATAAATCCTTCTTTTGCAACGGTAATTCCGGATGAAGTGGGACTCCAAATTACCAACAAATGCAATTTAAGGTGTAAACATTGTTTTCAATGGAACGATCAGGGTTTCCATAATGCATTAGATAAAGCGGTACAAAAAGAAGAGCTAAAGTTTGAGACATTGTCGAAAATTTTACAAGAGACATCGGCAGTGAAGTCGAATCTTTATTTATGGGGCGGTGAGCCTCTATGTTATAGCGAATGGAATAGGTTATCCGATGCCTTGGAAAAAGATCCCCGCTGGACCGTGTTATGCACTAATGGAATCGACGTGGAAAAGAAATTGGATTCAATTTTAAAAATATCCGAAAACTTGGCGCTGTTAACGAGCGTGGAAGGCTTTGAAGCTGAAAACGATTATGTAAGAGGGATAGGGACTTATCAAAAAGTCATCAAAAACATTGAACTCTTATTGGATTTAAAGCGAAAGAATGTTTTTAAAGGAGAAGTGTCGGTTAATTGCGTTATCAGTGAAAGTATGATTGGGAAAATGTATGAGTTTGCGGAGATGTTTGAGGAAATAGGAATTAACACGCTTTATTTTTGTTTTCCGTGGTATATTTCGGAAACGGTCGCTAAAGACATGGATTGTTATTTCAAGAAACATTTTGCTTGGTTGCGCGTTTTAGACGAGGGCCATATTCCAAGCTGGCATTCGTATCAATATCATCTTCAAATAGACACGATTAATGCTCTGATTGACGATTTAGTCAGAATTAGTAATCGAAAATGGAAAATCAGAATGCGTTTTCAACCGGCACTGGAATTGGAAGAAGTAAAAGGTTTTATTCTGGGTGAGGAACGGGCAGTTCAGAATAAAAGCAGGTGTATCGGTATCGTCAATCGGATGAACGTGCTTCCCAACGGAAAAGTAACGGTTTGTAAGTTGTTTCCCGAGTTTGAAATTGGTGATTTAAATGAGAACAGCGTCTCTCAGGTCTGGCATAACCAAAAGTTTCAGGAAGCCAGAAGAATTTTGAGTAATGGATTGATGCCGGTTTGTTCCAAATGTGTTCTTCTGTATTTACATGGGGTATAGACTAGGACCTAGCTATTATCCTTCAAAAGCAAGATAGGCAATTTAAGTATTTGCAAAAGGAGTCGTCCTGTATGCATTCACGGGAACTAATTAAGGAGTTAATCGAGAAGGGAAAGCACTTTTGTGTAGCGCCGTGGGTACATCTGCATGTGACCAGTTTGGGCAATATGAACCTATGTTGTTCGGCGCGGGTTAACGGAAAAGGGTACGGCAGTCTGAATGAGAATTGTTTTCAGGAACTCTGGCAGGGGGAAATCATTCGTAATTTTCGTTTGAAACTGCTGGCCGATGAAGCGGACCCGCGTTGCGCGCAATGTTATCAACAAGCCAAACTAGGGCTTTGGAACTTAAGAACAGAAATTAACAATTTATATGCTTATAAGTACCTTGATTGGGTGGTAGACACGGATTCCGAGGGATTTTCCCCTAATGCAAAGCCAGTTGATTGGGATATCCGGTTCTCCAACATATGTAATTTAAAATGTCGATCCTGCGGTTATTATAGTAGTTCAAGGTGGTTTTATGAAGGGAAAGTCTTGGGGAGATGGAAGTTTACCGACAGCAATAAAGCGATTATCAAAATAACCGATTCGGCTAAACTTTTGAATGATCTGGGCCCATATTTTTCATACGTCGATCGGATACAGTTTGCCGGGGGCGAACCGCTATTAATGGAGGAAAACTATCATTTATTGCAAATACTTGATGGGTTAAATAAACACGATGTCGAATTGTCGTATATTACTAATTTGACCAAGCTAGCTCTTAAAAATTATGACATCATATCTTTTTGGAAAAAATTTACTAAATTACGAATCGCCATCAGTTTAGATGGACTTGGAGCGAGATGCGAGTATTTACGCAAAGGATTAAAGTGGGATCAAGTCTTAGAAAACTGGAGTCGGCTTAAACTTGAATGTCCGCATAGCCGGATTCATATTAATTATACTGTCAGCGCCTATAATATATGGCATTTGCCCGATTTTCATCGGTGGATGGTAGAAGAAAAGTATATTTCAGCCGATGAAATTGTTCTAATATTTTTAGTGGAACCATTTTGTTACAAAATAAAGATTCTTCCACCGGAGATGAAAAAGCAGGTCATTGCAAAATTTCAGAACCATATTCAATGGTTAAAAGGTCAGACACCTTTTTACGGTGATGATCGACTTGAATCCAACGGGAGGTTTTTACAATGGTTTGATTGTCTCCAATATTTAAATGACCAGGATTGGTCTCATCGTATTCCCATCTTTGTTAATGAGACGCGTAAATTCGATGAGTTGCGTCATGAAAGTTGTGTAGAGGTATTTCCGGAATTGGAACCTTTGTTTCATTGTTATGGAAAAATGTCTCGGTCGCAATAACTCAATTGAAATCGCTATAAAGTTGCGCAACCCCGGCCTTCCGGGAACAGAGTAAAGGGTGAAGTAGGAGGCTCGGATTTAATGAAATATAGTTTTATAATACCGACTTATAACAATAAAGTCTTGCTCAAAAACACGCTCGAATCCTTTAATTATCAAAATGGGAAAAGACAAGATTATCAGGTTATTGTCGTTGATGACGGGTCGTCCGACGGCACTTATGAGTATATTAAAGGAATTAATCGCGAATATGATTTAAAATACTTATTTTTAGAGCGATGCGCCGATTCTTGCCGCGCGCGAACCAGAAACTACGGCTGGAGAAACGCTCAAGGCGAGATTATCGTCTTTATCGATTCGGACATCATCATAAATCGCGATTATTTAACCGAACTGGACAGGTGTTTTTCCTTAAGCCGGGATATCATGGTTATCGGCAATAGACTGATGTTAAATGAGGAAGTATCATTTTTCGATATTTCCAGTGGGGAGATCTTCAATAAATATCGTTTTGACAGATCCAATTATGATCTGTTAGAGTTCCGGCATTTTTTATATGAAACTACTTCCTATAATTCAAATGCGATTATCTGTCCCTGGATGCAGGTTTATAGTTGTAATCTCGCCATACCAAAGCAATGGCTGGAAATGGTGGGAGGGTTTGACGAGAACTTCAAGTTTTGGGGTTTGGAAGACCTGGAACTAGGTTATCGCTTATATGAAAGAAAACTCCAGTTGGTAATAAATTACCAACTGGAAGTACTTCATCAATATCACGGCCCGAGAATGGATTTGGTGATTCAACCGGATAAAGTTGCCGGATATGAGTTCAATATCGACTATTTCTTGAATAAACATCCCGAGGCATTGAGACTACCACGAAAATATGCCCATAAGTTCTTTAAGGGCGAGATGTCTTCCGATAAAATGCTGATGGATATCGGATTGGAGAAAAAACTGCTGGAGTTTAGAGAGAAGAGTGATTTGCAAGGTTTTAAGGAACGCCTTATGGACCAGTTGTCGCAGGATAAAATTCGGACGATTGTCGTGGATTATGTTGAAGATACTGACCTAGATCTTTGGGTTCAACTTTTGGGGGTGACAACTATGAATATCGTCAGGTATCATCCTGCTTCCAGGAGAATTGACGTAAAAAGGATGATGAAGTATCTGAAGGTGGAAAAAGAGCGGCAGATAAAACTGGCTTGAGATAGGTGTTCAAAATGCTTCTTCTATTACGGGGGTAAAGTATGAGGTTGTTTTTTAAAGTGTTAATACTTCAAATGAAAATATTGATCCAATACCGGACCAGCAATATGCTATCTTTAGTTGGAGAACCAATTTCACTTTTAATAATAGCGGCTTTTTTTTCTCGGATTTATGCTTATAATGATGCGGATGTCTTGTTGGGTTATAGTCTTTCGCAGATGATATGGTATTTTGCCGGGCTTACCCTTATATGGTATTGGGTTTGGAATGATACGGACAGCAGGATTAGCAGTAAAATTATATCGGGCGATCTGGTAGTCGACTTGTTAAAACCGGTTTCCCTTTTTCAGTTCGAACTAGCGCATGCTGTAGGAATAAAAATCCAAAGTTTTTTTTTAGAGTTTCTGCCTAGTGTATTCATTTTTAGCTTGATTATTTTCCCCGATTTCCTTACTCCGGAATCGGTTTTAAAGTTTCTAACCGTAAGCGTTTTAGCATTTTTGCTATATTTTCTAATTGGCTATCTAAATGGTTTAGCGGCTTTTTATATTAAAAGCAATTATTCGTTGCAAAGTATTAAATTTGCAATTATCTCCTTGATGGCGGGAGCCTATATTCCACTGGAGTTTTTTCCGGAATGGTTCACTAACATTACCCGTTTCCTTCCGTTTGAATATATTTTTTACTGGCCGGTTCAGATATTATTGAACCGGGAGCAAATACGAGATAACGTTATTTTTTTTACAATTTTCCGCACTCAATTAGGATGGGTTATTGGTCTTTACATTTTGACACGTATTTTTTGGCGGCGGGCGATCCAAAAGTTTTGCGCCATCGGGGGTTAGATAAGGTGAATGTTTTAGTTGATCTCCTCAGACTTTTCTATTTGAACAGTAAGATGAAGGTCTTGAGGGGGATTCAATACCGTTTCGATTTTTTTTTGGGTTTATTCGTAGCCATGGGACTATCAAGTCTGGGTCCGATCATTCATTATCTTATTTTTATTAAAATGAAAGGATATCCCGGGTGGAATCTGAACCAAATCATTCTTTTTCAAGGAATGATGCTCTTATGGCTTGGAATCAAGGATTTATTATTCGGAGAAATTCGTGAAAATATGGAAGCGCTAATCAAAGGTGGAGGATTTGACCGGCTGCTATTAAAACCATATCCTGTTTTGGGTATTATTATGGTAGACGGCTTTTATTATCAAGGAGTAGGAGCAGTTATCGCCGGTTTAGTGGTGATTATGATCTCCATTAAACGGTTGGCGTTGATAATAAGTCTATGGCAAATCGGAGCGGTGGTTGGGCTTTTTTGTTGTGGAATTTTACTCTATATGGCGGTTACCATCATTTATTGCTCCATCGCCATTATAATCGTGCATATGGGTAGACTTAGCCAGATTTTTGATCGGTTACTCGAGTTTTCTAGATATCCGGTGGAAGTGTTCGCTCCATGGGTCCGGCTAATTGCGGTGGTAATGATTCCGGTGGCTTTATGGGGCTATTTCCCGGCGCAAACAATGCTCAACCGTTTAAATGCCGCAGTGTTTATAAGTATTTTCAGTTGTTTATTGATATTTATTTTAAGCATTAAATTATGGCAGTTTTGTTTAAAAAGATATACCAGTGCGGGAGGGTGAGAAGATGCCAGAGAATATCATTGTGGTGAATGACTTGAAAAAAATCTTTCGGGTTCACGAAAAGAACGGCACCGGTTTGGGAGCGTCGCTACAACTCTTATTTAACCGCAAATACAAATATATAACCGCTGTTAACGGTATAAACCTGAAAATAAAAAAAGGAGAGATTAGAGGCTTAATCGGACCGAATGGAGCGGGGAAATCCACCATTATTAAGGTTATATCGGGAATACTTTTTCCTACCGGAGGGACAGTTGAAGCGATGGGATATGTTCCCTGGTTACAGAGGAAGGAGTATGTAAAAAATATCGGAGTAGTCCTCGGTCAAAAAACCCAATTGCTTTGGGATTTGCCGGCGACAGACACATTTTCATTGCATAAAGAGATCTATAAGATTCCGGAACAGAAGTATAAAGCTAATCTCGATTACTTTCAGAATGTATTACAAATTGAAGCGGTGATCAAAAAGCCGGTGCGTACTCTTTCACTAGGGGAAAGGATGAAATGCGAGCTTGTCTGCGCCTTGTTACATGAACCGGAGTTGGTTTACCTGGACGAACCAACCATTGGGTTGGACCTTTTTGCTAAAGAGGCATTTCGCCACTATATAAAGAAGATTAACAGGGAACGTGGTACTACTTTTATCTTGACAACCCATGACCTGGATGAGATTGAGAACCTTTCCGATAATATTACGATAATCAACCACGGCGCGATTATTTATGACGGATCCGTCGATAAGCTGTTTGCTGTTTTCGCAAACCGGAAAACCATTGAAGTAAAGTTTTTATCACGGCTTAACCATGATGTATTAAATGGGTTTAAAGTGGTTGAGTTTGACTCGATATCGGCAAAAATTGAGGTTGACCTTGGCGAATGTAACATCCAAGATGAAGTTTACAAGATATTAAAAACTCTTCCAGTGCGTGATATTAACATTGAGAGTATCTGTATTGAGGAAGTGATTAAACAAATCTATAATGATCCGAGTGGTTGCTTATAGATTGAAAATCTGGAGGGAACATTTCAATGGAAAACAGGGTAAAAAAGGTCGGCATTTTAGGATGTGCAAAAATATTACCAATTTCATTATTGTTTCCGTTAAAAAATATTGATGGTATTAAAGTTGGTGGAATCGCCAGTCATGATAAAGAACGGGCTGATGAGTATGGGAAAAAATATGGCCTACCGTTTGTTTATGATAATTTTGATGAACTTATAAAATCCGATAGTATTGATTTTGTATATATTGTCCTTTCAAATGAATTACATGCCGAATGGGCGTTAAAGGCAGCCCAGGCCAAAAAACATTTACTGATTGAGAAGCCATTATGCTTAAAAGCCACCGATTATAAAGAAATAGAGAAGAAGTGTCAAGTCAACCAGGTCCATTTGCTTGAGGCCATAATGGTCCAACATCATCCTTGGCAGAAATACATAATTGATATTAAAAATTCCGGACAATATGGCCGATTGAAACGGGTTACAACAAGAGCAAGCTTTATTGCTAAAGATAATTTTTTGGGAAACTACCGTAGTTCACCAGAGAAAGGCGGTGGCGCATTTTACGATCTGGGTAGTTATTGGATGCAATTTCTTCAGTGTTTAGGCCAGCTTAAAAATGCATCATACAACGGAAAATCAAGTTTTAACGGACCCAATGGTTGCGACTGGACCTTTAATGCCCAATTAATATTTGATGATGGTATTATTTCCGAGTTTACCTGTTCTTTTGAAATGCCATATCAAGCATGCCATGAATTAGAATTTGAATCTGCAAAAATTACAATGCCGAACTTTTTTGGAGCTAATCTAGGAAACAGGAAGATGTCACTTATTATTGAAGACTTTAATAAAGAATCAAAAGAAACGGTTTTTTTCCCGCCTCAAAATTATTACGTTAACCAGTTAAAGTTCTTCGCGAATGTTTTGGATGGATTAACACCAAATATTTCATTAGAACAGACTTATGAAAGAATATTATTTATGGAAGAGATTTATAAATTAGCGAAGTAAAACTTTATGGGACAAAAGTGGATGAGATAAAAAGACTATAAAAAAGCACCCCTTATTGTATGACTACCGGATTATTTCCGTGTCACTTTAAGGGGTGCAGTTTACATAGCCTGTTATAAATTTTACTCTAAATCAGTCTGATCTGCTTCACTATCTATCTCTGTCCTGATCCGGTTCAAGATTTCAGGCACCTGTTGTGGAGTCACCTGACCATAAACTTTATCATTAACCATTACTACCGGAGCTAAACCGCAAACACCGAGACATCTGGTATTGGTTAAGGAAAAAACTCCGTCTTTAGTGGTTTCACCCATTTCAATGCCTAGCTCATTTTTGAAAGATTCAAGTACTCTATCGGCGCCTTTAACAAAGCAAGCAGTGCCAAGACAAACTGAGATCGAGTATCTTCCCTGCGGTTTCAGCCGGAAAAAATGATAAAAGGTGGCTACTCCAAAAACATAAGCTGTAGGGATCCCTAACAGGTGGGCGACTTCGTCCATGTGATCCCTGGATAAATATCCGAATTCGCCTTGAACTTTATGGAGAACCGCTATTAAATAACTGTCCGGATGTTCCCGGGTTTTGCAGGTTTCAATAAATTCAAGAATCTCCGGGGTCAACTCTTTTTTAGTTTCAATTGTCATTTTTATATCCCCCTCGGAAACCGGTGAGTGTAACGAGTATGCAATAATTTATGAGCCAATTCGCCACCGGGTTGTTTCAAGTATTCTTCGTATAGTTTTTGAATATCCGGATTTTCATGAGATTTACGTAGTGTTTTAGCTTCATCAATCGAATACAAAGCTGAAGCTCTTAACTTAAGCAGTTCCGGATCAAAGACGGAATGACCGTTTTGAGGATAAGGTTGGCCTCCGCCGCCGATACATCCTCCTGGACAAGCCATTAATTCTACCATATGGTATTGTTTTTCCCCATTTTTAATTTTTTCCAATATAGTCCTGGCGTTTTGTAAGCCATTGGCTACCGCGACATTGATCTTTTGGCCTCCGATGTCAATGGTGGCTTCTTTTAGACCTTGTGCATCCCGAACTTGGTAAAAGTTTAGCTCAGTAAGAGTCTGTCCGGTGATTTTTTCGTAAGCGGTACGGAGCGCTGCTTCCATTACACCGCCGGTAGTTCCGAAAATATCGGCGGCTCCCGAAGAAAGGCCTAGAGGGGAGTCAAAATCACTTTCTTGGAGGTTATTAAAGTCGATTCCGTATGATTTAATCATCCAAACTAGTTCACGGGTGGTTAAGACCGCATCGGTGTAAGGATATCCTTCCGGAGCCATGTGCTCGGAACGGCACGCTTCGAACTTCTTGGCTGTACATGGCATTATCGCTACCACGTAAACATCTTTGGGGTCAAGAGATTTGGCATTAGCGTAATAAGTTTTGATCAAAGTTGAAAGCATTGACATGGGTGACTTACAAGTAGAAGCATAGGGTATAAACTCCGGATAAAAAAGTTCCATAAATTTAATCCAACCTGGTGAACATGATGTCAATAACGGCAATTTTTCACCGCTTTGGACGCGATTAATAAATTCATTGGCTTCTTCTATAATGGTCAGGTCGGCTGAGAAGTTGGTATCAAATACCATATCAAAACCAAGACGGCGTAGGGCGGTAACTGTCTTACCGGTGACCGGTGTTCCCGGTTTCAATCCGAAACCTTCGCCGATAGCAGCCCGGATTGCAGGAGCGACTTGGACAATAACAGTTTTTTTAGGGTCCGCTAATGCCGCCCAAACATCCTCGGTTGAATCCTGCTCAATGAAAGCAGCAGTTGGACAGATATTAATACACTGACCACAATTGATACATACCGAATCACGCATGGGATCCAGATAAGCCGGACCAACAACTGTATTAAAGCCACGGTACATTTGGTTGAGATTATAGACACCCTGAACTTCGGCGCAAACTCGGATACAACGCCGACAGAGAATACATTTTTCGGAGTTTCGGATTACTGAAAAACCGGAATCATCGATTTCAAAATGTTTTCGGTTCCCCTCAAAAAGCCGTTCGCGCACTCCTAAAGTATAGGCTAAGTTTTGCAGCTCACATTGACCATCTCGCTCGCAGGTTTGACACTCCATGGGATGGTTGTCGAGGATTAATTCGACTAAGTCGCGACGGGCTTGTCGGATTTCCGGAGAATTGGTCCGGATCTTCATTCCTTCCACTACCTTAGCGGCGCAAGAAGCTAAATAACCTTTATAACCTTCCGCTTCAACAATACAGATTCGGCAGGCGCCTTCCAATGATAATTTGGGTAAATAACAAAGGCGCGGTATATGAACTCCGATTGTTTCGGCGGCATCCATGATGGTGGTCCCTTCAGGCACTGTTACCGGAGTATCGTCGATAATCAAATTGATATTTTTCATATGTGTTACCATCCTTACACTTTTTTAATTGCGCCAAATTTGCAACTGTGGAAACAATCTCCGCATCTAACGCAGGTTTCAGGGTCGATATGATGCGGCTGTTTCGGACTGCCGGTGATGGCAAAAGCCGGGCAGCGACGTACACAAAGCATACAACCGGTACATTTTTCAGAGTCGATTTCATAATGAACCAATTTGGCGCATTTTTGAGTCGGACATCGTTTATCAATGATATGGGATTCAAATTCCTTGCGGAAATTTTTGATAGCGCTCAGTACTGGGTTTGCCGAAGTCTGTCCCAATCCACAGAGGGAAGTTTTTTGAACCAGTTTACCAAGGCGTTCCAACTTATCGAGATCGGACATTTCGCCGTGGCCTTCGGTGATTTTCTCTAAGATTTCCAACATTCGCGTTGTTCCTTCGCGACAAGGCACACATTTACCACATGATTCACTCTGGGTAAATTCTAAAAAGAATTTTGCAGTGGCTACCATACAATCTTGATCGTCTAGAATAATCATTCCGCCGGAGCCCATAATCGAACCGGCCTTGGCCAATGTATCATAATCAACGGAGGTGTCAACTGCGTTCGCTGGGATACAGCCGCCAGAAGGTCCGCCGGTTTGGATAGCCTTGAGGCTTCTTCCAGGGGCCAATCCGCCGCCGATATCATAAATAATATCCCGTAAAGAAGTTCCCATCGGTACTTCCACCAAACCGGTATTGTTTATCTTACCGGCTAAGGCAAAAACTTTCGTGCCTTTGCTCTTTTCAGTGCCGATACTACTAAACCATTCGGAACCATAAAGAAAGATGACCGGAATATTAGCCCAGGTTTCAACGTTATTAATTACGGTCGGGTGTCCCCAAAGCCCCGATTGGGCGGGATAGGGAGGACGAATGCGAGGCTGGCCTCTTTGACCTTCGATTGAACGCATTAATGAGGTCTCTTCACCACAGACAAAAGCGCCTGCCCCAAGTCGAATTTCTAGATCGAAATTAAAACCGGAACCAAGAATATTTTGGCCTAACAAACCAGCAGCCCGGGCTTGGTCGATGGCTTTTTGGACCCGATCGATAGCCAACGGATACTCGGCGCGAATGTACATAAATCCTTTTGTAGCGCCAATCGCATAAGCGCCAATGGTCATGCCTTCAATGATACTAAAAGGGTCGCCTTCTAAAGCGCTCCGGTCCATAAAAGCGCCCGGGTCGCCTTCATCGGCGTTACAAACAACATATTTTATGGAGTCGTGTTTTGCGTCGGCCGCGCTTTTCCATTTCAAGCCGGTCGGAAAACCGGCGCCACCACGTCCTCGTAAACCGGAGCGGGTAACTTCGGAAATAACCCACTGTGAATCGGATTTTCCAAGGACATTTACTAAAGCTTCATAGACGCGATTGTAAATATACTCATCTAAACTCTCTGGATCGATTAGACCACTGTTACGAAGAGTAAGGCGGGTTTGTTTATTAAAGAAAGCCACGTCACCGTAAACCGACATGAAGTGTTCGACTGTTGAAGGTAACGAAACCATTAATTCTTTACATATTTTACCATCAACAAAATGGGTTTGAATAATTTGATCCAGTTCAGCCTCGGTTTTAAAACCGTAGGTCACATTTTCCGGCTGAACAATCATTTTAACGGATTCCTCATTTTGATGATCCGCTTTACAAAGACCGATGCAACCTCCGTTATAGACCCGGACACTATCGGGTTTGATCCCTTTGATTCCCAGTCTGCCTAAGAAGATGTCTTCCCACTTTTTCGAAGAACGTAAGATGCATTCGTGGGAAGAACAAAAGGTCACTACATGGGAATAATGTCGGGCTGATTTTTTGTCCAGTAACATACTGGAGACCGGATGGCCACCAATAATATGTTCCTGAAAAATCAACTCTACTTTTTCCGGGTTAACTTGCTGGTACTTATAAGGTTTATTGCCGGGGACAAAGATCCCAACGATTGGTTCCCGCGAGCAGCGTCCGGTACAGCCGGTTTGTTTAATAATAATATCTTGTCGACCGGAGGCTTGAATTAATTTCTGAAACTCGCGCAGTACTGCATCGGAACCGGCAGCCAGCTCACAAGTGGCAGATCCAACTTGGATAATGATTTGTTTTTTTTCAAATTGCTGGCGTTGCCGCTTTTGAGCTTCTTTTTGAAGCTGTTGGTATTTACCAAGAATTTGTTTCAAATTTTTTCACCCTTAACATTAATTGTTCTTTTCTTCACGAATAGAAATAAAAATTTAACCCAACCCTAACCTATTTGTAACAATTTTCACAGTTGATATTATATCATAAACAGGGTGTATATGTAACAAAAAATAGTTCAATTGTTTTAACATTATGTAAAAATTATTTATGTTAGGCGGTTTCATAATTCCTAAATTTATCATTTAAATATATTGATAGACTAATCCGGGTTGGACACCATATATTGTGTTAAAATTTTACTAAAGGTAATTATGAAACACGCTCATGTAATAAACTGCATTTCCAAAGTAAATATGAGTTTCATGGGCTCTTTTTATCAATGCCGGTAATTTAAACCGGGATATTTTAAAGGAGGAAACTAAATTATCCGGAATATAAATCGCCTATTTAAAAAAACTAGCAGGATTATGTGGTTAAGTCTAGAAAAATAGGTATTTTAGTAAGGTAAAGATCTTAGAATAGGTTCGATTGGTTGTTTTAAGTTATTCAGCGATTTCATAATGTTTTTTTCGTTATGGACTAAAATATTTCGATAGTCTCGACCAACTTGTATCAAAGATCACCTGAGATTACAAGTTATACTATTATGAAACTCGCTTAAATATAAAGATGAAAAGCAATGGAGGAGAAAAGATGCAATACGGATATTTTGACGACAAAAATCAGGAATACGTTATTACTCGTCCTGATACGCCGGTTTCTTGGAGTAATTATCTTGGTTCGCTGGAATATGGCGGGATTATTACTAATAATGCCGGAGGTTACAGTTTTGTTAAGTCCGGCGCTGACGGTCGGATTTTGCGGTTTCGATTTAACTCGATTCCTCAGGACCAACCGGGAAGGTACATTTATTTACGTGATCAGGAAAACGGCGACTTTTGGTCGGCATCCTGGCAGCCGGTGGGCAAGGACCTTGAAAAATACTCCTCCGTTTGTAGACATGGTACAGCTTATACCATCATTACCTCTAATTACGATCAGATTGAAACGGAGACCCTCTTTTATATACCCCTTGATAAAAAATGTGAAGTCTGGGCTTTAAAAGTTAAGAATAACGATTCAAAACCCCGTAAGTTGTCGGTTTTCAATTACATAGAATTAAGCAATGAAAATAATGAAACTCAAGATTTGGTTAATTTACAATACACCTTATTCATTACCAGGACTTATTTTAAAGATAATTTTCTGTTACAAACCATCAATGAAAACCGGGGTGGAGATAAGGCTTACCGGTACGCCGGGTTGGCAGGCGCAAAAGTAACCGGTTATGACGGCAGTCGGGAGAAGTTTATCGGTTCTTATCATACCTATGCCAATCCGATTGCCGTTGAAGAAGGAAATTGCGGTAATTCATTTAACTATACCGGGAATTCCTGTGGTGCGCTCCAGACTGATGTGGAGTTAGCCCCGGGAGAAACTAAGGAACTTTGTTTTATCATCGGATACGGTGATGAGGAAATTGCCCGGGAGGTATTGCGGGAATACGAAAAACCCGGAACAGTCCAAAAAGAATTTGAACAATTAAAACAACTATGGCACGGACGTTTAGCTAAGTTTAAGGTTAATACACCCGACCCTAATTTTAACCGGATGGTTAATACCTGGAATGCCTATCAATGTTTTATGACTTTCTCCTGGTCCCGGGCGGCTTCCCTTATTTATTGCGGTTTACGCAATGGCTTGGGCTTTAGGGATACGATCCAAGATATTCAGGGGATCATGCACCTTGATCCCGTATCCGCAAAGGAACGTTTGGTATATATGCTTTCGGGACAGGTGTCTAATGGTGGTGGAATGCCATTGGTTCGCTTTGATCATCAACCGGGAAAAGCGGCTCGTCCGAAACCGGAAGAATACCGTTGCGACGATGCTTTATGGTTATTCCAAACAGTGCCGCAGTATCTTAAGGAAAGTGGCGAATGGGAATTCTTAGATGAAGTGGTTCCTTACGCCGATCAAGATCAGGGTACGGTATATGATCATTTAAAAAGAGCGCTCAAGTTCAGTTTGGAACGCTTGGGTAAACATGGCATGGTCTATGGTTTAGAAGCGGACTGGAATGACTGCATCCGTTTGGAAGAAGAGGGTGAATCAGTTTTTGCCTCATTACAGTTGTATCTGGCCTTAAGTGTATTTATTGATTTGGCGCAACGCAAAGGAAATAATGAAGACGTTCAATGGGCGGTCGGACACCGTTCCCAATTAGATGAAAACCTGCAGAAACACGCCTGGGAAGGCGACCGGTTCGTACGGGCCTTTGCGGGAGACGGATATGTGGTGGGTTCGAAGGAAAACGATGAAGCCAACCTTTGGTTAAATCCACAATGTTATGCGGTAATTAGCGGCGCTGCCCGTGATGAACAAGGAAAAGTAGCCATGGACAAGGTTTATGAAGAATTAAACACCGAACATGGGATTGTTTTGATGAATCCGGCGTTTAAGAAACGGGGATTACCAATATTTAGAATGGTTCTATTCCTGCCCGGCGTGAAAGAGAATGCGGGGATCTTCTCCCAGCCCCAAGGATGGGCGGTTTTGGCCGAAACAATACTTGGCCGGGGTGATCGGGCCTATGAATACTATAATAATTGCAATCCGGCCCGGATGAATGAACATGCTGAAATACGGGAGACTGAACCCTATGTCCATTGTCAATTCACCGAAGGCAAAGAAAGCCCATTTTTAGGCCGTGCCCATGTTCATTGGTTGACCGGTACCGCTTCAACGGTACAAGTATCGGCGGTGGAAGGAATTTTAGGCGTAAAACCGGATTATGAGGGTTTGCGGATCGACCCATGCATTCCTTCTGCTTGGAAAGAATTTACCATGGAAAGGGAATTCCGCGGTAAATGGTTAAAGATCCGTGTTGATAATTCGAAGGGGATTCAAAAGGGTGTTGTGAAAATCATTCTTAATGGCGAAGAAATCGAAGGTAACTTTATGCCCATGGCGAAGATGAAAGAACAAAATGAAATTACCGTTATGATGGGTTAGTTAAGAAATACTAAATAGGAGCTGAATGGCGCTGAGGAACCTAATTGTTAGCATAACAAATACAGGTACAAGCGCCATTTTGATATGAGGCTTATTAATTTTGAGGGAGGGAGTTATCTCATGAGAACCATTTTGGGAGGGAACAAAAGAAAAATAGCTGGTAAATTATTAAGGCGCTTTTCGGTTTTTCTTTTATCGGTCTGCATTAGTTTAAACACTAATCCCTTGGTTAATGCGGATACTAAACTTGATCGGAAAATCGATCAGTTGCTTAACCGGATGACCTTAACTGAGAAGATTGGGCAAATGACCCAAGTGGACCGGATTGGTTTGTTCGAGATTAGCGATATTCAAGAATATGGTTTAGGGTCGCTTTTATTCGGCGGGGATTCGATTCTTCCGGGAACCACTCCAGGCCAATTAGCGGATTTGGTTGAGCGGTATCAGGCTGCGGCGTTGAAAAGCCGTTTGAAAATCCCGCTAATTTTTGGAGTCGATGCAGTACACGGTTTTAATAATATCGCCGATTCGGTGATTTTTCCCCATAATATCGGCATGGGCGCCACCGGAGATCCGACGTTGGTGGAGAAAGCCGCCCGGATCACGGCGATTGAAATGGCCGGGACCGGGATCAAATGGACTTTTGCACCTTGTGTGGCTGTTGCTAGAGATGAACGCTGGGGACGGACCTACGAAAGCTATGGTGAAACTCCAGAGTTATCAACTACATTTGGAGTGGCAGCCATTAAAGGATTTCAAGGCGCTGAACTACAAAACTCCGATAGCGTAGTAGCCTGCGCCAAACATTACATAGGTGACGGCGGTACCCTTCATGGGACGGGTATTGCAAGAGGCAACGATCAAGGGGATGCCAGCATGACCGAGGATGAACTGCGGAGGGTCCATTTAACCCCCTATATAGAGGCTGTTAAAAACGGGGTCCGGACAATAATGGTTTCTCATAGCGGTTGGAACGGGCAAAAGTTACACGGTCATGAATATTTATTGACCAAGGTGCTCAAAGAAGAACTTGGTTTTACAGGCTTTCTGGTATCGGATTGGAAAAGTTTTTTGCAGCTTCCCGGGACCTATGAAGAACAAGTTGCTGCGGCGATCAATGCCGGAATCGATATGATGATGGTGGTTGATAGCTATCAACTATTCATCAATACAACCAAGAAATTGGTAGAGAGCGGTAAAATACCCTTATCCCGGATTGACGACGCAGCTCGCCGAATTTTAAAGGTCAAGTTTGAATTAGGCTTACTTAACCGTCCCAAAATCAACCATAAATTGCGGAAAACCATCGGTTCCGAAGCCCACCGGGAAGTGGCTCGGGAATGCGTCCGAAAATCTTTGGTCCTTTTGAAAAACCACTCCCGGACTTTGCCATTATCTAAAAATTTGAAACATTTATTAGTAGCGGGAAAATCCGCCGATGATCTTGGTAATCAATGCGGTGGGTGGACCATCACCTGGCATGGCGGTAGCGGTAAAACCACAACTGGGACAACGATTTTGCAAGGAATACGGAATGCGGTTTCCAAGGAAACGGTGGTAAGCTACGACCGGGACGGTAAATCGGTCCAGGAGGCCGAGGCAGCTATCGTGGTGATTGGTGAAACACCTTACGCCGAAACAAAAGGGGATATTGTCGGATCGAAGACATTGCATTTAGATGAGACCGACCGGGCGACAATTGAAAATGTCAAAAAGCTAGGTATTCCAATGGTGATCATCTTAGTCTCGGGGCGGCCCATGATTATTTCCGAAGAACTCAACCAAAGCGACGCCTTTTTAGCCGCTTGGCTTCCGGGAACGGAAGGTCAAGGCGTGGCCGATGTTTTGTTTGGTGATTATTCGCCCACTGGAAAATTGCCTTGCAGTTGGCCGAAGAATATGGACCAGATCCCGGTGAACATCGGTGACGCTGATTATGCCCCGTTGTTCGAATACGGATTTGGGCTTAGTTATTAGTTTGTTTTAATGGATTTGAATAGGGGGGTCGATGTTATAATTTCGGATAGTTTGATAAGATAAAATAAAGCTCGAAAGGAGCGGAAAAATCATGTCAAACACCCGACAAAAATTCGATGAAGAGTTCAAAAAAATGCAGAGCTAAAAATGGAGCGTGATATGCTAAAAAAAGCAGCGGCCTACTTTGCAAAGAGCCAAAGGTAAAAGCGGCAACGAAATACGCCTTTATGGAAGAGCATTCAGAATATGCTGCTCCGAAGTGGGCCAAAATGTTGGAAATATCGTTGTCAGGCTACTACGCCTACCATGGTCGGAAAGAACAGAAAGAAAGTGCGGAGCAAGCCTACCGCAATAAAATCAGGGAGTACTTTGAAGAAGGACGCGGGACGTATGGAGTAGATCGTATCTGTGGGATACTGCGTAAGAACGGCAATAAGGCTTCATACAGTCGTATAAAGCGACTAATGGACGAGATGGGGCTTGTATCT
>JAAYEK010000027.1 GCA_012728785.1 Bacillota bacterium | reverse complement strand
TTTTAAGCGATATTCATTTAAACGCTTGGCTAGTTGAGTTCGACTCAATAAAAGTCCGGCGACGGATAATCCCGATGCTGTAATCAGTCTTTCATTAGTAATTCGAATTCCATCAAACATTTCTTGAACCTCGCAGGTGATTATTTTTATTTTTGAGTATTCAAGATTTGATGGCGCTTTTCCTTGGTTTTTCGGAGTTTAGTTCACTGATTCAGGATTATTTTACGGTTTCACTAATTACTTGGTCTTTCGAAAGAACCGATTCCCACACCAACATATCGACCCGGCGGTTATATTGCCAGGCATTTTCATTGTGTTCGAATTTGACCGGATTGTCTTCACCATAGGAATAAATAATAATCCGATCTCTGGCGATACCTTGGGTTACAAGATAATCTTTCACAGCTTGGGTGCGTTTTGCAGCGAGGTCCAAATTATATTGTTGAGAACCCCGCTCATCGGCATGACCGCCTAAAATAACATATAATTTGGGATTTTCTTTTAATAGGGCCAGATTATCATTCAAAGTTGAATTTTGGTTATTCTGGATTGTCGAATTATCAAGAGCGAAAAAGACCGGTTTCAAAATCTGATTTTTTTGACTATTCGAGCTGACAACCGGGGCGGGCGCCGGAGCTGGAGCTGGAGCCGGTTCTGGATCCGGAGCCGGAGTCGCAACTGGTTTACCCCAATTGCTTAAAATATTAGCCACTTGGGTTTGATTATTGTCCTTGGCGATTTGTAAAGCCGTTTTACCGCTATTATCAGTAGCATTGATATCAGCTCCTTTTGCCAAAAGAAGCTTGACCATTTCAAGATTACCTTTTTCTGCGGCATACATCAAAGCGGTTTTTCCGCTGCTATCTTTGGCATTGACATCGGCGCCCTTATCAATCAACACTTTGGCAGTATCGGTATCGCCCTGATATGCCGCTAACATCAAGATCGTTTTCCCATCCTCGGCTTCTAAATTGGGACTAACTCCCTTATCGAGCAGACTTTGCACTTGAGCAGTATCGCCATTAGTTACAGCATCAACCATAGCTTTCTCATCATTCGAACAACCCGCTGCAAACATCAATACTCCGACCATCAATACCATGAACAACTTGGAGAATGTTTTCATTATCAAATTCCCATCCTTTCTCTTATGATAGTTATCTATCGCAAACCGTTCCAAGGAAAAAAACAACTTTCAAAAGATCCCCCCTTCGCCGTTCCAGGGCCGGTCATTAAAACCAATTTTCGTTTCACCAAAAATTATAAAACACTTTTTCAGATCGTCAATAAGTTAATCATTCCCATAATATATTCTCAAACACGAAGACCTTGCAATACCGGCGCTTATACCGTAGATGACTAACTTTTTCCAGTCTTCTTTGATTCCCTTCAGGTCCCCAAATAGAAAAAATAAAACCCGCAGCAGATACTGCGGGTTTTTTTTTCTAAAGTTTTAAGATGGTTAACCCCTTTTCTTTCGCCTGGTAAGGGACTGTCCGTCGATTCTTCGGCATCCGAAAAAGTGAATGTAATTCGGGAGAACGGTGAAATGATGGGAAAATTGGGGAATCTTTCAATTTAATTATAACATGAGTGGGTGACTAAGGGTGGTCAGGGAACGGGTGTGTTTGAGTCAAGTAAATGTAGGCAAGATTTTCAGGTAGTGCAGATTATTATTTGTCTTCCCAATTTTTACATACCAAGCCCCGGAAGGAGAAAAACCTTTCCGGGGCTTGTTTAATTTATCCTCAACTATTTGATTCGCTTTAATTCGCGAATATCGTCATCATGTTTAGCTGCTTTACGGACTAAAAAGGAAACGTCTCCAGCCATATTATCAATAACTTCCCTAGTCTTGACTTGTTCCCCTTGGATTTGGGCTATTGTTATATTCAAGTGGTCTATTTCCGCCTTTTGAATCTCCTGCCCATGTCGGAGAACTTGGAGGATAACGCCATGGTCTTTTAAGGTTGTACCTTGTTCCTTTAAAATTGTGCTACGTTCTTTTAAAATTGCGCCTTGTTCGGTCACCTTTTGTAATAATATTTCCAGCATTTCTTTTTCATTCATTATAATTCACTTCCGCCTACCTATTCATATTAATTTTACCACTTCCCACCATGTTCCTCAATCAATATAAAATCGCGCCCGACAAATTCTTTCTCTGAAGAATTCTTTATAGCGCCCAGACTTCCTCTATTTTACACTTTCAAATTTTCAAACTTCACCCTTCACTCTTCAAACTTCCAAACAAAACAAAAAACTCGCCTTTCAGCGAGTTTCATTTGTTTTGTTTGGTGGACCTGAAGGGAATCGAACCCTTGGCCTCTTGAATGCCATTCAAGCGCTCTCCCAACTGAGCTACAAGCCCATAAAGCCGTCAAGTGACAAATAATAATATACCAAAACGAAAAGCAGATGTCAATAGCCAGTTTTCGGCTGGCAAAATTGACTAGCCGAACTTAAGCGCTCCTTTTCTCTTTATCCGCCTTAATTGTCGTAGATTTTATTAAGTCAGCGCGATATTTATCCATAATCCAAAACAAAACCAGCCGGTTGACCATAAACCATCTCGCAAAATATACCCAAAACCGCATTGTCTTACCTCCATAATCCATTATGAGGTTGTACGGTAAAAGAAATCTCATTTAAGATGCTATAACTGTTGCTTCTATTGTTGCCACTAAATTTTGAAGCGCGTGCATTGCAACGGGAACATATACGGAGCCACTCTTATATCTGGCATAACCGAAGAGCAGTCCTCCCAAAAAAATCTGGAGTACTCCGTACCAATCATACTGCATATGCAGGAAAGACCAGCACAAAGAGGTTAAAATGATTGCTCCAATTGGTTTTAACCTTGAGTGGCATAGACCTTTATATAAAAAACCTCTAAAAAACAGTTCCTCAAAGACTGGAGCGGCGATAATAAACGCAAAATATAAAAGCCACGGAAACTTTGCCGTTACAATTACCTTATTCATAAACTCGGGTACAATCGGTCTTCTCAAAAGATAAGTGCATATATCCATTAACACTAAATAAATTGCTCCGCTTAATATCCAGAAACCCAACTGTTTCAATGAAATCCTGGTTAATCCCAGATATTCAGCGCAAGACCGGCCTTGAAAATACCGGACAATTAGAATAATCAAAGTCGTTCCAACAACCCCGCCCAAAATGGTGGCCAAAGCAATATAAAAACCGCTTCCGGCTATAGCTTCAATTGATAAAGAAGTCCCTTTTAGCGACTGAATAACCGACAAACCGATTAATACCAGAACTTGAATAAAAGTGAACAAGGTAAAGATCAAAATTGCGAATCCAATAACCTGGCCGGTAGATAAAGGTTTTCGTTTTGGAAGATCAGTATCGAACTGGTTCAGCATTGAGCAACCCCTTTAATTAGCTGAAATCTCACCCGGGAAAAATAAGTCTAATAATCTAATATTCAGTAAAAGTCCTAAAAAACCTCCCTCAACCTTTTTTTACCTGAGACTTATCTCAGCATCCGAGTGTCATTTTAAAAACTAGAGATAACCCTGACATTAAGTTGTCATTATTATACGTTATAATTAACCTAGCATTCTTTTTTAAAGAGGAGACAACAAATGATTATCGAGGAGTATAACGCCAAGACATTATTAAGATCTAGTTACCCCTCACTCTTCGCCTGGATGGAGTATGCCCTCAATCCCTATCAAGGCTGCGCTCATGATTGCCGGTACTGCGACGGTAAGTCGGAACGTTACCGAATGCACGCGGAACACTTTCCCGAACTACTACCTAAATACCACTTACTCTACGGCAACAATGACCGTTACGGCAAACCGAACCCTAGAACAGCCAAACGGTTGAATCTGGCTAAACCGGAACTTAAGGCCTACCGCTTTATTTATGAATCAGGTTTGGACTACACGGCCAAACGTTTCATCCCAACCGGAAGAATCCATTCTAACCTCCGGGTTTCAGAGGTATTGATGCGGGCAGCCTACCTAAAAGGAACGTTCCTAGGCGGCTGGCAGGAAGCGAAGGGGTTGACCCGAGGAGCAATAATCCTTGAGAAGCTGGAACATGATGTCTTTGAACTTTCACGGGAGCAATTAAATCGAATCGGGTTCCCATTAGAGACCTATCCCTATCTAACCGAACTATTTCTCGATGACTATTCAAAGAGCCTTATTGAACTTGAAAAGCAGGCCTATCAAAAATCCCTCGCCGTTAAATGCGACAGTTACTCAGCGTAAGGCCTCGCAAATCGCTCCCGATAAGCGTTTTTCTCTTTAAACCGACGATTCATTATAATATTGAGCAGTCCTGTTTTAATGATTATTTGAAGTAAACAAACGCTAAACTTGCCCAATTTTTCTATTCCGGCAATCTTTTTAACCAATTCAGCGTCAAATTTATCTGCCTGCGAAAGCCTACGGCCTAACTCGTTAAAGAGCATCCTCTTTTTCCTAATTAACACTTGGTTCCTCTTAGAGATGCCTTCGCTGCCTCCCATAACCACAGTACCGAGATAATCGGTGCCCAGCTCCTCAGTTAACCATTCCAGATATTTTTCGACCTGTCTGGACTGTATCGCTTCGGGAAAGCCGGAATGAACCACGAAACCCAACTTTAACCCAGTTAAGGATCTTCTCAGAGGTTGGAGTTTTTCCATAAATGACATGGTAATTCCCGGCATGCAATCGGTATATAAGGGGAAGACCACCAGGACAATATCGGATGTTTTAAACTTATCGATATAGCTGTCATGATTACGGTTTTTATTCAAATATAGCATGTCAATCCTAAAATTGGAGTTTTGCCGGACTCCTTCAACCAACCATTGAATAAGTAAATCGGAATTACTCCCTGTTCCTCTAGGAGAACCGTTAAAAATGGTTAATTGCATCTTTGATCCCCTCCATTCTTCCATCGGATAAAATTGAAAAGGCAAGTTCAGTCCGTAGATTAATCGCTAACCTTTGATAGATATTGGTAATGATCCTATAGCTCTCCCGGTTCCACTCCTTATCAACCAGAATTAATCCCAGTTTGGGGTATTTGTCATATCTCTTTACATGATGGCATTCTCCGTTGACAATCTCGATATATGGATGAACCAGGGGGATCAGCTTATCGGTTATTTTTTTCAGATCCGTGCTGACAAATCCCATTTTAATCGGAGAAATGAAAATAGTAAGGTCGGAATGAATAATGCTTCTTATTAATTGGGGCATTTCATCCTTTTGGCTGCATTTCCCCGGAGTTTTGAACCAGCAATCCCAACAACCACAACAATAATTAAGCTTCATATCCCTCAGATCAAAGCTTTCAAAGCTAGCCCGGTCGATATTTGTTGCTAGAATTTGATTCAAATTATCCTTAAAGGTCTGCCCATCATTACCGTCAAGACTGTTGATGATGGTTATTTTTTTCATCACTCTTCCCCCCATCTCTTTGAAACTCTAAAAAACTCTTCCAGCTTACCCTTTTTAACGCTGTAATAGATTTTCAGTGGTATATTCGTCCGAAATGAGAGTTGCTTTCAATGAAAAGAATTCGGCAAATAGGTCCGTATTCCTTTGCGAACTCCAACATCTCAAAAAAATCACCCGGCTGCTGCTGCGAAGCCGAGTGAAAGTAGTCATTGCAATGATAAACGATTAATTGGATATGAAAAGAGCTATAAGGAACTGACCTTTTGGCTTTCAAGACTATAAAACTACCACATTAACTTCTCCCAAAGATATTTGGTCAACTCCGCCACCGGAATCCGTTCTTGCTCCATCGAATCCCGATCCCGAACCGTGACTGCCTGATCCTCAAGACTCTGGAAGTCGACGGTTACGCAATAGGGCGTGCCGATCTCGTCCTGACGGCGGTAACGACGGCCGATGGCTTTGGAATCGTCATAATCAACCATCCAGTATTTGCAGAGTTCTTTCTCAATTTCCTTAGACATATTCACCAACGGTTCTTTCTTGGAAAGCGGCAGAATGGCTACTTTATACGGAGCCAACGCCCGATGCAATTTTAGAACTACACGAATCTCGTCTTTATCCGGTTCCTCATGATAGGCATCAAGCAAGAAAGCCAAGGTCCCCCGATCCGCACCGGCTGAAGGTTCAATTACATACGGCACATAATGTTCATTGGCCTCTTGGTCAAAATAGTCAATCCGTTGACCGCTATATTCGGCATGGCGCTTCAGATCGAAATCGGTCCGGTTGGCGATACCTTCCAGCTCCGACCAACCCATTGGGAAGTAATATTCCACATCGTGACATCCTTTAGCATAGTGGGCCAATTCATCGGCGGCGTGTTCACGCAAGCGCAACCGATCTTTAGTCAACCCCATATCAAGATACCATTGGAACCTTTGTTCTATCCATTTTTTATAATATTCCTCATCGGTTCCGGGTTTTACGAAATACTCAATCTCCATCTGCTCAAACTCTCTGGTCCGGAAAGTGAAGTTTCCGGGGGTAATCTCATTCCGGAAGGATTTACCGATTTGGGCGATGCCGAAAGGCAGTTTCATCCTGGTCGAGGTAAGCACGTTATTGAAATTAACGAAGATCCCCTGGGCGGTTTCCGGACGCATATAAATCACCGCCGCATTATCCTCCACCGGTCCCATGAAAGTTTTAAACATCAAATTAAACTGCCGGGCCTCGGTCAATTCTCCGCCGCAAGCCGGACATTTGTCACCATCAATGTGATCGGCGCGAAAACGCTGTTTACAGGCTTTGCAATCCACTAACGGATCGGTAAATCCAGCCACGTGACCGCTGGCTTCCCAAACCTTGGGATGCATTAAAATACTGGCATCCAGTCCAACCATATCGTCCCTTTCTTGGACTACTTTCCGCCACCAAGCCCGTTTCACGTTGTTTTTCAACTCCACACCTAATGGACCGTAATCCCAACAACTATTCAATCCACCGTAAATTTCACTGGATTGAAAGATAAACCCTCTCCGTTTCGCCAAGGAAACAATCTTCTCCATGGTTGTGGTCGCTTGAACTTCAGCCATTAATTCTTCCTCCCGTTAGTTAAATATTATTCTTTTTTTATCCAACAAATCATCAAATGTTTCATTTTGTACATATTCAATAGTAAATTGAATTTCATCTACCACTCAATAATCTTAAAAGCAAAGGACTAATAGTCATCTCAATCACTGCGGCAAATAAAAGCATAATTACGATTAAAATCCCATATGAACGCGCCTCGCGGGTTACTTCCTTAAATAAGGGCAGATGCTCCTTAGTCCGTAGATAATGAAGGATCAAACGATAGGGGACCAATCCGAAACGAATTCCTAATAATACCGCGATGAAAAATGCGGGTAATTCCAAAATACCGTGTGGCGTAAGGCTAAGATAAAACAAGAAAGGGCTAAGCCCACTTTCAACCTGAATCATATTCTGAAATAAACCGATTATGACACCGTTCATTAGTAGAGATGCTAATGGATAGATCGGCAGTAATAAACCGAACAAGATCGTGGCTAATGAAGCAGTGATATTATTGATCCAGATCACAAAAAACTCGGCGCCGGGAGGTAGATTCTCCATCCATCCGGCTATTTCTTCAAATTTGCGCATGGCCTCATCTTTAAATTCTGCAGCCATCTTCGGATTAACCTCGGTTAATTGTTCCCCTATCAAAATTCCAAGGGTAAATAGGGCCATAATCAATAACAGTTTTGGCCAATCTCTTTTTAGTAATCTTATTATTTCTCCCATTTCCACCTCCGTCGTTCGTATTAAGCAAAAATAGCAAGGGTCTTTAGAAAAATATAGGCAGATTCAAATATTCATCTCAACCAGCAAATAACTTAAGCAATTATTCAAAAACAAACAAAAAGAAACCTACTTCCCTTCAGGGACGAGAGGTTTCCCGCGGTTCCACCCTGGTTGATCTTTACGGATCCACTTTAATTAAAATTAGCTCCGAAGCGCCGTCCCAACTCACTCTACCGGATTTCACCACTCCCGGCTCTCTTCTAGCAATGGGTTACTGGGTATTTTCTTCATCATAGCCGCGCTATTAACTTGAAGTGAGGGCAGGTCATGCCTCACGCCTTAATAAAGAATATACCAAACCATAAATAATCTGTCAATGACATCCTTCCGGATTGCCCCTTTCAATCTCCAACACGCATTTACTGACAAGGGCGGCAACTCCCCCAATCACCGCCAACTGTGGCGCAAGGACCGCGCCTACTACTCCGGCGGTTACCGGAACCTCCACTAAGACTTTATCGTCCTGTTTAACCCGGATCTTAGTAACGTTCCCCTTCTTGACCAACTCTTTAAACTTTTCCACTAGTTCGTTGCCCCGAACAAATATCTCTTCTTTCCGGCTTTGTTCTTCCTTTTCCAGTTTGACTATGGCCTCCACAACATCCCAATTTACCGATTCCAAAGCCAGCTTAGCCTCTTCATAACTAACACTCATCCTTTTACGAACTATATCTACCTTATCCAAATTTTCCATCCAAATGCCACCTCAAAATTGATAATTGAATGTTTTTAAATAGCATCGGCCCTATCGATCCCCCAAAAAAATATAGGCAACTATGAATTGACTCCCAAATTCTATCTCCCGTCTTCTATCCCCTGTCTCTCGTCTCCAGTCTCCCGTCTTCTGTCTTCTATCTCCTAATAATTAGCCTTACCTTTACCGAATTAAATTATCCAGAAAAACTCGGGACTTCAAAGGCCGTTCCAACCGGTTTTCAATAAAACTCGAAAGTAAGGCAAAGAGTTTAGGCCGATTTCCCATTTGAATTTTTAAAAGATGAACTTGGCGTAAGTCTGTCTCTCCTAGCTGCTCAAACCAACTTAACAATTCCGAACTAACCGGCAATAAATCCCGGAACTGACTAGAACAATTCATACAAACCAGCCCTCCCGCCTCAGCCGAAAAAAGCTGTTTACTCGCGGGAGATTCGCCACAACAAGCGCAACAGTTCAACTCTGGTTGGTAACCCAAATATTTTAAGAGCCGGACCTGAAAAGCCAGATTAATTATTTCCGGTTCAGTGGCATTTTCCAAGACGATAAAAGCAGCCAATAGAAACCGGAAGACCTCTACTGCTTCCTGCCGCTCAGGTACAAAGCCATCAACCAATTCCACCCAGAAAGTGGCATAAGCGAATTTGTTTAAATCTTCCCGCAATGGTGAAAATGAGTGAACTAGCTCCGCCTGGCTCAAGCTATCCAAATTTTTACCCGTAAAAAACAAGCCTTCCAAATAATTGAAAGGCAATGTGTTTCCCACAAAACGGCTTCGCTGTCGGCGGGCCCCCTTAACTACCGCTTCAAATTTACCTATTTCCTCGCTGAACAAAACTAAAACCCGGTCCGCTTCTCCTAGGTTCCTGCTACGCAAGACAATAACTTTGGTTTGGTAAAGGCCCATTATCTTCTCCTGAATAAAGCCAAAATAATTGAGAGAATTATGCTTAACAATATACTAGTTGCCAAAGGAAAATAAAAAGTAAAATTACCCCGTTTAATTAAAATATCTCCCGGAAGTTTGCCGATTCCGGGAACCTTGCCTCCCAAACAGAAGATGGCGCCTAAAACCATAACTGAGAACCCGATTATCATTATGGTTTTTCCAAATTGATCCATGATAGCTCCATTAATAACCTGATTTAAATAAAAAACATAATTCTCGGAACCTGTATTATTCTATCATTCATTGATAGTACTTAGCAATTGAAATAAACTTAGCTCCAAACTTTCAAAGCTTGCTTGGAATACTCTCTTCGTGGTAATCTATACTAAGATTAACTTTTCCACGAGAGGAACTAAGAAAACTGTGAACCGAAAACTCTTAAAATTTTTATCCTATTATCAACCTTATCTGGGGTTATTCACTGCCGACCTGGTATGCGCGTTTATTGCAGCTGGGATTAGCCTATCCTTCCCTTTGATAATCAGATACATCACCAAAGATTTGCTTAGTGCCGGTATCGACCCTTCAGTGCTGGCAACCATTTGGAAGCTAGCTTTGTTAATGTTGTTCCTTACCGCAGTTGAATATTGTTGTAACTACTTCATCACCTCATATGGTCATATGATGGGCGCCAAAATGGAGTATGACCTCCGTAACGAGCTTTTCAATCATCTTCAAAAGTTGTCCTTTAATTACTATGATAACCAAAAAACCGGCCAAATAATGTCCCGAATCACCAATGACCTGTTTGAGATTACCGAACTTTACCACCATGGTCCGGAAGATCTGTTAATTTCTCTGACTAAACTGATCGGTTCTTTTATTATTCTATTCGGAATTAACGCCTATTTGTCTTTGGTGGTTTTTTCATTTATCCCATTAATGGTCTGCTTTGCCTATTATTATAACCGGAAAATGCGACGGGCTTTCCGGAAAAACCGGGAGAAAATCGCGGCCATCAACGCCGGAACCGAAGACAGCATCTCCGGAGTCAGGGTGGTCAAATCCTTCGCCAACGAGGAATTAGAGATTGAAAAGTTTCGGGAGAACAACCTTCGCTATGTAGATAGTAAGCAGGATAGTTACCGTTACATGGGACGCTATCATAGTGGTATCCATGCGTTCAGTTCTCTAATCTACCTGGTATTGGTAGTCGCGGCCGCAATATTGGCCGACGGCGGCCGGATCAACTCCCTGGATTTGTTAACCTTTTTGCTTTATATCAACGTCTTTTTAGAACCTATTCGGAAGTTGATCAATTTCGGAGAGCAATTTCAAAACGGCCTTTCCGGTTTTGACCGGTTTTATGAGGTGATTTCCATCGACCCCGATATTATCGACTCCAAGGGCGCCCTGGAATTAACTCAGGTAAAGGGAAATATCGAATTCAACGATGTCTCTTTCCGTTATAATCCTAATACCGCCGAAGTGTTATCTCATATTAATTTAAAAATAAAGGCCGGCGAATACGTCGCCCTAGTTGGCACTTCCGGGGTGGGTAAAACCACTTTATGCAGCTTGATTCCTCGTTTTTATCAAATTTCAGCCGGCATTATTAAATTGGACGGTAGGGACATCCGGAAGATCAAGCTGAAATCCCTCCGCAGAAACATCGGCATCGTCCAACAGGATGTTTATCTTTTTGCCGGATCGGTGCTGGAAAATATCGGTTATGGAAAACCTGACGCTTCCGAAGAAGCGATCATCGCTGCGGCAAAGAAAGCCAATGCCCATGATTTCATAATGGGGCTTCCTGATGGATATGCAACCGACATCGGTCAGCGCGGGGTCAAACTTTCGGGTGGTCAGAAACAACGTTTGAGCATTGCCAGGGTATTTTTGAAGAACCCTCCGGTCCTAATCTTTGATGAAGCCACTTCCTCCTTGGACAACGAAAGTGAAAAGGTGATCCAGGATTCTCTGGAACAATTGGCCCAAGGACGAACCACTATTGTCATCGCCCATCGTCTATCAACCATCCGCAATGCCGGGCGAATCATTGTCCTAACCGACGACGGCATCGCCGAAGAAGGAGACCATCAAAGTTTATTATCAAAAGGCGGGATTTACTCCCAACTCTATAAAATGCAATTTGAATAGCCCCGCACATCCTGTTAATCCTGTCTAAGTACCTTTTCTTTTTGACAGGATTTATACGGATTTATTGGATCTCTTTTAGCACGAATTAGCTTTTGGCTTCTCGGTAATAGCGTTCTTTTTCGCTATAAATACAGCCGCAATATTTCTGACGGTATAGCCCTAGCTCTTTGGCGATATCTTGGCTCTCCCTAAATCCTGGTCTGAAATCTTCATCATGAAAAGTCAGACTATACTCTTTGGCTAAATCATGCCCGATCTTACAAATCAATTCCCGGTTTTGATAAGGGCTAATTAACAAAGTGGTCCCGAATAACTTAAACCCTAATTCCTTAGCCTTGGCAGCAGTTCGGGATAACCGGATCCGATAACATTCCGGGCAACGACCTTTAGGGTCCCCCGCTACTGTTCTTAAAAATTCTTCCAAATCATAGCCGGGTTCAACTACCGTCGGTAATTTCCGGAAATCGGCCAGCTGTCTAAACCCTTCTAAACGCAGTTTTTGTTCTTGATAGGGATGAATATTGGGATTATAGAAAAAGAGAGTCGGATGATGACCCTCTTCGAGCAATCGTTTGGTGCTGTAACAAGCGCAGGGGCCACAGCAAGTATGAAGCAAAATCGACATTCAAATCACCAATCTTTCCTGATTTCTTTAAACTATTCTTGCTCAAACAACCCGTTTTGAATCTGATTACTTTTTAAAGGGCGCTTAAAATGTTCGTACGCCAACCGCGTTGCAACCCGTCCCCGGGGTGTCCGGTTAATGAACCCGAGCTGGAGCAGGAATGGTTCGTATACATCCTCAATAGTTTCCGATTCTTCCCCAATCGAAGCAGCGATTGTGTCCAACCCCACCGGACCGCCTTCGAATTTGTCGATAATCGTCAACAGCACGGTCCGGTCAATCCGGTCCAAACCCAGACGATCCACCTCGATCATTTGTAAAGCCTCATCAGCTACGGCAGCGGTAATATCTCCTTCAGCTCTAACCTGAGCAAAATCGCGTACTCGCTTTAAAAGCCGGTTGGCAATCCGTGGCGTCCCCCGTGAACGTCCCGCAATCTCTCTCGCCCCCGATTTTTCAATCGTAATCTTTAAGATGGCCGCCGAACGGGTGACAATCTTCTCTAAATCATCCGTGTCATAAAATTCCAACCGATTGATGATCCCAAAACGATCCCGCAGCGGCGAGGTGAGCGAACCGGCCCTGGTAGTAGCCCCAACCAAGGTGAACCGGGGCAGATCGATCCGGACCGAACGGGCGCTTGGCCCCTTGCCGATGATAATATCCAGGGCAAAATCCTCCATCGCCGGATAGAGTACCTCTTCAACACTGCGATTTAGACGGTGCACTTCATCAATGAACAATACGTCATTGGGTTCCAGATTAGTTAAGATCGCCGCCAAATCTCCAGGACGCTCAATGGCGGGTCCCGAGGTAATCCTCAAGTTTACCTGGAGCTCATTAGCGATGATATGCGCCAGCGACGTTTTACCAAGTCCAGGCGGCCCATATAGCAAGACATGGTCCAACGCTTCCCGGCGGAATTTGGTTGCCTGGATATAGATTTCGAGATTCTCCTTAACCCGGGACTGCCCGATATATTCGACAAAATTACGTGGTCTAAGGTTAAGCTCGTTTTCAAAATCAATATCTTGTTTTAAAGAGCTAATAATCCGTTCTTCTTCCATTGCTTACCTTTCCCGTTTATTTAGCATACGGTGTCTTTTGGCTCACACCTAATTACTTCATTTTCGACCCAAATTTCTCAATGCCAGACGGACCATTTCCGGAGTGGTCAAACCGGAATCTTGTCTATATACGGCGTCAACCGCTGCCATCGCCTCTTTGTGTGGATATCCCAAAGCTACCAGTGCGTCAACCGCGTCTTCGGTTACATTTCTATATCGGGAAGTTGATTTTAGATTATCGGTCCCGCTTCTATTGATTGGCCCCAACTTACCCTTTAATTCCAAAACCAACCGTTGAGCTGTTTTTAAGCCCACGCCGGAAATAGCCGTTAACGCCCGATGATCTTCGTTTTCAACCGCTTCTCGGAAACTTTCCCCGGATAAACCGCTCAGAATGGCCAAAGCTGTTTTAGGGCCAATTCCGGTTACGCCGATGACCTTTTCAAAAATCCCTTTGTCTTCAGTAGTTAAAAACCCAAAAAGACTAGCGTTGTCTTCACGCAAGTGAAAATGAACATGTATCTTTACCGGTTCCGTTGTCCGGCTCAATGTTTCCAAAGCAGGCAATGGCAAGAACACTTGGTATCCGACTCCGTTAACTTCGATAATACAACTTTCTCCTCCCGTTTCAACAACATTTCCGGTTAAAGTAGCAATCATCCTAATCCAACCTCCGGCTTTATAGAGTGAACAATTATCAGTGCTTTCAAGTACTGGTTTTTACTAATACCCGTTTACTGATAATAATCACTGTTCCCTAATTATCGATAACCGTTTACATGAGTGAGCGTGGCAAATGGCTATCGCCAAAGCATCGGCCGCATCGTCCGGCTTAGGGATTTCCCTGAGACAAAGCAGCATTCGGACCATCTCTTGGACTTGAACCTTCTCTGCTCGTCCGTAGCCAACTACCGCCGTTTTCACCTGCAAAGGAGTGTACTCGATTATTTCCAGGCCGGCCTCGGCCCCGGTCATTAAAACCACTCCCCTTGCTTGGCCAACCGCCAACGCAGTCCGGACATTTTTATTAAAAAATAACTGTTCGACAGCCATAACATCCGGACGATATTCTTCAATGACTAATCGCAGTTCCTGATGGATTTTTCTTAACCTAAGCGGCATTTTAATATCCGGGCTAGTCCGAATCACTCCAAAAGTGATTTGCTTCAAATGATTACCTTCTTTGGCAATCAGACCAAATCCGGTAATCGCCGTTCCGGGGTCAATCCCAAGTATCACCAATTCCAGCTAACCTCCGGTTTAGTAATTCGCCTTTCCACCGTGAAATCCTGCGCTCGACGCTTGACAATAAACTTCAAATAAGATCATCGTCCACTCGATTGAATCAAAGCCTTGATGTAATATTTCGTAATAATTTAAAAGTCCAAACATCTTGTAAGGCAATCGCTCCCACCGGACAAAATTCTTGACAACAACAACATTTAATACAATCGGCCTCTTTGATTTGGACTTTTGCTCCGATCTTAATTATCCCGACCGGACAATGATCCGCGCATTTACCACATTTAATGCAAGTCTGATGATCAATAGCTAATTTCTGCCGGATCAACCTTTGATAGATCTTACTTAATAGTTGATTATTAAACCGATCCAAATGAATACGGGCGGGAATCTTAAAGTCGGATATTCGAAGGTCTTTTATAGTTTCACCCCAAATGGCAATCTGTTCCAAGTTGGTCCCGGTAACCCCTAATTCCGCCGCAGCGGCAAAGATTGGAAACTGAACCGGAGACTTTTGAATAATCTCCACCACCACCCGGTCCAATGCTACCGGATTGACGCTTGCCAATAATAAACCCATTTTTCTGACCCTGCCGTTGGAAGGACCGTTCCCATCCATACCGACGATCCCATCTAAAATATGCAAATCGGCATTTACCGTTAAGGCCGTCTCCACTAGGATTCCTGCAAAAACATGGAGATCGCGTCCGGCCATAAAATGCCAACGGCCTTTGGCATGTCCGACTATACAGCCGAAGAGGTTCTTAGTGGCCAAAGTAATACCCATTTGCCCGTGAGACTTCAACTTAGGAAGATTAACCACTTTGTCATATTCGAGTAATTCCCCAGCTAAATCCAGATTTTTAAATTTCCGCTTCAATGGGGGAGCTTTGCTAAACTCTCTCCAAGAGACGGCCTTTTCAAATTCCACTATTTTAACTCCAAGATGAGTTAATTCCTCCAAAATACCAAGTTTTCTAATTACACTTTCAGCGCTGCCAATCCCCGGACTGTCCCCAATCCCCACTTGACAACCTTGATCTAATAACAACCGGGTCATAGCCATTATCACCGCTGGATGGGTCAATGCGGCGCTCTCTATTGATTTGGGCATTAATAAGTTAGGCTTGAGAAAAACTCGATCACCGCTTTTACAAAAAGAGTTTAGCCCCCCTAATGGTTCCAATAACTTCACAATTTTTCCGGCCAAATTATCATTATACGATGTTTCTTTTAAGATCGATACGTTTTCCATCATGTTCCCCTTAAAAATAGTAATTAGCTCGGATTGCTCTATTATAGCAAAAAAGGGTTACTAATAAAACAAATTGGTAAAAAACAACTATCGTTAAAAGTACCATTTGCTGTCAAACACAGAACCATGCTCTAAAGTTAAGCCAATTGCAATTGTATTTTAGGGATAAATATGATATATATATAAAAATTACTCTTATATCTTAACATACGGGGTGAAAGAGATGGAAAGAAAACTACGTGTCGGAGTTCTCGGTGCAACCGGTATGGTTGGTCAGCGATTTATAGCGCTTTTAGCTAATCATCCTTGGTTTGAGGTAACGACGGTTGCTGCCAGTCCACGTTCGGCCGGTAAAACATACCGTGAAGCTATTGGCGAACGTTGGGTTATGGATATGCCTATTCCCGAGTTCATTGCCGATTTAACTGTTTTTAATGCCGCTGAAATTGAGAAAGTCGGTCAAGAAGTGGACTTTGTCTGCTGCGCCGTTGATATGCCAAAAGAAGAGACTAAAAAATTAGAAGAAGACTACGCCAAAGCGGATATCCCGGTTATCTCCAATAATTCGGCTCACCGCTGGACCCCGGACGTTCCCATGGTCATACCGGAGATTAACCCGGAACATGTTCAAATCATTGAAGCCCAAAGGAAACGTCTTGGTTGCAAAAACGGTTTTATCGCCGTTAAACCCAATTGTTCCATTCAAAGCTATGTCCCAGCTCTTCACCCATTAATGAAATTCAAACCCCAAGAAGTAGTGGCCAGCACTTATCAGGCCATCTCCGGGGCGGGTAAAACCTTTAAGGATTGGCCGGAAATGATTGATAACGTCATCCCTTTCATTGGTGGCGAAGAAGAAAAAAGCGAGCAAGAGCCGCTTAAAATCTGGGGGAAAATCGAAGGCGATAAAATTGTCAATGCTGTAAGCCCGGTGATAACCACCCAGTGTATCCGGGTGCCGGTGACCAATGGCCATCTGGCTACGGTCTTCGTCAATTTCGAGCATAAGCCCACCAAGGAAGAGATCCTTGAGCTTTGGCATAATTATAAAGGCAAACCGCAACTGCTTTCATTGCCAAGCGCGCCGCAGCCTTTCTTGAAATATTTTGAAGAGGAAAACCGTCCCCAGACCAAACTGGATCGGGATTTTGAAAACGGCATGGGAGTGACCATCGGAAGGTTGCGTGAGGACCATCTCTATCAATACAAGTTTGTGGCCTTATCCCATAACACGGTCCGCGGCGCAGCCGGCGGCGGAGTATTATCAGCCGAACTTTTGACTGCTGAGGGCTATTTGCAAGCAAAATAACAATTTTCAGATATGATTAGAGGCTGTTGCAAAATTTTTGTATTTTGCAACAGCCTCTTTTTTTTGCTACGATATTCAGGTTGACGATATTTTTACATAATGATAAATTGGAGTCAGGTTAATTATCTTTTCCCGAGAAAAGCCATCTAAACGTAAAATTTGATTTTCATGTTCTTTGTGACTTCGTGGTCAAAAAATGTTATTATCTAGTCTTTTCCGGCTTTGCCGGGATAGGAGGTAATCGAAATGAAAAATGATAGGTCCAAATACTTTAAAAGCCTAGCCGCCTTCATCGTCTGTCTTATTATCATCGCTTTATCAGTTATTATTGCCTCACACCTTGAAAGGGATTTCGGAAAGGTCAAGGTTAAACAGATTAGAATTCCAATCACTACGAATAACGGTCTTTCAACCTACATACCGGCAAAACTATATATACCCAAAGAAGTAAACTCTTCAAATCCTGGCCCTGCCGTACTTTTACTCCACGGATATCAAAACGATAAGGATACCTCAGCGGCTTTTGCCATAGAATTGGCCCGTCGGAATATTGTGGCCTTATCCATCGATGAGTTTGGACATGGCGGTAATCCGCTGGGAATGCGATACAGAGGTTACGATGGGAGTATTTCCGGTCCGAACCGATTTAAAATGTTTATGAGTTTTTCAAGCCTCAATCATGATCGTGTCGAAGGGATTATTGATTCATCCATGGGTGGAACACAGGCTTTCCGGTGGCTTCAGTCTCAGGAATATGTGATGGCGGACAAAGTGGGTATCACCGGCCATTCAATGGGTACCTGGAGCGCATATACAATTGCGGCTGAAAACCCTAATCATGCCGCAATCGTAATCCAATGCGGAGAAGTAGAAGGCCCTGTACATGACAGTGAAGGAAATGTCACCTATCGCAATGTATTAATGCTTCAGGCAAAATATGATGAATTTGACTATTTCCGCGATTATGAGCTTACAACGAAGACCTTGAATGAAACTGAATTAAGATATAAGACCTTCGCGGGTCAAGATAGCCCGATTGAATGGAATAAAACTTATGGTGACTTTACGAATGGAACAGCCCGCCGGATGGAACTTCTAAATACGGTTCACCGCGGTGTAACCCATAGTAAAGTTGGGATCAGAACAGCGATGGAATGGTTTACTACCGCGCTCCAGGTTGAGACGGATATAGCGCCGTCGGATCTGTTATTTATGACAAGGGAGCTCCTAATCGGCCTAGCGTTGGTTGTCTCCCTGATTTCATTATTACCCCTTGGTTCGTTTCTTTTGGCAACAGATTTTTTTGCTTCTGTAGCACAGCCTATCCCGGACGGATATATCGCCCCGAAGCAAAGCTGGCGGAAGATGGCGACTATTAGTATCGCTCTAAGCGCAATCCTGTACCCTTTCGTAACTCAATTAGGACATGGATTGTTTCCCTATCCGGAGAATATTTTTAAAACTCTAATGGCCGGAGGGCTCATTTTATGGTTGGACTTTTTGTTTATCATCTCCTTCTTCATGTTCCGAAGATGGTATAAAAAAGGAGAAGGAAAAAAACTTGGAGTCACCATGTATGATCTGGGAATTTCATTTAACCGGGAGAAAACAGTGTTAGACTGGAAAATAATTGGTAAAACGGTCTTAATCTCCGCCCTGATGTTTATTTATTTATATCTTCTCACAACAGTGAGCTATCGCTTCTTAAATATCGATCTCCGGTTCATCTGGCCGTTTCTGCGCCCGTTTACCGGTAAGCGTTTCTTACAATTTTTATTATACCTTCTCTTCTTTCTTTTGTTTTTCCTGTTTAACGGAGGAGTTAAGCTCTTTGGTCAGATGCGGATAAAAGAATATTCAACACCCGCTAAAACCCAGCTTGGATGGTGGGTAAAAAACGTATGGGTTATGTTAGGCGGGCTTGTTATCGTAGCATTGTTTGAGTATGTTCCCTTTGTACTCGGCTACGGTACGGGTTGGGCTTTAACCGGCCTTTCTTTATTTGACGGTCCGTTCATGAGCGCATTAGTGCTCATTTTTCCCCAGTTTTTGATCCTATTTTTTATAGCTACCTATTTTTATCGCAAGACTGGAAAAGTATATCTGGGTTCCCTGGTAACATCGCTAATTGTAGCCTGGATAACTTGTGGAGGCGCCGCTTACTTCTGATTTGATGCGAAACCTTCGCCCACCAGCCGCTAAAATGCGGCTCTTTTTACCATTAACTTATTCGGCAATAATTATAAGTTGATTTTAGTTAATCCTTGGAAATTTCTACTCCTGATGGTTTAGGAGAAATTCGATATTTTTTTGAATATAAAAAGGATTCTTATATCAATAAGAGAATATGTTATACAATACTACCTATTGAATGTTAATGATTAATTTTTTGAAAGGAGTAACTAAATCTGATGGAAGAACAATTAAAATTGATTACGGAACGATTAAAAGGATTACGAGATGTTTTTGGAATTAGCACCGCTGACCTGGCTAAAGAATTGAATATCCCCTTTGAAGTTTATCAAGATTATGAAAGTGGAGCGGTTGACATCCCCGTCGGTGTTCTTTACCGCATAGCGCAACATTTTAATATGGAACTCTCCTCCTTATTGACTGGCGAGGAACCACGGTTGCGCACTTATTCACTGACTCGCAACGGTAGAGGGGTATCCGTCGAACGAAGGAAAGAGTATAAGTATCAAAACCTGGCCTATAACTTTATTCATAAAAAAGCTGAGCCTTTTTTGGTGACTGTCGATCCGAAACCCGAGGGGACCCCAGTCCAGCTTAACAATCATCCCGGCCAAGAATTTGACTTCTTACTAGAAGGGACCCTCAAAATCGTTCTAGGGGAAAAAGAAATTATTCTTAATGAAGGCGATTCCCTTTATTACGATTCCAATGTAAATCACGGCATGCAAGCTTTAAACGGAAAACCCGCCAAATTCTTGGCGATCATTCTCTAAATATTCGTCAATCAACTTGCATTAATAATGAAGCCCCAAGGGCCTTGTTGTCACACTCATGCCCTATGCCCCGATTTATTCGAGAAACTATTATAGAAAGGCTGAAGAAAGATGTTAGAAAAATATATTGATTTGGAATATCAATCCTATGAAGATTTTTATAAAAAATGGCAAATCAAAGTCCCGGACAATTTTAACTTCGCCTATGACGTGGTTGATGAATGGGCCGCCCAATCTCCGGACAAGGTTGCTTTGGTCTGGTGCGACGATAAAGGCAATCAAGCTCAATTTACCTTTAAAGAAATGAAATTATATAGCGATAAAGCGGCAAACTTTTTTAAGTCAGTTGGTATAAAAAAAGGCGATCCGGTGATGTTGATCTTAAAACGCCGCTATGAGTTTTGGTTCTGTATTATCGCCTTGCATAAAATCGGAGCTGTTTGTATCCCTGCAACCCATCTTTTGAAGAAAAAAGACTTAACTTACCGGAATGATGCCGCTAGTGTCAAAATGGTGGTTGCCGTCACCGGTGAGGAAGTAATCGACCAAATCGACGAAGCTCAATCGGAGTCTCCCACCCTAAAACTTAAAGCCCTTGTCGGCGGCAAACGGGAAGGTTGGATTGATTTCGATACCGAATTGAAAAATGCAAACGAATCTTGGGAAAGGCCTACTGGACCCGAAGCAACGAAAAACAGCGATATTATGCTGCTTTATTTCACCTCCGGGACCACCGGCTATCCAAAAATGGTTCAGCATAATTTCACTTATCCCTTGGGCCATATAGTAACCGCAAAGTTTTGGCAATGTGTCCGGGATAATAAGCTTCACCTTACCGTCTCCGATACCGGATGGGCCAAATCGGCCTGGGGAAAAATTTATGGTCAATGGCTATCCGGCGCGGTTGTTTTCGTATACGACTATGATAAGTTTGTTCCTAAGGAATTATTAGGGATCGTCGCTAAATACGGCATCACCACTTTTTGCGCGCCTCCTACCATCTACCGTTATTTAATCAGAGAGGATTTTTCCCAAGTAGACTTAAGTAAACTGGAATATTGCGTAGTCGCCGGCGAACCTTTGAACCCGGAAGTATACAACCAATTTTTGAAATTGACCGGGATCAAATTAAGAGAGGGCTATGGTCAGACCGAATTTACCGTTGCCGTCTCTACTTACCCATGGATGGAACCAAAACCCGGATCGATGGGTAAACCAACCCCCGGTTATGATATTGATATCATTGATGACACCGGTCGTTCCTGTGAAGTCGGGGAAATCGGAGAAATTGTCGTTCGAACTGATAAACGAAAACCAGTCGGTATCTTCGACGGATATTATCGGGATACGGAACGCACCGAAAACGTATGGTATGACGAGATTTATCATACCGGAGACACTGCCTGGCGGGATGAGGATGGTTATTATTGGTTTGTCGGTCGGACCGACGATGTGATTAAAAGTTCCGGTTACCGGATTGGACCTTTCGAGGTCGAAAGCGCCCTAGTTGAACATCCCGCTGTATTGGAATGCGCGGTTACCGCGGTTCCCGATGAAGTCCGGGGACAAGTAGTCAAAGCGACGATAGTTCTAACTAAAGATTATCAGCCCAGTGAAGAATTAAAGGTCGAGCTGCAAAACCATGTGAAAAACGTTACCGCTCCATATAAATACCCACGGATCATCGAATTTGTAACCGAATTGCCTAAGACCATCAGTGGTAAAATTCGGAGAGTCGAAATTCGGGAACAGGATCAATAGGAGAACAACACCCCACGTAATGTTATCAATAGTTGAAATAAAAAATCGGGCCGGTTTAATCGGCCCGATTTTTTTATACATTTATTTACTTTCCCCATTGGCACGATTCTTAAAGAACTCCATTGCCACCTCGGGGAAGAGCACATATGAAAGAACGTCTTCCTCTTGTTGATAATACGGCATAATTTCCTTCCGAGCTTGATCAAGCATCGGCGCCAAGTCATCGGCAGGCCGGTGGGTTATGGGTTGTTCATCACCGATAATCATTTTTTGGACTTCCGGGCTGATAGATGCCGGTGGCCGGCCATACATACCACGGACATAATCCTTAATCTCTTTTGGAATTACACTATAACGTTTTCCGGTTAAGACATTCAATACTGCCTGAGTTCCCAACATTTGGCTGGTAGGAGTCACCAAAGGCGGATAACCCAGTTCTTCCCGGACTCTAGGCACCTCAGCCAAGACTTCTTCGTAACGATTGGCCGCGTTTTGTCCGGCCAATTGGTTCCGTAGGTTAGAAATCATCCCGCCCGGTATTTGGTAAGAAAGCACTGCGGTATCAACTTCAATCGGAGCGGTGATTGATTGGTATTGTTTTTTAACTTCTTTAAAATGCTGGTTGATGGGGGTAATTTTATTTAAATCAAGCCCGGTGTCATAGGGTGTGCCTTGAAAAGCGGCGATTAATGACTCGGTAGGCGGTTGAGAAGTGCCCAACGCTAAAGCCGAAAGAGCCGTATCAATCACATCCACACCTGCTTCAACCGCTTTTAAATAAGTCATTGAAGCCAATCCACTAGTATAGTGGGCATGTAACTGTAGTGGAAGATTAATCGCTTGTTTTAGCTTTTTAATTAATTCTTCCGCTTCATATGGTTTAAGTAAGCCTGCCATATCCTTAATACAAATGGAATCGCAGCCTAGTTCTTTTAATTCTTGGCCGAGTTTAACATAAGCTTCGATATTATGGACCGGACTGATAGTATAAACTACTGTTCCTTGAACATGAGCGCCGGCCTCTTTGGAAGCTTTGATTGCCATCTCCATATTCCTAACATCATTAACGGCGTCAAAGATCCGGATGATACTAATGCCGTTATCCACTGCCCGTTTGCAAAATTCCTTAACCACATCGTCCGGATAATGTTTGTAACCTAAAATATTCTGGCCCCGCAATAACATCTGGAGCGGGGTTTTACGAACAACCGCTTTTAAACGGCGTAACCGAACCCATGGGTCTTCTTTTAAAAAACGGAGACAACTGTCAAAGGTAGCTCCACCCCAAGCCTCCAAGGAATGAAATCCAACTTCATCAATGGCTTCCGCTATCGCCATCATATCTTCAGTATTCATCCGGGTAGCCCATAAAGATTGATGAGCATCCCTGAAGACCGTTTCCGTAATTCGCACCGGTTTTGCCATTTCATTCACCTCGATATTTTGACTCATGCAATTACCTCATACTTAATTTCTATCACATAAAAAGCCGGATAAACCGGCCCGAAGTCTAGGCAATACTATTCAACCAATTAAACGCTAAGGCTCAATAATACATCCCCGACGTTCACCATTGATCCTTTTTGAACAAAGATATCTTTAACTGTTCCGTCTTGAGGAGCTACAATCTCATTCTCCATTTTTAAAGCTTCCAGTGTCAACATAACTTGTCCAAATGTAACATGATCTCCTGGTTTTACTTTAAGTTCGAGAATCGAACCGGATAATGGAGCCTCTACCGGCTTTTCTCCACTACCTAGAACCGCCTCTTTTACAGGGGCTGAAGCAACTGCCGGTTGAAAAACAGTAGGAGCCGCCTGAATTGCTTGGGTGATAACCCCAGATTTGGCGGAACCCGTTTCCTCTACTGACACATCAAAAACCTTTCCATTAACCGTAACACGAAAATTTTGCATTTTATTTCCCCCAGTTAGATTATTAAAGCCCGAAAAGGGTCATAAGGATAAGAAGTTAAATCGGTTTAATATCGACGATATTCAATTCCTTATCAGGCAAGAGTCTGGCTAAAACAGCAGTGATCGCCGCCAATTCTTCTTCGGTGCAATCCATAGTCGATACTGAACGGCCATAATCCTTAAGCTCAGCGGCGGCTATTTGCTCATTCCGTTCCGGGAATGTAATTAACAATTGGATTACTTTACGAAGCATAAACATTATTACCGCTAATAAAAAAGCGATCAATCCCAGTAAATAAATCTCCAAGCTAATCGAAACGGTTTCCTTCATACCCAGCCCCCCTTCTTTAATGTTGTTAAACACTGCTTCCAATTTGATAATAATTAAAATGACTATCCAGTTAACTCAGGTTGAATGCGCCTGAGAGTAAAAATATTAATATTTAGCCACTAATATCATAACGTTATATGGATATTTGGTCAACATCATCAAGCCCGCTTTAAGATAAAATTAACCTAATGCTAACATAAAAAGATAACAACCTAAAAATACCAGTATTGGAACTGGTATTTAAGGAGCCTCGAAACATTAAAACCAATATTGATTTATAACGACTGAATTTAGGCTTTCGGCTTGGAGATTTGTTTAATGGGTGATCAATTTTAGTTATTTCGATAAGACGTCCACATATTATTTACAAACTTATCCCATGCCTGCCCCTGTCGCTGCCAACCGGCGGAATAATCTCTACCGGTAGCTTCGAGGATGTCTACCACATGCTGGGTATCGTCCTCAGTCATCCACCGGTCCACATAGGCAAAAAACGGGTCATGGTTCCATAAATCTTCCGCATCCATAATTCGAGCCGCCAAAGCTTGCCCGACCCAAGCAATGCTGGTGCAGCTGCGCCGGTAGTCTTCACCGATATGATAACGGTCCACATTCTTGAATGTGCTTTGCCACTGAGAAGGATGGATATGTTCGTAGGGACCCCAATGGGGTAAGTTACTAACCGGTTGGCCGTTCCAGACTCCCATATGGCCGGTATAAACGGCTTTAGCTCCGGTCCAACAGTTCGCATATGCCGTATGCATATCTTCGCCAAATTTGAGATTCGGATAGGTTTGGGACGGTTTCTGCATCTGAGTGTCGCCCAGCATTAACCCAGCAAAAACAATCGGCCATTTTCTACCTGACCCATGTCCGCCATGGGCAATCCAACCGGGATACTCAGCACGAGCAATCCCCCATAAATCTATTCCATACTGAACGACGTTAATCAACAACGCTTCCTTTTCAACCTCGGTATAATCAAGCATCAGCAGAAGGGTGGCCATCCCGATAGCTCGCCCGGTTTCTCTACCATAGGCAGCCTGATATTCGACAGCCGCATCAAAACCATAAAAACAGGTTTCAAGCCATGGCCTACGATAATGAGCAGCTAGAGAATTAATATCTGGTGAATTAGCCACTTTTGGCAAATTTCGCAGTAGGTTGCGCCTTAAATCGTGGGCGTAATATATTCGCTGCGCCCGATCAACATAAGCGGGCCGGAAGGCATCGGCAGACACCCGCTCTTCCAGACAGGTTAAAATTGATACACTACGGACAAAACTTTCCGGTGTTTCATTATTACCTTCCCTCAGCCAGGGTTGATAGTCGCCTTTCCGATTAATACTAATCGAGGAGATAAGGGTATCGCCGGGTTTCATCTCAAAGGGAGGATAAATCCGGTACTCAGGCTTGTAGCGGCCGCTAACCGTTCGAGAATCAAAGGGACTGATGTCATTTTTATTCCCAGGCATATTCAGTACTGACCCATGGCGGCCATTTGTCTTGGTAGGTAAGGGATTGATATCGATGACAGTCACCGGTCCCACCACGTAGAAGTCACCGTTAACAAATTGGCCAACAGGCGCTATATCTTTAAATGTCCAGGTAATACCATCCTTAGTCACCCTTTTTAGCTGTTGGATTTTTCCAGGGGAGATTTCGGTTTCGGATGGGTTTTCCGTTACCGGTGTCGAACCACCCCCGCCACCACAACCTGCGGTTGATAATACTAATAAAATTAGTAATGGAATCATTAATCCGGGCAATCTTTTGGTAATAAATTCAATAAACGTGTATTTGAACAATGAAAACACCTTCCGTAATTGATTTTTCGGCTCAATAATTAAGGTATTCAATAAACTTAACAAAAAATCACAGTCCGTTATACTCGTAGGCCCCGATGTCCCATACTTTATCTGTTCCTCTAACGGTTCCATTCATATCTTTGTTGAATGGCGTAGTTAATATCTTTCCTCCGGTCAATTGACCCGACAGCCTAAAATCACCATTTGCAGCATTGATAAACGGATCATCTGTCAAATCATTTTTAATGTTATTAGTCTCTTCGATATTAGAAAAAGTTGGATTCCTATAACATCCATACCAAATGTTATTGGCAACTAAATTGTTATTTCCCGGATTTGCCAGCGTAATTCTTTCAGAATAGGGTCCATTCATATTATAAAAGGTATTATTATATATTTTTATATCAGATATAACCGGACCGCCGTTGGATCCATTACTCCCAATAATTCGACTGGGGCCGCACGACCGACTTGTTTCTTTAAAAATATTCCCGTAAAAATAATAACCACTGCTATACGTCGGAGTTGAAGTTCCCCGATAGCCTAAACTGATGTATCCGGTTCCTCCAACGGCGGCGAAATTTTCAAATGTGTTATACCGCATATGGATATTCTGGTTCTCTTTTTCTCCTCTAAACCATATTCCAACGAATGATGATCCGGAGACCCGGACCCGCCGTTTTTAAAATAGCAATGCTCAATTAAAAAATCCGTTTCAGGATTCGCAAATAAAACCCATTCCTGACCCGAATCATGAATATAACAATATTGGAATGAAATATGTGCGGTCGCTCCCGACGCCTGTACTGTTCGCGTTACAGCTGGAATGACCGAACCCGCCCATCCGGCGTCTTCCATTTCAATATGTCTTAATGTCAAATATCGAACTTCATGTTGATGCTGAATCAGCATACACGTTCCACCATGGTGTGGCTGTACATTTGCCGTATTATGCAACTTGATTCCATGTCCGGAATCTTTTTCCCCCGTTTGTCCATCAATCATGTAATGACCGGTACGAAATTCAAAGATGGGACCCTTTGTATCTGTAAAATACACGATCCCTGCCGCATAATCATTCTGCCAACCAACGTTCGTTCCACGATCACCCACTACTGCCTTTTTGATCGCGATATAAGTATCTCCATCTTCCGGATCATCAAAGTAATAGGAAGGATAAGTTCCTGAAGCAATGTAGTAGGTAGCTCCTCTTTCCAAAACATCCGGCAGCTCTGTCCAGGCATTATTCCAGTCGCTGCCGTCATTGGCGCCGGTAGCTCCCAGACGGATATAAAACGCCTTTCCTTCGGGGATAATGGGATCATCCGAAGGTAGTCCGGGAGATGCGCCACCACCGTCATGATTCCCTTTTCCCTTCCCCCCTCCGCCGCAGCCCGAAAGGGAAGAAACTAAAATACAAAAAATTAATATTCCGACACTCCATACTTTATTCATACTAGTTCTCCTCGTATCATAATTAATCGTCTCCTGAACATTATAATAATAACGTATTCATAGATGAAGAACAGGGATTGTCCCTTGACACTGTTATAATAGTATGTTGTTCCCTATTTGGAGTAAAATTAAAAAATGGGGGTAAACGCGAAAACCAGGTGAACAACAATCATCTTGATTCGATATTTATGATATAACAACCAACCTATTATTGCAGCTACAAAACCGGACACGATGGTTAAAAGATGTATCAAAATATCGATATCTCTCACCGCCTCAATCCTCCTCGAACTAACTATTACAATGTTACTATTATATACCAAATATCATATAGTTAGCAAATATGTTAATTCAATACATTAACTTGATATTGCTGTTAAAGAAAGCAACAAATAAATAATTTTTTCTGGTGACATTATTTTCACGATGTGATAAATTAGAACATGTATGTATTCATCTACGCCAATATTCAATCGGTCCAGATTAAATTTAGAAAATGAAGTTGACGTGGAGCGACCAGTATTGATGGCATTTTCTAAGTAACCCTTATGGACTAGAACAGGAGGTCAATTTATGCAGGAACTTCTCCAAGGTATTATGGGAATGGATTTAGGTCAGTTGATAATGATGGTGATCGGAGGATTGTTAATTTATCTTGCTATCGCTAAAGACTATGAACCGATGCTCTTATTACCCATCGGATTCGGGGCGATTCTGGCCAATATTCCCTTCTCCTCGGCAATCGGCCCTGATGGGTTTTTATCAGTGCTTTATAATGCCGGTATTAGAAATGAGCTTTTTCCGGTATTGATTTTTATTGCCGTGGGAGCGATGATTGATTTCGGACCGCTGCTCCAGAACCCCTTCATGCTCTTTTTCGGCGCCGCAGCCCAGGTTGGGATCTTCGCTACTATGATCGCCTCTCTCTTTATGGGAGGTTGGCTAAAAGAGTTAGGATTAAATATCAACATCGGTTTAAAAGAAGCCGCGTCCATCGGTATTATTGGAGCCGCCGACGGGCCTACCTCAATTTACGTAGCCAATAAATTCGCCAAGGATTTACTGGCGCCAATTAGTGTAGCGGCTTATTCTTATATGTCGTTGGTGCCAATTATTCAACCGCCGGTAATCAAATTTTTAACCAGCAAACAGGAGCGGATGATCCGCATGGAAGCCCACGAATCCAAAATACCTAAGATTGTTAAAATTTTGTTTCCGATTATGGTAACTGTTGTCGCCGGTATTATCGCCCCAATCAGCGTCGCTCTTGTAGGTTCGTTAATGTTTGGTAATCTGATTAGGGAATGTGGGGTCCTGGATCGTCTTTCCAAATCAGCCCAAAACGAATTGGCCAACTTAGTAACTCTTTTGTTGGGGATCACCATCGGTTCGACGATGGTAGCGGAAAAATTTCTAAATCCGGCAACTATCGTTATTATGGTCTTAGGACTATTGGCTTTCATCTTCGATACCGCCGGTGGAGTATTATTCGCTAAATTTCTGAACCTCTTCTTAAAACAAAAAGTCAACCCAATGGTTGGCGCTGCCGGAATCTCGGCTTTCCCAATGTCCGCCCGGGTTATTCAAAAAATGGCCCAGAAGGAAGATCCAACCAATTTCATATTGATGCAAGCCGTCAGTGCTAATGTCGCTGGACAACTAGGGTCAATCGTCGCCGGAGGTATATTATTAGCGATAGTCCCGGCGCTTTTGAAATAGGAGGAATTAAAAATGAATGAAACAATAATCCAGAGCTTCAAAGCTACCGGTTATGGTATGAGCGGAGTCTTTTTAGTATTAATTCTTTTTTATCTGCTAACCAAATTAATGTTGTTGGTTTTTCGCAATCACTCTTCGGATAAAGAATAAAGCCGTCCTATGCTCAACGGTGGAAAAACGAAAAAGCCCCGGAAATTCCGGGGCTTTTTCGCGCCTCACGCCTATTACAACTTCCTTCCCGGCAACGAAGGGGCCACATCTTCCAACATTTGCAGTCTAAATTTACGTGACAGATTCAAACTCAATTTTCCCTCTAATTTTTTAGGAATAGTAATTTTAATCAGATCACCGTCGCTAACAAACCTTAAAGAAGGGTTTTTCCGATACTTTTCCACTAAACTCTTCGGCCCCCAAGGGGTGTCGCCGGCCTGAATCCGTTCCATTCTATAGGCGTTAAATTCGGTGGAATACGGGGATGGTACCGGACCGGAACCGACCAACATCACCGCATTATGATTATATTTAACACCTTGATACTCGCCTTGACGGGCTAAAATCCTATTTTTAGGATGAATACCATACGGTAACGCAAAACTCCTCGCCTGATAGCCGGGGATGTATGACTGGATCTCCTTTACCGCTAATGCTAATTGTTTTTGGGCCGCTAGGTCGTCCACTTTCCCTAAGTTTTCATGCCCATAACTGTGATTTCCGATTTCATAGCCATTATTGACTAAAAAATTTAACTTTTCTTGAATATACTCTTCCTGTCCGAAAAGCCGACTATTTCGCCCAGTGCCTGGTAGCACATAAAAGGTAGCGGTCAGGGGAAAGTCGGGATGTTCTTTTTTAAATTGTTCCATAATTCCTACCCCAGATTTAGGATCGATCTCCAAGTGCCCTTCTTTCTGGTGATAACGGAATTGACCGGTGCTGGAATCGTCAAAAGTAATCACAAAAGGCGTTTTTCCGGCTGGGGTTTTGATGTTACCATTGACTAGATCCTGTAACGGGATTGGGTAATAATCATTTTCATATAACATCTCCAGGTCTTTGCGAAAATTCTCCGGGGTCCGCCGCCATTGGGCCTCCGGGTAACCGATTAAATGGTATTCCAAAATCATGATTTGGCCCAATTCATTTGAAGGTAAGGATTCCCGATCAGCATATGTCTGCATAGTCGATAAACCAAGGTTCAAGGTAACCACGAAAGCTGTTAATAATGCAAAAATTTTTAAACGCACAATTCTACCCCGCTTTTTGTAAGTGATGGATGAATATTTCAATGTAGGCCCTTATTTCTCCTCCAATTAAAAGCTGGGAATTAAAAGGAAAATGGCGTTAATTGAAATAAATCATAGGTATGTTATAATAGCATTACTACAAAGCTAGTTTGATTTGTACAGGTCTTTGGAGAATGTCGGTTCTTCGGAGACCATTTATCAATTTAGCAACACTATAATCGAAGTAACATCTTTTTAATAATCTAATCGATGATTTCTTTTTTACATGAATTTTTTTGTTACCTTTGAAAGGCAGGGTCACTAAATGATCGATGTTCAAAGCATGAAAGACGAACGGGGAATTGAGATTCAGCGAGTAGGTTTGAAAGATGTCCACCTACCCTTCCAAATCCGGATGAAGAACGGCGGTTATCAACAAGTCCAATCTAACGTCGCCATCTCGGTAACTCTGCCCCATCACTTTAAAGGGACCCACCTCAGCCGGTTCATGGAACTATTGATGGCTTGGAGTGAAAAACCGGTAGCCGCCTCCGAGATACGCCAGCTTTTAAAGGAACTCTGCTCCAACCTGGAGGTGGCCGAAGCGGAAATAAATCTTAAATTCCGATATTTTCTGCCCCTACCCGCGCCGGTTAGCCGGATCACCGGTTATCTGGATTATTGTTGCCAATTTAAAGGAATCTTAAAACAACCGGAAAATGATTACCTCTTCCATATGGGCGCTGAAATTCCGGTCCTTTCTCTCTGCCCCTGCAGTAAAGAGATTTCCGATTTCGGGGCTCATAATCAGCGGGCGATCATCCGTACCCTGGTCAAACCGGATTACCCCGGAAAAATTATGTGGTTGGAGGAATTAATCGAATTATTGAGGGTACAAGGCAGTTGCCCCGTCTTTCCAGTCCTGAAACGAGACGACGAAAAATATGTCACCGAGACTGCCTACGAAAATCCTAAGTTTGTCGAGGACGTCCTGCGCGACTCGGTCTTGGCCCTCCGCTCCGATTCCCGGATCAAATGGTTCCGAGTGGAAGTTGAGAGCTATGAATCAATCCATAATCACAGCGCTTTTGCATCCCATGTGGAAAAAAGCCGATAAAACTATCTATATTTCACACTTCAATTCCATAATCGTCACCGGAGTTCCAGGAGGGCCGCTGACCCCTTCGTATCTCAAAAAGGTGCCGTCGGATTTACGGAGCCAATAATTAACGCTCCAAAATTTGGACATCCAGTTATTCAAGGTCACTTTGACCTTTACCGCTTCTATATTTTCACCGTTAAGTCTAATGGTTTCTTCCTTTTCCCTCAGAACAACCATAATGCACTCTTTCAAATCATTGGGGCGTACTATCCAAAACTCCAGTTTTGCTTCACCCGATAAGACAAATTGGCCAAATGGAAGTCTCCAAGCTTGAAACCAGGGGCGATGGTCAATTTTAAATTCTTTCTTTACCTCTTTGCCTTCAAATCTACCTCGTACTGTGATTGAGTCATTGCTTCGCTCTGCCGTTAGTTCTGTATCTTGCTCTTGATTATGATATTCCCAATATTCATGGCAACGTTTCAACCACACACCCACCGATAACTACATTTTTCGCACTTGCCGGAGTTCGGATAGTCCTCCGGGCGGTGATGGTTACCGATAAATTCCGCCATTCGTCCGACTTCCGCTACTAACTTTTCCAGTGAAACCTGATCTAATGGAACAGCGACACCCTGATCGGAATAGGGAAAATAAAGCACAGCCCGATTGGGGAGTTTCCCCCACAAAGCCTTGATCGCTAAAGCATATAACTGTAATTGGGGAAAATATGATCCGGCGATTGCATTTACCCGCTCCGCCGCAACCCGGTGGGTTTTATAATCCACTAAAATCATTTCCCCGGCTTCACTCTGGAGCAACCGGTCGAACCGGCCTTCCACCCTGATTTCGGGAGTCAACTTCAACAGAAATGAAACTTCATCCCAGAGCCGGCCCGCTTTTTCCGTATACGGGCTATTCCTAAAGTTACGCCAGATTTGGAGCAAATCGTCCTTAACTCTTCCGCTATCGCTTTGACCGCCAAACATTTCTTTCCAAAGTTCTTCCGGCCAAGAGTCGGTTACCCTGGCTGCCGCCCTGTGGATGAAGTCGCCGATTAAAGCCCCCTGATTGTCCCCGAAACCGGAAACATCATCCGCTTCTGTCCCGTAGCTGATAGCGGTCAAACCCATCCGGTATTGCCAGAAATAACGCCGGGGGCAATTCAAATAAGTCAAGATCTCGGAAACTCTGAATAACTCGGTTTTCGGCTCCACTGTAACCGCAACTTCCAAACTTGGCTTTCTCCGTGCCGCTCCCGGCTCCAATTTCGGAAGGATTCCGTCTAATACGGTTTGAGATCGCAATGGAGGGGCTGCTTCAGGCAAACTACGGATCACTCTAACCGGGACCCCTTCAAACTCAAAGGCTTCACCGGCCTCGTTGAGGGGCAACAAAAACTCAAACCATTTCATCCAGGAATTAGCGGTATCCAAAGTATCGCCACGGAATCCGCTATCCCCGGACCCAGCCATGATTAAACGGCTTTTGGCCCGAGTCATCGCCACATACAATAACCGTTTCAGCTCGGAAATTTCTTCCCGCCGGTTGATTCCTTTAATAGCTTCGACCATTGAAGGTTCAGCGATAGCCGCATCTTCCAAGGGGATAGTCATTCCCAAACCAACTTGCTTATGGAATATTAAGTTTCCTTGTTTGCGAAAGTTAAAGGGCCGATCCAGTTCCGGAATGATTACCACGGGAAACTCCAACCCTTTGGCCCGGTGAATGGTGATCAATCGGACCACATTTCCCATTTCCGCCTCGGTTGGGGCTTCACTCTCCAATATCCCCATGCCTTCAAGTTCGGCGATGTAAGACAGAAAACGTTTCAAATCTTGAAACCCCTTCGCCATAAACTCGTCGGCTTTGGCCAGTAACTTTTCCACATTAGCCACCTGCTGGGAACCGTTGGGAGAGGCCCAGAGCATCTGTTGATAATGGGAACGTTCAAGGGCGGTTCTCAGTATTCCCGAGATTTGAAGTATTTCCCGGTTTTGAAAGAGATAATTGAGCAGTTCACGAAAGTCCAGCAACCGTCTCCGTTCCGCCACTGGAATTTCAGTTGCAAATTTCGTCGACTCATAAAACTCCTTTACCAAATCGCCATTTCTACCCAGCCAAAACAACCCGATCTCGGAAAGCCCGACATAAGGTGAGTTCAAAAGGGCTAGCAAAGCTACGGAATCATAACGTTGCTCCACCAGGCGCAAGAGATTTAGTTGATCAGTGATCTCCTGACGGTGGTAAAAATCGCCCCCACAAGAGTTATAGTAGGGGATTCCCATGTCTTGCAATGCTTGTTGATAAAGGAGCGACCCTGTCCCGGCCCGAAATAACAAGACAATATCCCCATAATTCACCGGACCGTTTTCGGACTGACCCTCCCGGACCAGCTGCCCGATGCGGGCTGCTATCATTTGAGCTTCCCTAACCCGGTCTTCGGCCCCGGTCAACAAAAACTCGATACCCGCGCCGGAACTTGATTTTGTCCCTTGAAGCGGTTCATATTCAAAGGTCTCGCCTTCAAAAATTCGGTTGGAAATCAAATTGACGAAATCGATCACCACCTGATCCGAACGGTAATTCTCGGCCAGGGCTATCACTTCCCCGCCCCGATCCCGGATCTGGGAGCTCAAATCGTTTATTAATTGGGCCTCAGCGCCCCGAAAACGGTAGATCGATTGTTTGATATCACCAACCACCATCAACCGGCCGCCTTGATAACCGTATCCGGTTAACCCGCCGATCAAGTTCATCTGCAAGCCGTTGGTATCTTGAAATTCATCAACCAAAATGTATTTAATTCCTTGCCGTACTTTAGCAGCTAAATCGGGGTAATCCGTTAACAGGTTTTTGGCTAACAACTGTTGGTCGGTAAAATCAACCAAACCTTCTTCCAGTTTGATTGCTGTATATTCCCGGTCAATCTCCCCCAAGAGCCTTTCAATAACCGGAAGCCGCTTTAGGCACTCCCGGTCAAGCACTTGTTGGCAGATCCCCGCCAACATATCATGGATTGCAGTCAGGCGTTCCTTCAAAACCTTAGGTAGATTACCGGGGAGCGCTTTCCTAATTTCCGTCAGTGCCGGAATAACAGTTTCAAATGAGTTCTCCCCATTTAATACCTCTTGATAGTCCGGCCATTTCTCCTCAAATGAAGCGATGACCTCTTCCCCACGCTCGGTAAGCTTTTGACTCCGGCTGTATTCCAAAAATTCCGTAATCTCTTGGATCAAACTATTCATGGAATATCCCTTGGAACAGTTGGGTCGGTTCGCGGCGATCCGGAATGTTGCGCTAAAATCAAGACCGCTCTCTCTAATGGTACAGTAAAGATGGGCCAGATCGCCGGAGAGTTTTTCCCAGCCATAATCCTGAAGTAATCGCATCAAAATGGGCCAATGTTCGTCTTTTACTGAAAATTCCCCGGTTAAAACCGTAGTAATCGCCTGATTTAGATAGACCGCTTCCTCTCCATCGCTGAGAACTCCGGATATTGGGGGGATTCCGGCTTCCAAAGGCTGTTCCCGCAGCAGTCCCAGGCAAAAGCTATGAAAAGTGCTGATCCTGGCCCCCTCCAATTTTAAAAGCTGATCCTGCCAATATTCAGCAGCTTCGCCTTGTTCAGCCCCTGTTAGATGTCCTTGAATCAGCTGTTGGATCCTGTTTCGCATTTCGGCGGCGGCTTTATTGGTGAAGGTAATCGCCACAATTTCGTTAACCCCGGCCCGGCGTTCTTCCAAGAGCCTCAAATATTTGCTCGTCAGAACGCTGGTTTTACCGGTACCGGCCCCGGCGGTCACCACCAGGTCGGAGCCAAAGAATGCTACCGCTTTTGCTTGACGTTCATTGAGGGAATAGGTCATCCTTCCGACACCTTCCTCTCCAACCGCCGGCAACAGCTTGAATATTCACAATATTTAGGACAATCATCGTCAGTCAGGCCAAAATGGCCGTTTCGAATCCCACTGACTGCCGCCGCGATCTCCCCTCTAACCATTTCTAATAATTCATCCCATTCCGCTTGTTCCAAAAGCCCCTTACTTTTTAAGACCGGACCCAGCTTGTCCCGGTTCCAGACCCCGCCACCGGCGCGAGACGGTTCCCTCAGCCCAAGATAACACCCGCCCGCAGCTTGTCCCGGACTGGAATAAAGCTGTTCCAAGGCCATTAAATAAACGGGGATCTGTAGGTTTTTCAACTCAACCAAGTCCTTCACCGCCGGTCCTTTGCCCAGCTTATAATCATAAACAGTGAAATTACCGTCGCTATCGGTATCCACCCGGTCGATCCGACCCCAAATATTAATAGTATTAAAGCCATCTTCCAAACGGTACGGTTGATTCTTTATTTCCCAGCCGGAGCCTGCTCCGGCAATCCCGAAACCCCATTCGAACTGATCCATTTTAAATCTGCCATTGGTCGCTTCGGTCCATTTGGTCTC
>JAAYEK010000026.1 GCA_012728785.1 Bacillota bacterium | reverse complement strand
TGAAGGTGAGGAGGGACTTCTTGAGATGGCTAAAGCAATTCCAGATATGCTGCCTCATGCAACAGATTGGGCCATAATATTACATTATAGGATTCTAAATGATGAACTATCAAGAAAATTATATGCCCAAGTCTTAAATAAAGTTAATTTAAAAGCAAAAAGCACTATAGTTATGTTACTTAAAAAAATCAAGGTCGAAGATCCTACACGTTTTGAGACTTTTGTAGATCAAGTACTATCTAGTACTAAATAGACATAATCAAGATTCAAAAATAGTGAAGTGATCAATTTCTTGAACAAATAAAAGTCTCCGGGCGATGACAAGATCAACGACTATTAACGGGTCAACCTCGACCCGGACAAGCGCATTAATGCCGAATTTCGCAGTAAATTATCGCCTCATCCCCCGTGTAACTTGAGTGCTTAATGATCGACTAAACAGACGAAAACGACTGGTAATACGGACGGAAAAGCAACGTCAGGTAAAACCGTTAACCCAGGAACCACAGGGAAAACTACAACCTCGGCCTTGAAGATGAAGTCAGGGAAGACGGATGGGGTTGGGCAGACGAAAACGGCGGGGAATGCGGGGACGAGGCAGGTTCCGAGTACTAGTATTAATCGAGGGAGGAATTCAGTTAAACCAACTGAACCATATAACAGAAGAAAACATTATGGTAATACCCCGACGAAGGCTGACCGAAAAGCAATTGGTGGTGAATCTGTAGTTCATGATCCTCCGCTGGTAAAACGTTATTATGAGGGAGATCCTAAAAAAGGAGAAAAACCAGGTTATTTACAAACTCCAATAGAACGTCGAGAAAGCGCTACTGATCGTTCCAGAATGAGACCTTCAACTAAAGTAGAACAAAATAAACAGGGTGCGGAGATGTCAAAATATTCGAAGGAGAAGAAGAAAGAATATGAATTCGAATGAATATTATCTAAAAATCAGAAATCATTACGAAAAACAATGGGGTAACATTTCTGAAACACAGTGTTGGGATAAGGGACCAGTAAATGAATTACCTCAGGAATTTCAAGTTTTAGTTTTCAAGCCAAATTCAACAAGAGAGATGTGGACATATGCTACATGCGGTATGTCTAAAATCATAGATGAACATCCATTTGAATTGCATATTTTTGCACCCGAAAGAAATGATAGTTTAGTTGAACTATTAACTGTGATAGCTCATTATCATAGAATAGGATCATCACTTGGCTTGGGTCATACTATAAATTTTGGGCGGCCCTGGTTGCCCGAATCAAAATGCGAATATGGGTTGATATCATTGCCGTATTTAGATGGTCCGTCTCTTGAGTGGTTAGATACGGATGACACAAAAATTCGTTTTTTATGGCTTATTCCAATCACCAAAAAAGAAGTTGAATATAAAAAGAAATATGGCTTGGATGCCCTTGAAGAAAGGTTTGATAACGAAATGTTTAATTATTTAGAACCTCAAAGGATGAGTATGGTTTAAAAAATCGGTGTAATCTTTGCCAGGAAAAAAGTTAATAAACTCCGCTTTTGTACAAGGAAACCTCTAAAGTCTATAGTGTGATACTGAAAAGAGGAGATGGTAACGAAAAGTTTATTCGTTGCCTTTTTTATATCAGGTAATCGAGGTCTGTTAGTCTGATAGTACTCTTATAAAGTCTAGGGAGGAATACAATTGGAACTAGAGGATCAATTGCATGCTGAAATAATAAGCTTGTGTTCGGAAGGCGACCAATTAGTTGAAATAAATAAATACAATGAAGCTATTGAGAAATATATAAAAGCTTTAAACCTCATTCCGGAACCGAAGACGGATTGGGAAGCCAGTACGTGGATTTATACAGCATTAGGAGATACTTGTTTCATAAACGGAAATTTTGTTGAATCGAAAGACTATTTCTATGATGCAATTAATTGCCCGGGTGGAATGGATAATCCGTTTATAATATTACACTTGGGAGAAAGCTTATTTGAACTGGGAGACTTAGAAAAAGCTAAAGAATATCTAATGAAGGCTTATATGCTTGAAGGGTATGATGTTTTTGATTGTGAAGATGAAAAGTACTATCTTATGATTAAGAATTTGATTTAGGGGGCAATAAAATGGCCTATGTAAGTGGAGAAAAAGGTGCTTATATTGAAGAGTTGATGAATAAGAGTAATGATGAATTTGATAAGGGAAATTTAGATAAATCGATTTCATTATTGGAACAAGCATGGGATGAACTTCCGAATAATAAAGTGGAATATGATGAAAGCTTTTTAATCGTATGGGGTATTCTTGATATAGCTATTATATTAAAAGATATTAAAAGAATGAAGAAATGGGTAGATAAAATATTTATTGCGGATCCTGAACGGGGTGATACCGGCGAACGAGAGTTATGGGCTGGTAAGGTTGCCTATGAAATAGGGGAATTGTCAAAAGCAAAAGAATATTTTAATGTAGTATTTAAAAAGTCAAGAGGTCGATGCTT
>JAAYEK010000287.1 GCA_012728785.1 Bacillota bacterium | reverse complement strand
AGCCCCAAACCTAACCAACCCCGTATCCTTATCATAAATTCCCCCCGCAAACCCAAAAGGTTGAAACCCCGGATTCGTATCGAACGTCACATTTCCAAACTCATCATAATCCATCCGCTGGACAATTTCTCCAGTGGCTACATTTATTATAACACGCGGACTTCCAAGATGGTCACTGACAATCCGATACGTCACTCCACCCTTAATAAAATAATCCGGTATATTAATCCCATTTGCATAAACAAACCTACTTACAACATTCCCACTGCTATCCAACTCCACCACCGGATTGAGTTGGTCTTGATACAAGAATCCTTGGGTCAATACCCCATTGACCTTCTTCCCAATCCTCCGGTTCTGTCCGTCAATCACATACTCTATCTTCGTCCCATCTGAGAGTGTCACCGCTCTCAAATTCCCCAATACATCATAATCATAAACCGTAGTGCCTTCAGCATTGGTCTTACTCTTCAATTCCCCATTCGCCGTATACTGATAGGTATTCCCGCCATAACTCAACAGCCGGTCCTGATCATCATAAGTCCCGTTAAAGGTCCCGTCCGTTCCGGTGTACCTCACCCGGTTCCCATTAGCATCGTAATCATAATGAGATACCAACGCGCCATCCTTGTAAACATCCGTCAATTCATCGGTATTCGGATCGTAAGCATAACTAAACGTATGCGTCTCCCCGCCAACAGTCTCGGTTTTCGTCACAATCCGTCCCAGTTTATCGCGAGTTCCGTAATCTAAGCTATAAACCGCACTCCCGCCATACCTAGCCTGATATTGCCGTAATTCCCCGAAACTGTTATAAGTAACGTTATCCGAAACACTCCCAATACTACACCCGGTTAGCATCCCATTCTGTCCATCCCGGCTGATCGTCAAACTCCCCGCCGCAACCAAGCCGCAACCAACAATCCGTCGGCATCATACCCGTAACTGACGGTATTTCCATCATTAACGCTCTGGGAAGTAACCATCAAATCATTGTTATAAGTTACACTCACATTACCGCCAATCACTCCCGACCAAACCGTCTTCTTCAGCAACGACCCATCATAGGTATAACTCATTGTGCTTCCGGGAGCTAAAATATTAGTCAAATTCCCGGTATCAGCATGATAGGCGTAAGTGATCTCCCCTTCCGGGATTAACAACTCCTGCAACCTGCCGTTGGTATCATAGGTAAACCCAATCGTCTTCCCATCCGGCCTGGTTACTATAGTTGGTTGTTTCGCCAGGTTATAATCATACTCCGTCTGGGTAGCGCCGATCCCGAACTCGGTATTGTAGCTAAACCTATGCTTAGGTCTGCTTGATGGTTAGAAAGACCTTTTTTACTATTGGAGTCAAATACTATTATTGAAGCTCCTTCTCAATAAATGCACGTAAAGAATCACCGACTCCTTCCGATCCATCATCTTCATTATCCAAATAGAAAAGTTCACCTTTTTTATCACCTTGAATTACACCTATTGAGCCTTTTCCTTCGACTTCTGCTAGAATATAAAAATTATTATCAGGCCATACAATAGAACGAATACTAGAAAGACCGTGAATCTCGCAGTGATTAACTTTAAAACCATCAGTATGTGAGATTAGCTCAAGATAATCTTTAGGAAAAGTTGTATCTTTTTGCTTAATTAAATTCTCACGCTGTGCCTTTGATAAAGGAGGTTTTATTAATTCTAATTTCCACTTCTGTGTCCATTGGTTCAACCAACCTATCAATTGATTAGGAATTAAATATGATTGTGAAATTCCTGGTATCATTGGATCCATTAATAAAATGCATTTCTCAACTATGGCATTTTCATTTTTATCTTTAAAAAAATCTTTTGGGGGTTTATTAAATTCAATTGTTGAAAGTCTACCTTCATAAAGTATTATTTCTGCTCGTAAATTTGAATTAGTTTTTTTTGAAGATGATTTAAGCCATAAACTAGCAGCATGTATATCTTTGCCACTATCTTTAAGTAAGAATAGCATGTCATTAGACCAATTTTTGCAAGTAGGGTCTTTTTTATAGAAAAAATATAGTAACTTTTCATTTGACTGACGCTGGAAACTTAATATTGACAGCTGCTTTTCTAAAATTAGTTTAGCGTCTTCAGATAATTTGCTTTTCCAGTTATCTATACATTCTTTTTCATAAGGTCTAAGTTTTTTTCGATTCAATAAAAAATTTATAAGCTTTTCAATAAATTCCATTGCTTAATCACATCCACATTCAGAATTATTAATTGCTTTACTAGTGCCACCTAATCCAGCGCCAGCAGCAGCTCCATCATAAACATAAGGAATTCTACTTAACTGTTGACTAACTGGATTCCATTTTCCCCCAAAGTTTCTCCAACCGGAAGGATAACGGAATCGGTCAGTTAAGTAATGTAATTTAGGAGTCACATAATTTCCATTCCAAGTAGTACGTCCTAATTTCTTTAATCCTTTCGGTATCAACCTATTTGGTACCCAATGTGAAAACTCTTTTCCAGCTGCTTTTGCTGCCGCTTTAGTTCCCGCCGCTTTTAAGCCACCAGCAACACCAGTCGCGGTAGTCGTCGCCAGCCCTGCCCATTCTCCAGCCTTATATAAACCAGAGCACTTATCAACCACGTCATCGTATCCAAAGTATTGTCTTATTAAACTTGTACCTCCAAAAGTAACATTATCCCCAAATCCAGCGGAAAAGTCGGACAAATTTTGCAACCAATCCAGTCCTAAAGGATCTGTCTCATTTATCGGATCATTCCCGGAATATACAAATAAATTTGGATCTCCCCCTTCAAAACCAATTGGGTCTTTACAAGTCCATCTTCCGGTTTCAGGATCATAATCTCTCAATCCAAATCGGACTAACTTGGTATCTTGGTCATATAAGCCCCCGGCAAAGGCAAACGGAATAAGTCCAGGATTGGTATCCTTAATAATTTTACCCAATTCGTCATATTCAATTTGCTGAACAATTTCTCCTGTATTGGTGTTAACTACAAGTCTAGGACTCCCTAAATGATCATTAATGATGCGGTAAATAACGCCATTCTTAACTACATAATCCGGCACATTAATTCCGGTTGCATAAACAAACCTAGCCACTACATTCCCACTACCATCCAACTCCGCCACCGGATTGAGTTGGTCTTGATACAAGAACCCTTGGGTCAATACCCCATTAACCTTCTTCCCAATCCTCCGGTTCTGCAAGTCTATCACGTAAGTGTCATCGGATGCCAATAGCCGCGGGTCATTCTCAAACATCCTTGTTTTTCATGACTTTAACCCATCCTGGGTCATAGGTAAATCCACACGGCTATGAAATTCGATCAACCCCCGCTAAACCGGGGCTGGCGGGTCTATTATTTCCAGGCCGGTTTGTATGTCTTGTTCTAAGCCATGGCGCTCTTTTTGCTTCAATACATAGGTTACAACCCTTGATAAACTGGATTTATCAATGCTCAAACAACCATAGCCATCTTGCCAATACAAAGTAGATGATGTTTCTTTATTTACCGAATAAGAACTAGCCCCACACCTCATTTAACACCTCATAAATGCTTCTTAATCATCCGGCATAATGGTTTTAGCCCCAACAGCCCCATTCATGGGGGTTTGTGCGATATATACCCAGCCGTGAGGGTTTAGCCCGCGGCGAAGATTATTTCGCAAAACATTGCCGGAACAAGTTTTCGTATGGCGTTTGGTTTTTTACGTAAATTTCGAACACGTTGGGTGATTAATTGGGGCATTTTAATCTCAGAAAAAAAGTATTAAATGCAACATGTATCATTTTCCCCTCTCACAACCGTCGGAACGAGGTTTCCTTTCCGGGAGAGGGGACACATGTTACTCTATAAAAGACCAGGTTTCGAGGGTGAGGCGGTTGACCAGCTTGGCTTCAGCTTTCACAGCTGAGCTAAATTTTTCCAAATAATAATCACATTAGGGTAGTGCAGAAAAGATTGTGTAAACCTCAGAATCCAGTTAAAATAAAACTGAATCGGAGGTATTTTTATGGCTAAAAAAGAAAAATCAAAATTACGGGAACTCATCGAAGAATACGGCATCAAAGATTTGAAAGATGTACATGAATTCGTAAAGGCGCTAACCGCCGAAACTATCCAGGAAGTTCTTGAAGGTGAACTTGAAAGTGAATTAGGCTACAGTAAGTACGACTATAAAAACAAACAAACCGATAATTCTAGAAACGGTTACAGTAAAAAGACCGTCCAAAGCAGTCAAGGAGAAATGGAGCTTAGAATACCCCGTGACCGGAATGGCGAATTTGAACCGGAATTGGTCAAAAAGCACCAAATGGACATATCCAGCATAGAAGATAAAATACTTTTCATGTATTCCCAAGGTACTTCAACCCGGGATATTGAAAAAACCATGCGAGAAATGTACGGCATCGAAGTTGACGATACCAAAGTATCAAGGATCACCGATAAAATCCTTCCCCTAATGAGGGAATGGCAAGAAAGGCCGTTGCAATCCATATATGCGATGCTGATCTTAGATGCGATTCATTACAAAGTACGCGAGGACGGAACAGTTGTTAAAAAGGCGGCGTACATAGCTATTGGCACCGATTTGGAAGGCAAAAAAGATGTATTAGGGATTTGGCTCGGCGCAACGGAATCGTCTAAGTATTGGCTTTCAGCGCTTAACGGATTAAAAAACCGTGGCGTTGAGGATATTCTAATCGCCAGTATTGATGGTCTTTCGGGATTTGTAGACGCGATCAATGTGGCATATCCTAAAACCGAAGTCCAGCGATGTATCGTCCATCAAATCCGGAACTCCACCAGGTATGTTTCGTATAAGGATTTAAAAGCATTTACCGCTGATTTAAAGCCTATTTATAAAGCGGCGGATGAATCGTTGGGATTAATGGCCTTAGATGAATTCGAGGCCAAATGGGGCCAAAAATACCCCTTGGCCGTTAAATCCTGGCGTACTAACTGGCCTGAACTTGCAACCTTTTTCAAATATCTTCCGGAAATTAGAAAACTCATTTATACAACTAACGCGATTGAAAATTTTAACCGGCAATTACGTAAAGTTACGAAAACTAAAAGCGCTTTTGTCAGCGATGACGCTCTTATGAAATTGCTTTATCTTACCACAATGAATATCGTTGATAAATGGACAATGCCCGTTAAGGATTGGGGGCAAATTTTGGCTCAGCTTTATATGTTTTTCGAAGATAGAGTAAAAATCAAACTTTAGAGAAACATTGACATTTTATTGGAAATCCAGTATATTGCAAGCAAGAAACTGATTGGCCATCATGTATGAGTTAAAAAAACAAATGTTTGTATTAATTGGATTAAGGGTTTACACAAAATAATCTGCACTACCAAGCGAAAGGCTGCTTAACTTTCCGTTGTTCCTGATGGCAATTTGCGAACTATACTTGACACAATCATCTATCCCCTTTTGCAAGTTCATTTAACTACGTTACCGCCATATCTATTCTATTTCTTCTAATCAAAATAAGTTACGGTTCATTTATTATCTATCACAAAATCTAGAGAACCCCTTTAAAATCTCCATTAATTCTTTATTTTTAGGATTTATAATATCTTTAAGAGTTTTTCCGTTATTATCTTTAATATCTTTATTGGCCCCATATTTTAGTAATAGTTTTACAACTTCATTGTTATTATATTGGACACCATAAAAAAAAGAAGTCCTTCCGTTATCATCTTTAGCTTCTAAATCAGCTCTATTTTCTAGTAATATCTTAACAGTCTCAATCCGATCATAGGCACTAGCAACATGTAATGGAGTACAATTTGAAGAACCTTCATTTTTAGAATTAATATTTACATTTTTACTAATAAAAAAATTAACTATGTCTGTATGTCCTTCTGCTGAAGCAATATATATGGGGGAAGAACCTTCATTATCTTTTAATTCCAGATTTCCACCAAATTCGACTAATAATTTTATTACCTCTAAATGCCCTTCTTGAGTTGCCCAATGAACCGGAGTATATCCACTGTAATCACCCTTATTCACATCCATTCCTTTTTCAATTAAGAATCTTACAATTTCGTATCTACCAGTAGCAGCTGCAGAATGTAATGGAGTATAATGATTCCTATGAAGAGATAAATCACAATTATTATTAACTAAAAGCTTAACGATTTCAAAATGTCCTTGTGTACATGCTATCTCTAATGGAAAAAAAACATCATTATCTCTTTTATTTACATCCGCTCCTTGTTCAATTAGGAACTTAACTAACTCTATACAACCTTCTTGAACAGCCCAGTGAAGTGCAGTATACCCTTCTTCATCACCTACATTGATATCTACGCCACTTTTTAAGTAATTCTTTACTTTATTCATTTCTCCATTAGCTGCAGCTTTAAAAAACTCTTCTAATTCTCGCATTTGTTATGATCTCCCTTTATAAAGAGTTATATTTTACTTTTTGGATAATAATAATGGTCATGTGGATTAGGCATATTTGGTGTCTGTTCTTTTGGCATTGGTACATCCGGATGGTAATGAGGCCCATGTTCACCATTAGGATGATGAATAGGTTCTGCTTCAGGGCGTCGAATAAACCCTGTTCTAGGCTAGAACCCGCTTGAATTTCAGTTGGCCGTTGACGGAAGGCGGGGTTATACGTCGACCGATGGCTTCCTAACATTCTTTTCCAGCAATGTATCAACCCCACTTTTGTTGACGATCTCAGATTTGGTAGGCCTACAAGAATAAGCCGACGGTTCCTTTCCCAAAATTCTGATATTTTTGGAGACAGTTGGCGACCGAGACTAGTTTTTCCCGGCGAAGAAAGCGGGTTGCTTTGGTTCGCTATTCTTATCCCTCATATTAATCCATTAATACAAGTATTCTATCTGCTTTTCCATTACTTCGCGGCTTGTCTGACGGAGTCACATGAAGATCTTTCACAACTACTACCTTTCCGTTTGATCCTTTCGCTAAAAATATGTTACAATCCAACATTTCCTCATTGTCAATATATAAAGTCTGTAGTTGATTATTAGCGATATCGAGGAGATCATATCGTTCGAGAATTTCTCCCTTCTCATTTTTAAAAGATAAACAGAGAAGAACTTGATTTTCATCAATTACTTGTTTAATATTTGGAAGAAAACAGTTACTAGGAAAAGTATATAATATACTAGTTTCCCTAGTAGTACGATTATATAGTATTAATTTCATTCCTCCGTCATAATCTTTATCTGTGATGATTCCATCTTGATCAATATCGGTTAATATTGAAGCATAAAGGTAATTTTCTGTGGCATAAAGATTCCACAAGATGTAAGGTGTTTTTTGAAAATAAATTTCATCCCATTCATAAGTTTCTAGGTTTATTTCATATAATGTACTTACATCATACCCTTTTGGAGATTCTGGATGTAATGGTGCAGAAAGATGTAACCAAATATTTTTCCCAAGGCACGCTGCTACTCTCCAGTTTTTATAAGGAATATTATCATCAAGTAAAGTTCTTACTTTTTTATTCATCATTAATCTCCTAATTTAAAGTAATAAAAGTTTTTTATAACTGATATTCATTTCAAGGTATTATAGCATTAGCGGGAATAGTTGGCCAAAATGGCGGAAATAAAGATGGTAACATACGGATTCCTCTATATAATAGATAACCACTACCTACAGCAACCGCACCTTTTACAATATTCTTTACTGTTTTCTTTGACTTTTCTTTATTATTCTCGCAATCTTCCCCTTCTTGATTTTGTCCCGGTGGATTATCTGGATCCCAACCCTTTTCTCTAAGTTTTTCCTTAACTTTTTCTGGAAGCGGACCTTTAATTCGATTATCATGAACAGCAGTTCCATCAGCGTTTTGGTTCCAAACTTCTTCACCATTTTTAGCAACATGGATATGTCTTTGGAATCCCGGTCCATCACCATGTTTTTCGATTCGATAAGTCCAGTCTTTCCAGAGGTGTTTCATTTGTGTAAAACCTAAAGGATCAATTAAATTAATGGGATCGTTGGCACAATAACCAAATAAGTTGGTATCTCCAGCCTCGAACCCAATCGGATCCTTACACGTCCATCTTCCTGTTTCTCCATCATAATCTCTAAAACCGAATCTGACTAACCTGGTATCGATGTCATACAATCCCCCCGCAAATCCAAAGGGCTGGAATCCCGAATTCGTATCCAGCGTAACGTTTCCAAACTCATCATAATCCATCCGCTGGACAATTTCACCAGTTGTTGTATTTATTATAACACGCGGACTTCCAAGGTGATCCGTAATAATCCGATATGTAACCCCACCCTTAACTACATAATCCGGCACATTAACCCCAGTTGCATAAACAAACCTTGCTACCACATTACCATTAACGTCTATTTCAGCGACGGGTGTTAATCGACTGGAATACAAGAACCCCTGCACCAGCGTACCATTAACCTTCTTCCCAATCCTCCTATTCAGCCCGTCAATAAGATACTCAATCCTAGTCCCATCCGGTAACGTAACCGCTCGCAAATTCCCCAATACATCATAATCATAAACCGTAGTGCCTTCCGCATCACTCTTACTCTTCAATTCCCCATTTACCGTATACTGATAAGTATTCCCGCCATAACTCAACAGCCGGTCCTGATCATCGTATGTCCCGTTAAAGGTTCCGTCCGCTCCGGCATATCTCACCCGGTTTCCGTTGGCATCATAATCATAATGAGACACCAACGCGCCATCCTTGTAAACATCCGTCAATTCATCGGTATTCGGATCATAAACATAACTATAAGCATGGGTTTCTCCGTTTACAGTCTCGGTCTTCGTCACAATCCGCCCCAGCTTATCGCGAGT
>JAAYEK010000286.1 GCA_012728785.1 Bacillota bacterium | reverse complement strand
TTTTGACTTTTGACTTTTAACTATTTCTACTTCACCAAAAAAAACCCTTTTACTCTTTGATTAAATCAGGATATTCCCGGGGGCGTGGACCAATCTCATCTGGGCCAACCTCAATGATGCTATCAATCCCTTCAACGATACCCTGTTCCTCTTCAGCGCCGAGATAAGTGTCTTCGTAGTCGGCGACGCCACCCAAATCGGAAGGACTCTCCGATGTCCCGTACCTGGCAACATCCTGCCAAATATCTTCACCATCGGTGGCCACCACGTCAGTCCCATCCAAAAAGGTACGACCAAAGGGCGGGCCAAGTACTTCCTCTTCAATCGGACGTTCTCGCGATTGATGATTGTCTTCTTCTTGGTGTTGACAATGAATACATAGTGTAGTATAAGGAACTGCTTCCAACCGTTCCAAAGCAATTTCCTCCCCACAATCCTCACAAACACCGTAAATTCCTTTATCCACATGGTCTAAGGCTTCCTTGATCCTTTGTAATAGTTCGTGAGTATTGTTCCATAAAGCCAAATCTTTCTCTCGCTCAAAAGTCTCCGACCCCAAGTCAGCCGGATGGTTATCATAAGCTGATAACTCCTGGACTGAATCGGTAAGCGGTTCCTCCATGTTAAACCGGTTTGAAGCCCGGATCTCTTCCTCAAGGCGTTCCTTTTCCGCTATTAAACGTTTTCGAAAAATAGTTTGTTCCCTTGCATTCATGGTTTTCTTCCTTTCATCGGATCATCTCAGCATCACCGGGCTGTTCAAAAGTTTCGCTTCCTGCCCACCCGCGATTCCTATCCGGCTTTAATGACCTAAACAGAATAAGTTTTCAATTCGATTAATTCAACTTATATATTTGCAGTTGTTGGTTTACGATTCTAACTAGTTCAGCAACAAATTTTCCAATTATCGGTAGGTTTAAACTAGCCACTCTAGTAAGAAACAACAAAAATAAACTGGCAATAATCGTAAGTCCAATCGCGATTCCAAAACCTCTCGCCAAACCGGATAAAAAGTTTAAAAAAATTAAACGGACCGGATTTTGGACCAATTGCATGAATTCAGCCAAATTAGCCCGTTCCAACTTATGCTCAACCTCAATTAACTTTCGAAATAGAGCTTGTGCTTGTTTTCTACTAATAATTTAAAACCACCTGAATTATATTCCCTCTTTAGTACTATTTTTAGTCAGAGTTTATTGAACTGTGAAACCTCTTTATTCTCCATAGAAAAATAATATTAGCCCTAAAAAGATTAGCCTTTAAAAAAGGTCCATGTAAAGCACTCGGCTTTTCATGGACCTTTTCTCGCTATTGACTCAATGACAAATATTTAGGCCATTAGAGCCTTATCATCATTCCTAATTGTATCAATGGCCTTCCACATATAGAACAAGGCAATACCATAATATACCAACCCAAACCAAGGAATAGGCTTTCCTAATGAACTGATGAAGGTTTTAATTATAATCGGCAAGGTCAAAGCATAGATACTTATCTTATAAAGATTTACAAATTGATATTTTCCCGAACAAATCATTAATCCCAAGAGAGCAATAAATAAAGCACTCCATAGTTTACCAGCCAAAAACCCGATTAAGCCAAAGATTACAATGAAACCATTGGCCCATTTAGCATAAGGAATCCATTCAGCAACATCATCCTTGGTGAATTTTGCTCCAACTAATTGGGAAAAATCTAATTCCCTTTTTTCAATACCATTTTGTTTCACAATAAAATAATGGTTGGTAATAAAAACACCATCATTGTAGTCATCCAAAATCTCCGGGCCAATCTGACCGGACGTATCCATCGCTATAATATAATCGTCCTCATCCTCTTCCCAAATATACGGTTGCTCTCCTGTAACAGTTAGTACTCCATCATCAAAAACAAAATCAGGGACACTTTCGATGAAATTTTCCCGGGCCATATCAACACCGAGGTCAAAACCTAAGACCGGCCTAATCAAGCTGATTATTCCAAAGATAATGACCACCTTGGTTAAATATAAGAAAGCCTTTCCTAGCGATTCATTTTGAAGACTTTTATAAAACTGAAAATTAGAAATGCTCTTCCATAACTGATTTATAAAATTCATCCCATCTCCCCCTTATCTAATCTAAACGAATATTTTCTGCTAATTATTCTAAATACCTTCAATGAATCCCCGTACCGCTTCCGTCAAATAGCCTTAGGCGTACCCGCCCTGACCACACAGCTACACCCAGTGCGTATTAGTCGCGATCTTTGCGGAAAAACACGGCGCCGATGCCTTACTTGCCTCCCGCGCCGTGTTTCTGTCAACCTTATTATCAATTGTCACCATCCAAGATATCGCCTTAACTCAATCATAAAATCAATCGCTTAAAACAATTATTCACGGATAACCTTTAACTCCGCCGGATGTCCGTTGATGTCCCATTTCTCAAACGAAGCCTCCACTTCCTGTTTTCGTTCGATGGTTGTCGCTAAAACTTCCGACATCACATAATTACGGAAATTATCTATTGCCGCAGCCACTTCATCATCGGCCAGATACTCCAAACGAATACGGTCCGTCAATTCAAAGCCGGCGTTTTTCCTCATATTCTGTACTTTAGAGACGATTTCCCGGGCCAGGCCTTCCTCAACCAATGTTTTGGTCAAACGAATATCAAGGATCACATATTTACCCCGGTCCATTTCCACTGCATATCCTTGCTTATCTTCCACCCGGACCTCAAGATCCTCTCCGGTTAAGGTTACCGGGGCACCGTTGATATCCAAAACTACAGCCCCTTTTTCCCTTAAAGTTTTTACCAGCGACGCAGAATCTTCTTTAGCCAAGGCTCCAGCAATACCCTGCAATAACTTTCCGTATTTGGGACCAAGAACCGAATAATTTGGTTTCAGCGTATAAGAAACATATTCATCCGGATTATCGATATATTCCAGCTGCTTAATATTTAGCTCCTCTTTAACCAGTTCACCCATGGTCTCCAATACCGGTTGCTGGCTTCGATCTACCTTAATGGCTGCCAAAGGCTGTCTCACTTTAATTTGTACTTTATTTCGAGCCGCCCTACCCAACGAAACCAGTTCAATCACCAAACCCATCCGTTCTTCGAGGTTGTTGTCGATTAAATTCGGGTCGGCCTCTGGATATAATTCCAAGTGGACCGAAGCTTTGACGTTCGCTACACCCTGAGAAAGGTTGCGGTAGATTTCATCCGCCAAAAAGGGAGCAAACGGGGCGATTAATTTGGCAATAGCAATTAATACTTCCCAAAGAGTCCGATAAACCGCCTTCTTACTTGTATCCATCTCCGACGCCCAAAAACGCTCCCGGCAGCGGCGTACATACCAATTGGAAACATCGTTAATGACAAAAGTCTGAATCGTCCGGACTACCCTGGTTAAATCATAAGCTGCCATATCAGCCTGGACCTGGGCAATAACTGTATTTAGACGCGATAAGATCCAGCGGTCAATCTCTTCCCGTTCCGAAACTAGGACCTGATACGTTGCTGGATCGGCTTGATCGATATTAGCGTAAAGTGTAAAGAAAGAATAGACATTTTGCAAGGTCCCAAAGAATTTAGCGCATACTTCCTTTAAACCGTCTTCATCAAAACGAGTCGGTGTCCAAGGTGGCGAGACAGCCATCAGATACCAGCGTGTGGCGTCGGCGCCATATTTCTCAATCATCTTCCAAGGATCAACCGCATTTCCACGGGATTTAGACATTTTTTGGCCGTTTTTATCCAAGAGTAGATCATTGACCAATACATTTTTAAAGGTCGGCTTATCAAACAAGAAGGTACCGATGGCCAATAGTGAATAAAACCAACCCCGGGTCTGGTCAATTCCCTCACAGATAAAATCAGCCGGGAATAGCTGGTCAAAATCGTCTTGATGTTCAAAGGGATAGTGCCATTGGGCATAGGGCATCGAACCGGAATCAAACCAACAATCAATCACTTCTGAGGTACGAGTCATTGTCCCGCCGCATTCGCAGGTCAGATAAACCCCGTCGATATCAGGCCGGTGCAACTCAATAGTGGCCGGATCGATCTTTTCTACCGCTCGTTTCGCCAGCTCTTGCCTGGAGCCGACCGATGATAATTTACCACATGATCCGCAACGCCAGATATTCAAAGGAGTACCCCAATAACGATCCCGCGAAAGAGACCAGTCAATCAAGTTCTCCAGCCAATTACCGAAACGCCCTTTCCCTACATGTTCAGGAAACCAATTGATTTGCTTATTATTGGCAATCATCCGATCCTTATATTTGGTAGTAGCGATATACCAAGATTTTCGGGCATAATATAACAATGGAGTATCGCAACGCCAACAATATGGATAAGAGTGAGTCATCCTTTCCTTATTAAAAAGTTTCCCCTTCGCTTTTAAATAACGGGTAATATCCAGATCCGCCTCCCGGACAAACCTACCGGCCCATGGAGTTACTTCTGAAGTAAACTTTCCTGCTTTGTCAACCGGCTGGACCACAGGGAGATCATATTTCTTCCCCAGTTGATAATCATCCTCGCCGAAAGCCGGCGCGATATGGACAATTCCGGTACCATCCTCGGTGGAGACAAATTCGGCCCCGTAAACTTTAAAAGCATTTCGATTATCCACATTAACCAGAGGCAATAACTGCTCGTACTCCAATCCGAGCAATTCCTCGCCCTTAATTTCTTCAATTATTTCAGTCTCTTTACCTAAGACAACCTCAACCCGATCCCTTACTATAATATAAACTGCCGGATCATCTTGGCGCCGCGCTCGGACATAGCTAAATTCCGGATTAATCGCCAAAGCCACATTGGATGGCAAAGTCCAGGGGGTGGTGGTCCAAACTAGAAAATATTCGTCAGCCTTTCCTTTCACCTTCATCCGGATATAAATCGAATCAATGGTTTCATCCTTATACCCTAGCGAAACCTCATGTGAAGCCAAAGGAGTCCCACATCGCGAACAATAGGGCATGATTTTATGTCCTTCATAAATTAAGCCCTCATCAAAGTATCGTTTTAAAATCCACCAGACGGATTCAATATAGTTATTGTCTAGAGTGATATAAGGGTGATCCATATCCAACCAATACCCAATGCGTTCCGTCATCCGCCGCCATTCCTTCTCATAGGTGAAGACGGACTCCCGGCATTTTTTATTAAAAGGTTCAATGCCATAAGCTTCAATATCTTGTTTTGAGGAAAGCCCCAACTGTTTTTCAACTTCAATTTCCACCGGTAGCCCATGGGTGTCCCAACCAGCTTTCCGATTCACTTGAAACCCCTGCATAGTCTGATAGCGGCATACCGTATCTTTTAGAGTCCGGGCCAAAACATGATGAATACCAGGTTTACCATTTGCGGTAGGCGGCCCTTCATAGAAAACAAACCGTGGACATCCCTCACGTTCACTAACGCTCAGCTCCGAAATCTTTTGATCCTGCCAATGCCTTAAGACTGTTTCTTCCCTGGCATTGACGGGAATTTTAGTATCAACATCCCAAAATTTACCCATCCTATGATGCTCCTTTCAAAAACACCTATATTTTAACTCGACTACTCTTTACACTTCAACTTACACTTCAACAAAAAAACCGTCCCTCAAAAGGGACGGATCTTATTCCGCGGTACCACCCAGCTTAAAAGCAGACTCGCTTTTCACTCTTCCTTCGATAACGGCGAAAACCGGCGTTTTCTACTGTTTATTAAACTTCTGCGCTCTTAAAATGGTTGCTTTAGCGCATAAGTCGTAAACTAATAAAGGTTCGAAACGCAACTCTGGGGCGATTTTCCCATCTTGCTCCGGCACCGGCTTACACCTATCCCGGCTCTCTGTAGCCAAACAAAAATGGTACTCTTCCCCTTCTCTGTCTTTCAGTACTTATAAATATGCTCCGTCATAAATTTATGTCTAATTATAATATAATCACAAATGATCGTCAACGGTACAAAATCAAAACGATTTCAATATTTACCCAGTGATAGGAATGA
>JAAYEK010000025.1 GCA_012728785.1 Bacillota bacterium | reverse complement strand
ATCTGGATGAATATTGTTATCGATTAAATCGTCGAAAATGGCTAAATCAGTTGTTTCCGAGACTGCTAAATGCTTGTTCTTCTTCATCGACTTTTACTTGGGCTGAGCTAACTGGATAGTCATTTAAGATAATGGTATTATACAGCAAATCATCAATATCCATTTATTAACTAACTTTTTCAAACCCCTTAAGAAAATAAAAACCGTATTTGATATTACAAAACATTTAACCGCTAATTCTGGCGCTGAAAATACAAGACTTATAAATGGTTTCATAAAATCAGTTCTTAACAAATATAACCATTTTAATCTGAGTTCCCATAAAAACATAGCCCAACTAACAGGAATAGATATAGCAAAAAGAAGTACAAGTTGAGCACATAAATTAAGTCGTCCTTGAATATTTCGATCATTCCATGCGACAAAAAATACACAAGTTGCAAAAAGTATTGAAAATAATAAGGCCCCTAACAATAGACTCATTAAATCAGCTCACTTATGTTTTTATTGTGGCACGATGCCGCTATTGGCCCGAATTAGCGGTTGTGTCGCCTAACTAATAGTGTTGCACCGAATTTGACTTTAAAGAACTATTATTGATTTTTTATCTTTCACAAATTCGGATGCAACACAGTTGAACGATGCCGCTTCAGCACTATCCCTCTAGGGGGATTCAAACGCTAGTTTTCCATTAATAGCTAATTTATAGTGTATTCCATTATCACTTAGTCCCAAACTTTTCCAATAGAAAAATCAACTAAGAGGGAAGGGATCTTAAGTCCGGGTCTTCCTTAGATAACAGTAATACTTTAACATAATATTTACAAGATAACAAAGTTTATCAAAAAGGCCTGGAAACAAAAAACCGGAATCGCTTCCGGTTTTCTTCTTACCTATAACCTTACGACTTCTCCCTCATAATAAAGAGAAAGAAAGAGTAGCAAATATTCACGGATATGCCGGGTGGTTGGAAGTTGTTCCGAATGTTTTCCTTGCCGTTGGCGCCCAAGCTTTTGGCATACTCCGGCTCGTTCAATAACTGTTTCAAATAATGAGCGGTTCCGTCGATGGAACGGGTCAGAATCCCCGAATACTTATGGGTGATTTGGAGCAGTATCCCTCCGACGGCAGAAGCGATGACCGGCTTTCCTTTCCACAGAGCCTCGGCTACGGTCAGCCCGAAACCTTCCATCAGGGATTTTTGCATTACCACCGATGAAGCCCGCTGTAAAACGTTGATCTCCAGATCGCTGTTGGGAGGGAGGAACAATAATCGAACCTGGAGATCTGGGTCACAATCGGCCTGGTTTTGTCAATGCCGAACTTTTCCAAGACTTCACAAATAGTTTGACAAGCCATGAATTGGAACTCTTCACCCTTAGGCGCGTTAGGAATAAAGGAATCATTTTTCAGATACTCAGTGATGGTTTACAGATAAGCGGCTCTGCAAGCCTTCCAACAGTTCCAGCGGGTTTTTGGCCTTAAGGCCCAACAGCTTTACCAAATGGAAATGGGTGAGAAAACGAAAAGGATGGGTTTAATGTTAGTTACTGGCCTAACTTATTTTTGGAAACGAAGTTTCAATTGATACAAACGTATGTTCGTGATAAAATAGAACTGGTTGGTATGAAATATTAAAAAAGGGGGATCTAAAACAATCTTTTATGGCTCTTACCAGGATGACTTTTAATAAAGGTTTTTTTAAACGGAGCTAAAATTAATCCATTACCAAACAAAATTCTTCCAAATCAGTTAAACGAGAATCACCATTATCATAATTTATTGATAAAATAAGCTATCCGTGTTCTTCGTATAACTGTTAACCACAACCGTTTAAACATTATAATAGCTAGGAAGGGGCCAACTTTATTGAATATCGCATTTTTTCTACTTCCCAAGAAAGAGGTTGTCTATCTTCCCGTGAAGTGTACGATTAGGCAGGCGCTGGAAAAGATGGAGTATCACCGTTACACCGCCATTCCGTTAATCGATGATCAAGGTAAATATGCCGGTACTTTAACCGAGGGCGACTTGCTTTGGAAAATGAAGAATACTCCGGGGTTGACCTTTAAAGACACTGCCAAAATTTATTTAAGTGAGGTACCGCGAAGAATTACTAACAATCCGGTCCGGATTGACGCCGAAATCGAAGATTTATTGTCTCTGGCGATTGTGCAGAACTTCGTGCCGGTGGTTGATGATAACGATATTTTTATCGGGATTATCCGGCGGAGAGAGATCATGGAATATTACGGTAAAACGCTTTTGACCGATGATAAAGAAGCCGACTCCGAAAAGAAACTCTCCCCCAAATTTATGTTTTATAATTTTGTCAGAGCCTTAAAGTCTCAAAATATGGGATGATTTTTAAATAAGATAGTCAATTTATTAAAGAACCGTCAAAAACGGTTCTTTTTTAGATTCTTAATGCAGGGATATTTTAATTTATGCCGAATTTCTTTCCATAATAAGTATTTTTGTTTGTTTTTAGGAATTTGCCGATTTAATGATGCTACATTAGGTTCAGGATGGCAATTGAATGGATCATCAGGAGGGGTTAGTGATGGATTTTAATAGTTTCAAACCTTTTGTCAACAAGATTATGCAAGATAAAAAACTCTTAAGTGTGGCTTTGGGAGGATTAATCCTGGCCGTTTTTTTGATCATGGGAGTTTCCACTATTTTTGACCGGGGAATCAAATTGACATCAATGAATCCTGCCGGAGAAATCGGGGTTAAGTCAAATTTAAGTTTTGCCTTCTCCGCCGATGTCATTGGTAATGAGGATGTGGGGACTACCACCAGCGACGAATTGATCAAATTCACCCCCAGGGTCCCGGGGCGTTTCCGGTGGATCTCCCGGCGGGAATTAAAGTTCTTACCGGAAATACCCTTTCAACCATCCACTAATTATACAGCTGAAGTCACGCCGGATTTGGTGAAGGTTAAGGAAAAATATTTGGCAAACCGGCAAACCGTCAACTTTAACACCCAGCGGTTTAAAGTAAATACCGCTAGTCTCAGTTTTATTTATCCGGGAGAACAACAAAAAGGCTTGCAGTTACAGGCCAGATTGAACTTTAATTATCCGGTCGATCCGGTAGAATTGGAGAAGGCTTTAAAAATCCGTTTTCAAGGCTGGAGCAAGGACATTAAGTACAATATCACTCCAGCGACAAATAGCGATACTTTCACCGTCACCAGCGAACCGCTCTATCCTGAAGATAACGAGCGGAAGCTTGAGATGAATCTACCCAAGGGTTTTCGTTGTATTGGGGGTAATATCGGTTTAGCGGCAGGTTACGAACATACTGCCGTGCTGGGAGCCAAGAAGGCTTTAAGCGTTATCGAAGCCGTCCCCAAAACCGACAATACCAGGTGTTGGATCTCGGTCCGTTGTTCGGAACCGGTGGACGCTAAAATGTTTGCCAACTTCATCCGGCTCAAACCGGAAGTTCCGTTTCAGACCGAAGTCAATGGCGAATACATAATCGTTAAAAGCGACCGGTTTAAATCAGGGGAAAGTGTAAATCTAAGGCTTACTAAAGGAGCGCCCTCCTTGAACGGACTCCCCTTGGAGCGAGAGTATGCGGTAGGGATGGTCTTCATCGATTTGGAACCCAGTCTGAAGTTTAATTCGCCGGGGCGTTACCTTTCGAGCAAAGGCCAATTGAACTTAGGGTTGGAGACAGTTAACATTAGTCAGGTCAATATCGAAATCAGCCAAATCTATGCCAACAATATTGTGCCCTATCTCAATACGATCAATGGGAACTATTATGCTTACGGTAGTGAGATCAGACACGTGGGCAAGGTAGTCAAGTCAAGTGTGATTAAGCTCAACCAAAATAAGAATGAATTGGTGACCACTCCGATCAATCTGGGCCAGTATTTGAAGAACTTTCGAGGTATTTTTCAAGTGGTCGCTCATGATGATGAACATTATTGGCGGCGCGATTATAAATATGTAATCATCACCGACCTAGGGATCATCGGCAAAATGGGCGATGATGAATTGGTGGTTTGGGTTAATTCCTTAGAGTCGCTAGAGCCGAAGAACAAGGCGAAGGTGAGCCTGATCAGTCGGAACAATCAACTGTTAGCCAGTGAAGAGACTGATAGTCAAGGAATCGCCCGCTTCAAGAATATCAAACAAACTGCGGACGACTTCGAATCCTTTCTTATCCTAGCCGAACTGGATGAAGATTTTTCCTTTGTCCATTTGCGGAGTGGCCAGATCGCCACTACCGATTTTGATGTCCGGGGACGCCGCCATCTAGTTGAAGGTTACGAAGCTTTTCTCTACTTTGACCGGGATATTTTCCGCCCCGGTGATAAGGGCAATCTGGTAACCATCATTCGGGGTCCCAACGCCTCGCTGCCTCCCGAATTTCCAGTGAAGGTTGAGATCCGGCAGCCGGACGGGCAGATTTTTAAAGAGCTGAAAAGTAGCACCGGTAATCGGGGCGCTTGCGAGTTCAGCCTAAATATCCCCGAGTATGCTCAAACCGGAAAGTATCAAGTCCGGCTCAAAGTGGCCGAAGCGGTAATCGGCTCGGCCGGTTTTAGTGTTGAGGATTTTATGCCGGAACGGATTAAGGTCACTACCAAATTAGACCGGCAATCATATTCTGATGGGGAGACCGCCACGGTGAAAGTGGAGGGGATGAATTTATTTGGGCCGCCGGCCGCCGGCCGTCGGGTAGAATTAAAAGTAAAACTGGAGCCGGTTTCGTTCAGTCCTCAAGGTTACGATTCGTTTAACTTTGGCGATTCGGAGCGCTCTTTCAGTGTCCAAGAGCAGGAACTGGGTGAAAGCAAGCTGGATAATGATGGTTTAGCCACATTTACTTATACCTATCCGGAAGGGTTGACACCTCCGGGTAAATTGAGATCCATCTTTCACGCCACCGTCATTGAGGATGGCGGCCGGGCGGTCAGTAGTTATCAGGTAGCCGATTTACATTGCTATGACCGGTATATTGGAGTCAAATCCGCCACCGGCGACAATTACTGCAATTTAAACCAACCCTACTCGGTTAAATATGTAGTTCTAAATCAAGAGGGGCAGCCCTTAGAGAAAGCCGAGTTAAACGTCGAAGTCTTCCGGATTAGCTGGAATTCCATTTATCGCCGGAATGCGGATGGAAAATATGAATATGTATCCGAGCAAGAGACCGATTCGGTCTATAAAGGCAAGCTTAAAGCAGCCCAAGGAGAGCAGTCCTTCGAGTTTACACCGGAGGAATACGGCCGGCACGTGATCGTGATTCAAGATGCCGATAGTAATTCCCAGTCATCGCTCAGCTTCTACGCTTCGGGTTGGGGTTATTCACCCTGGGCTATGGAGAACCCGGATAAGATTCAACTAGAAACCGAACATCAAGAATACCGGGCCGGTGGCCAGGCCAAGATCCAGATCAAGGCGCCCTTCTCCGGGAAAGCTTTGGTAACGGTGGAACGGGAAAAAATTTACGAATACCGGGTCATTGACTTGAAACAAAACACCGGTGTGGTTACAATTCCGATTAAAGAGGAGTATCAACCTAACGTATATGTTTCAGTGCATTTAATCCGCTCAATCAATTCATTAGAAAAACGGGCCCCGGTCCGGGCTTTTGGGACAGTCCCCTTATATGTGGATTCTTCTAAACACCGGATGAAGATTGATTTGACGGTTCCTTCCGAATTAAGGCCGGAACGCCAGGTTGAAGTGGGGGTTAAGGTTAAAGGGGCATCCGAAAAAACATTCTTGACTCTAGCAGCGGTGGATGAGGGTATTTGTCAGTTGACCAATTATGAAACGCCCAATCCTAACAGCTTCTTTTATGGGAAACGTAGTTTGAGTATGGAGAGTTACGATCTATATGGTATGATTCTGCCGGAGGTGGAATCGTCCCAAACCCGGACTACCCCCGGTGGTGACGAGGATGAAGCGATTCGGAGACAAAACCTGAATCCGGTGGCGGTACAAAGGGTAAAACCGGTTTCCCTGTGGTCGGGTTTGGTGGAGTTAGATCGGAACGGCGAAACCAAGGTGAAAATGGATATTCCACAGTTTAACGGGACTTTGAGATTGATGGCGGTTGCCATGGCCGGTAATAATTTTGGATCGGCCCAACAAAAAGTCTTGGTCCGGGACCCGATTGTATTGACACCTACCTTTCCACGGTTTGTAGCGTCCCGGGATCAATTCACAGTACCGGTTGGAGTGTTTAATACCACCGGGAAAGCGGGAAAATTTACGATTTCACTTCAAGGGGACGGTCCGGTGAAGATTAGTGGCGATCGGCAGCAAAGGGTGAATTTGGAAGACCAGGAAGAAAAACAGGTTTTCTTTAACCTAAAAGCTGAGAATAACATCGGTAAGTTGACCTTTGATTTACAAGTATCCGGTAACAAGCAGGTTTGTAAGTACAAGGAGGAACTGTCGCTCCGGCCTCCGGCGCCGCTGACCCATGCCTTGGTTTCGGGATCGGTAAAAGCCGATCAGCCCTTGAACTTGGAGCCAAAAGCCGATTGGCTGCCGGGAACCGCTTCTTATCAATTGATTTTAGCGCCGGTTCCGGCATTAAAATTCGCCGGTAGTCTGCAATATCTGTTGGGTTACCCCCATGGGTGCGCCGAACAAACTACTTCCAAGCTTTTTCCGCTGCTATACTTCGATACTCTGGCCGAGGCTTGCGATAGTGAAACCTTTAAGGGGGGTAACGCCAATTACTTTATGACTCAAGGAATCGAAAAACTTGAGGCGATGCAGCTCCGTGACGGCAGCTTCGCTTATTGGCCCGGCGGTACTTATAGCAATTCCTGGAGTTCGGTTTATGTTGCCCATTTCCTGGTTGAAGCCAGAAAAGCCGGGTATGTGGTCTCGGATCGGATTTATAACCGGATGATTCAACATTTGGAGACGGTGAGCAAAAATACGGGCCGTTCCGAACACAGCCTTCAAATTAATGTTTATGCTTTATATGTATTGAGTTTGGCCGGTAAACCCCAATTAAGTTCCATGGCTTACTTGAAAAATCTTTACCTGGGCAACCTCTCCGGCTACTCCCAAGCGCAGCTGGCTGCGGCGTATTATTATGCCGGTGATCGGAGAACCGCTAAGGAACTGTTGCCGGAGACCTTTACTCCTTCGGGCGTTGTCCGGGAGAGCGGGCGTAATTATAACTCAGCAGTCCGTTCGGACTCAATTATCTTAAGCGCCTTAGCTGATATCGACCCCGGTCATCCGACGGTGTTCAAATTGATCGAACGGTTATCCAAAGGGGCTGAAATAGGGTATTGGGGTACTACCCAGGAAAACGCCTTTGCCTTAATGGCCTTGGGTAAAGTATTAACCAAAAAGAGTGAAGATAATTATCAGGGTGAAGTCTTAGTCGATAATACCCGGATTGCCACCTTTAGCAATGCGGAAATGCTTACCTTGAAGGATGACCGTTTGGGTAAGGGTAAAGTGGTAGTGAAAATAAAGGGCAAAGGCGAATGTTATTACTTCATGAAGTCCAGCGGCATTCAAGCCGAGGCCGATATAGCAGAATATGATAATGGACTAGCGGTTCGGAGAGTTTACAAGGATCGTCACGGCCAACAACTAAATACCTCTCAAATACGTCAAGGGGATTTGATCATCGCCGAGTTGACCATCACCACCAAACAGGATAATTTAGAGAACATTGCTATTGTCGACATGTTGCCGGGAGGATTGGAGATTGACAATCCCCGTTTGGCTAATAACAGTAATTTCGCCTGGTTAAGTGAACGTTCCTCCAAACCGGATTATATGGATATTCGGGATGACCGGATGGTCCTCTTCTTCAGTTTTGAAGAGGCCGGAGTTTATCGATTTTACTATGCGCTCCGGGCGGTTACTTGCGGTGAGTTTGTCCTGCCTCCGATTAAAGCGGAATGTATGTATCAACCGGAACTAAGCAGTATTGCTTCCAGCGGTCAGATTATCATCGGGAGAGATTAGGGATGTTATTGCGAGTCACCAAAGTTTGGGCATGGATCCGAAGCCGGTCCCAATACCTCCGGCCTCTCGAAAGAAAATGGCAAAGGATAGGGGCTTGGCTGCTCCTATCCTTTTTTTGCCTAAAGATATTGGCATTTTTGATACCCATCCCCAAAAGCGGATTGTTCCGTCCTTCTTCCACTTTGGTATTTGACAGGGACGGACAATTATTACGGGCCTTCACGGCTGCTGACGACAGTTGGCGGATCAGGACTTCCTACGACCAAATTTCGCCGGTGTTAAGGAAGTTTTTAATCGCTTACGAGGATCAATCTTTTTACTGGCATCAGGGGTTCAACCCGTTGGCGATTATCCGCGCCTATCGTCAGAATAAGAAGTCCGGGCGGATCGTGTCGGGCGGGTCCACTATTACTATGCAGATTGCCCGGATGATGGAACCAAAATCCCGGACTTGGTTTCATAAAGTGATCGAAGTTGGACGGGCGGTCCAATTGGAACAACGGTATAGCAAACGGCGTTTATTGGAGATTTATTTTAATATCGCGCCTTATGGCGGAAACATCGAAGGAGTGGCGGCTGCTTCCTGGTTATATTTCGGCAAGGAGCCGACCCGGTTGAGCTATGGTGAAGCGGCATTGTTGGCGGCTTTGCCTAATTCCCCTACCTGGCTGCGGCCGGATGTTCATCCGGAACGGGCTCGCCAGGCTAGGGACAAAGTTTTGAATATCGTCTATCAAAAAGGAATCATTTCCAAGCGGGAATATGAGGAAGCCCTAGCGGAGGCGATTCCCGGGGCCAGGCAGGAACTTCCGTTTTTAGCGCCTCAGTTTTGCTGGGAAATGATAACTAAATATCCCGGCCAACCACGGATTTTTACTACCTTAAAGTTGAGAAATCAACAATTGGCGGAGACGTTGCTCAGAGATTACCTTAAAGGCCTGGCCGTTCAAGGAATAACCAATGGCGCAGTGGTGATTATCGATAATAAAAGTAAGGAGTTGTTAGCGGCAGTTGGGTCGGGGGATTTTTTTAATAAAACAGCCCAAGGCCAAGTCAACGGATATCGGGCCCCTCGGTCACCAGGTTCTGCCTTGAAACCTTTTGTTTATGGGTTGGGCTTTGAAAATGGAGTGATCACTCCCCAACATTATTTGGAAGATGTCCCTATTGATTTTAGCGGGGGATACGCTCCAGAGAATTTTGATAAGCAGTTTAACGGGGCCGTCTCAGCTAGAGAAGCTTTGGGGCGTTCGCTGAATGTCCCCGCTATCAATGTCCTGTTAATGCTGGGGCAGGAGAATGGTCTTTACCCGATGCTGCGCCGGATCAATCTTTCGACTGTGGCTGAGGACGACCATTATGGATTGACCATTGCCTTAGGTGGGTGCGAAACAACCTTAATCGAACTGACTGCTTTATATTCGGCTTTGGCCAATGGTGGTGTCTTTCAATCCCCCAAGTTAAGCAAGGAACAGGCGGAAAACCTTCCGATCCGGTTATTTAGTCCGGGGGCGGCTTATTTGGTTACTGAAATCTTATCGGAAATTCGCCGGCCTGATCTACCTACTTGTTGGGAGTTTACTTCTTTACCTAAAATAGCTTGGAAAACCGGGACTTCTTACGGTTACCGGGATGCTTGGAGTATTGGTTATAATCCCCGTTATTCCATTGGAGTTTGGATCGGAAATTTTTCCGGTGAAGGGCGGCCGGGATTGGTCGGCGCCGAGGTGGCGGCCCCACTTTTATTTGACCTTTTCAATAAGGTTGATTCCGGAGAACCGGGTTGGTTTGCGACTCCAGCGACGGTTGATACCAGGCCGGTCTGTGCGGTCAGCGGCGAAAAGCCGGGGCAGTATTGTGAAAATATTGTGACCGAATCCTATCTGACTGATTGTTCTCCGGACCGAGAATGCCGGTTTCATCAGGCCTATTTGGTTGACCCCCGGACCGGTTACCGCTTGCCTCCTCATTATCATTCTTTGAAAGGGACTGCGGTTGAGAAAACTTATCTTAAATGGCCGCCCCGGATAGGGGCTTGGCGGGAGGCCAACGGTTATCCGGTGGAACGGATCCCGCGGTTAATCCCGGATTGGCAACTGCTCCAGCCGGGACAAGCGCCGATTATCCGTTCTCCTTCGGAAAGCTATGTCTATCAATTACGGGAAGGGATCGCCCCCGAATTTCAAAAAATCTGTCTTGAGGCGGCTGCCGCTAATGATGTTCATAAGTTATATTGGTTTATGGACGGTCAATTATTGGGGACGGTTGCACCGGGTGAAAAAATCTTCTATCACCCGGTACCCGGCGATCACCGTTTGATCTGCCAGGATGATCAGGGTAGAAGTGCTGAAATGAGGTTGATGATTGTGGAGTAGGGGGGGTTGGAGTATGGCGTAATCAACAAGCCGGGGAAAAAAGGGATTTAATCATTTATACCAAAGCTTACCGGGGAAAACTGCTTAACAACCCCTATTGATTATGTTAAAATAAGAGAGAAATTGTCTAAAAAAAGTTTAGGGGATCCCAGTGAAAAAAAAGAGTAACAGTAAATTGAAAAAATTCCGGCGGAAGATTGAAGCGAAACTAATACCGGCAGTGACCCCTCCTTTGGTAACCGGGTTATGTAAAACTTTACAGTACCGGGTGATCGGCCGGGAAAAACTAGATCAATATCTGGGTAAAACCGGTTTTATCATTAATACTTGGCACGGACAGCAATTGGTAGGTTATTACTTTTTTAAGGATTGTGGTTTTTATATTCTTTCCAGCATGCACCGGGACGGTGATTATTCAAGTAATATCATGCGCCGGTTCGGGTGGAAGATTATCCGGGGTTCCAGTTATAAGGGAGCGGTCAGTGGCTTGCGGGGTTTATTAAGGGTAATTAAACAAGGCAAGGGAGTGGTATTAACCCCGGATGGACCGAGAGGCCCTCTGTATCATATTGAGCCGGGCGGTGTTTTTTTGGCTCAAAAAAGTGGAGCGCCGTTAATTCCTTTGGCATTTGTTTTTGACCGTAAGTGGGTTTCGGCCAAAAGCTGGGACCAATATGTGGTCCCTAAACCTTTTTCAAAATGTGTGGCTTACTTTGGAGAACCATTATTTATTACGGAAAAGTTAACTGATGAACGTCTCGAAATCGAAAAAGAAAGGCTCCAAACTGCCATTCACGAAGCCAACCGGCGCGGGGAAGAGGTTTTAAAACAGTGGCTCAGCGAAAAGTAGGGTCTCTATCGGTAATCTATATATTTTACAACATTTTTTTGATCATGGCGGCGCTGGCCTTAGCGCCGGTTATCTTATTTCGGGCTTTGGTTGAAAAGGCAAGACCGACTTGTAAAAAGATCACCGGGATATCCAAACCGGTAATTTGGATTCATGCGGCTTCGAAGCGACAACAAATTGTAGCCGGGATTATCATCAAAGAATGGGTGAGAGCCTTTTCCGGTTATCAATGGATCCTGACTTATAGCGGGAGCAGTCTTTCCAGAGCCGTCCCCTGGTTTGATTCGGAACTTCAAGTGGTTGTCATGCCCTACCCGATTGAATTTTGCTCCCTGAAGAATATTAACCGGATCAAACCTTGCTTGTTTGTAATGATTGAGGATTGCTTTTATCCGAGGCTAATCCGGTTTTCTAAGCGAATCGGGGCTAAAGTGGTTTTAATCAATGGCCGGGTCAATTATCGGCTGGAGCTGGTTCATGGTTTGGCCCCCGGTTTTCTCAAGGCCATCTTTGAACAGGTTGACTTGTTAATCATGGCTGCGGCGGATGAAGCCAACCACATGGGAGAGCTTGGAGCGAAACTTTCCTCAATTATGGTATCCAATGTAATGGATGGCCGGGACGGGTCTTTTGAGGAAAAGAAATTTAGTGAAACTGATTCGATGAGTAAAATTACCGACGCCATCGGAGCGCTCCTAAGGAGGGACCTTTGAAACTTACTAATTTGGAATCTTACCTGATGAGAGTGATTTCCAAGAAAGAAAAAAGTTTTTTCTCAGGGTTGGTTTTAGCGCTGTTAAACATTTTGGAGATAATCTATTTGGTTTTAGTAAATCTGCAGCGCAGTTTGATTAAGGTGAAACAATTGCCGGTTCCGGTTATTAGTATCGGTAATCTAGTGGCCGGAGGGACTGGGAAAACACCGACGGTAGTTTGGTTGGTCGCTTTATTAAAAGAGGAAGGCTTAAATCCGGCTATTTTAACTAGAGGCTATCGGTCTACCTCCCAAAAAAAGGGGCTGATCTTTACCAGCTCCGAATTGGCCAAGCTAACTCCGGAACTTACCGGGGACGAACCTTATTTATTAGCGGGCTTGCTCCCGGAGACGGTGGTTGCGGTAGGCCGGGATCGCTACCAAGCGGCGCTAAAAGCGTTAGCCATTTACCCGGAGATTGATCTGTTTGTAATGGACGATGGGTTTCAATACTTAAAACTAAAAAGAGATTTGGATATTCTTCTGTTGGATGCCACTAACCCTTTTGGGAATGGCCACTTGATTCCTAGGGGGACATTAAGGGAACCATTGGCCGGATTAAAGCGGGCTGATCTGATTTTGCTGACCAGGACCGCCAGACTAGCTCCGGAGGAGATTGATGGTATTAGGGAGTATCTAGGTAAGTATAAAACCCTACCCATTGGCATAGTCAAAGAGGAACATTCCCAACTGTGGTCTTTAGGCCAATGGGGGCAAAATGTTCCTCCGATTGCTGCTTCCCGATATCTTTCGGGGAAAAAAGTGGCGGCGATCACCGGGATTGGAAACCCGGTGCAGTTTTTGGTTTCCCTAGAATCTTTAGGAGCTGAAGTGGGGTATTTCAAGGCTTATCCCGATCATTACCCTTGGAAACCTGAAGAGGTTGCTAATTTAATTGTGACCTTAAAAGAATGGGGATTTGAGGACCTGATTGTAACCGGCAAGGATGGAGTTAAATTAGAGGTTTATCGGGAACAATTTGAACAAATGGGTTTGAATTGTTTAATATTGAGCCTTGAATATCAGGTGGATGACCAGGAGGTTACCTCTGAAATTATGGATAGGTTATAAAGAAAGGTAGAAGCGAATCTATGAATGTCTTAGGAGTAATACCGGCCCGTTATCAATCAACCAGGCTTCCCGGAAAACCTTTGTTAATGATTGGGTCCAAACCGATGATTCAATGGGTTTATGAGGCTGCTAAAACCGCAACTTTAATCGACGAATTGGTAGTGGCTACCGATGATCAAAGAATTTGCGATGTAGTAACCGGTTTTGGCGGCAAGGCGGAGCTGACGTCTGCCGAACACCCTACCGGCACCGACCGTTTAGCAGAAGTGGCCCGGGGTTATCAGACGGAATTAGTAATCAATATTCAAGGGGACGAGCCGTTGATCAGGGGTGAGGTTATTGATTCCATAATCAAACCGCTCTTGGAGAATAAGGATTTACCGATGTCTACGGCGAAGGTCCGTTTAACCGATCCGAAACAGATCAATGAAGCGTCGGTAGTTAAAGTAGTTACTGCTGAAAACGGGGATGCTTTGTATTTTTCAAGAGCACCGATTCCTTATCCCCGTAAATCGGAAGGACTGGTTTATTGGAAGCATATTGGGTTATACGGATACCGGAAGGATTTTCTCTTGAAGTATCTAGATTTGCCCCAGTCGAGCTTGGAGTTGGCCGAGTCCTTGGAGCAGTTGCGGGTTTTGGCCAATGGGTACCGGATTAGGGTGGTAGAGGTTGAGCAGGATTCGGTGGGGGTTGATACTCCGGCTGATTTGGAACGAGTAAGGGCTTTATTAGCTGTTAGCTTTTAGCTGTTAGCTTTTAGCTGTTGGCTCTTTGCCTAAAGTTCATTACACCCGAGCCTAAAACCATTTGTCTAAAAAAAGCCAATAGCCAGTAGCCAGCAGCCAGTAGCCAATAGCCAATAGCCAAATTATGGGAGGATTTCTTGATGGGTTATTTCATAAACGAGTTATTCGGGGAGAAGTTGTTGTTGATTGCGGGGCCTTGCGTGATTGAGTCGGAAGAGCATGTGATGATGATGGCTGGGGAATTGAAGGATATCTCCGACCGGGTTGGGGTTAAATTGGTTTTTAAGGCGTCTTTTGACAAAGCCAACCGGACTTCGGTCTCGTCTT
>JAAYEK010000285.1 GCA_012728785.1 Bacillota bacterium | reverse complement strand
TCCATAAAAATACCTCTCTCCACTGTTAAGTATTGATTCGACAGCAGAGGGAGGCTTCCTGCTTTTTTAGGGGGTAAACCATGTGAATGGAGCTAAAACCATTCGGTTATTCTGATTCCTCCCCATCCACCTCCACCACCAACCTGCCTGATGTTATACGGGCGATGATTTTCCGGCCGATTTGAAATCCGTTTTCCGCTAACCAGTTGCCGGTGAGGCGGATCATGGGGACTCGTTTGTTATTGTTCCAGATGGAGCTGACGGTTAGGCGGTGGGGTCGGGTTGACATGGGACCTCCTTGGAATAGGCGCAAGGCATGAGGCAAGAGTGGTGACGGTATGCCGTTAGGGCCTATTTGATACTAATAAAGGGTTTTAATCTGTTTAATCTGAAAAATCTTGACTAATCCTGGTTCAGACAATGGTTTTTCTTTGACCTAGGTTAAGCTCGCTTACCGACTTCCAATGCTCCGTACTCAATCCACGGGTTAGAAACCCATGGCTGTGATAATGCTTATCGGTTGAAACCGATATTAAAAGATTTTCGGGTTTGGTATTAGCTGAATAAAATCACCTAAACCATATTGAATATCAGTTGAAACCGAAATGGTCGTTGCTAGCCATGGATTCTAAACTTTTGAAATGTAATCAATCTTTCCCGCGTTGAGGAGAAAGGGGTTTTGTGGTAAAATAATACTAATTATCGTTTAAAACTTAGCTTCTAAAAATATCATGAGTTGCAATTAAGTAATCCTTTATGTTACTTATGGTAACATTATTGCTTAATGCTGTCAAGATAATTTTAACAGAAAAGGATATCGCTATGAGCATTGGAGAAAAAATTAAAAAATTACGGCAAGAAAAGAACGTATCGCAAGCCGATTTGGGAGTAATTGCTGGAGTTCACGAAAAACACATCAGTCGTTATGAGCGGGGAATATCGCAACCATCGGCGGAAATCTTACGAAAAATGGCCGAGTTTTTTGGAGTCTCCATTGATTTTCTTGTCATTGAAGATAATTTGGCCTTTGTTAATCCAAACAAGGACAATGTACTATTAGATTATTTTGAGGAAGCAAATCTGTTGGAAGAAGAAGATAAAAACATTATTAAAGGGGTTTTAGACGCTATTATTTTTAAGGCAAAGATGAAGCGGTTGAAGAATAAGAGTTAAAAAACTATCTGGTCAGGGAATTTAAGAAGCTGCCTCTGGTTCAGTGGAGGAATTAATAGAAAATGTCATTGAAAATGAATTCCTTTTTAGAAACCGTATGGATACGAAAGGATGAATAATATCATGGATGCTAATATTCCCACCCAACCTATTCAAGCACCACCACAACAGATACTTTCACCAACACCTAACTTTGAATTTCAACAAGTCGTAGACTTCTATAATAACGCCTGGGGTATGTTCATGACTGCTGGTGGCATATTACTAGGTGTTTTGGCTATAGTTGGTGTCATTTGGCCTATATTGATGTATGTGTACCAAAATCATTCATTTAAAATGCGTGAAAAAGCAATTGAAGATAAATTCAACAAATATTTAAAAACATTAGAAGAAAAACTTGAAGAAGCTGAAACCCGTTATACTGAAAAAGCAGATACATTAAATAAAAGAACCTGGCATACCCTTGGGGATTCACAATATGGACTTGCCCAGCTTTGGAATAAAGCAGAAGCTTATGATGTTTCATTTATCATGACAATAAACGCAATTAGTAGTTACTTGAATGCTGGTGATGAAAGATTGACTGATCATGCTTTAAATTATTTATTAAGATCTAAGATTATTTCAATGAATCCCGGGGATATATGTCCCAAAGCTTTAAAAGACATAATAACGACTTTACAACTGTTTGTGCCAACATTAATCAAACATAATGATACTGAAAAATATTCAGAAGCTATTGATACTTTTAAAAATATACTAAATATTTGGGGAGAAGAAAGTAAGGGGTAAAACATGGCTGATATTAATCTTGAAATCTTAAATAGTGCTGAAACATTCTACAACAATGCTTGGGGCAGACTTATTGGTGTCATGCAACTATTTCTTGGTATACTAGGATAAATAGGCTTTTTATGGCCTATTATCTTACATAACCGGCAGAAACGTTTACTGCGGCTTCAAAAGTCGCAGCTTAAAGAAGAATTTATGAAAGAACTTGAAAAACAAAGGCTTTATTAGATATAACATCTTCAAGTCTTGAAAGAAAAATTCATCATGCTTTGGGCAGTTTGAATGTACATCAATCATTATTTTTCAGTTCGCAAAAAAACCTGGAAGGTAAAATTCTTAGTGATGCAGTTTGTATATATAATATGCTAAGTGCAGGTGATGAAGAATTTGCATTAACAACACTTGATAATCTTTTGGATTTTCTAATATCAACCCAGAAATCCTGAAAACCGCTAGTAATTTGGATAAAATATTGGAAATTTTGTTGGATGCCTTTAAAGACAATGGTTATGCTTTAAAGAAAATTAATGAATCCTGGAAACAAAGTTGCTGCCGTATTAGAAGAATAAGGGGGCTTCTTTTTGCCTAAAAGGTTACTAGTAATTTTATGGATAATACCTGTTATTATAATGGCTTTATTATTAATTTGCTTTTGGAAGCAATTTGTAACAGGATTATCATCACCATTGTGGCAAGGTATTGCCGGTATTGCACAAATTACTGCTGGAATCTTGGCTGTAATAACGATTATGCAGGCAAGGGATATGCAGAAGCAGGCTGATATTGCAAGACGTGAGTCTGTTGCACCCGATTGGGAAATAATTTCTGTTAGATCATTAGCTAATGTATATCTTTCAAATCCAAATAAAGATTTTACACTTTGTTTTGAAAATACGGGGTTTGGGTTAGCGAAGGACGTTAATATTATATTCCAACCAATTAAAAAGGAAACAGTAGTTAAATTATCTGAACCCAGTATGGATACATCCCATTCAAAAGGGCATGGCAGATATTATTCCCCCGAAGATTGGATTAAAGTTACTTTATCTTTTCACACGGATCAATTACCCTTTGAAGGCTATTATATTTTAACTAGTAGTTCTAGGTTTTGCGAGCGCCTTGAACATAAATTTAAGATGTCTTTGGAAAAAGACAAAAATAACATCATTAATTTTCATTATGAAAAAGTAGAATATCGTTTTCTTAAGCCTTAAAGAACTTTGGCCTGCCTTTCCTTGAACAACCTAAAGCTTCCTTAATCCATTCAGCAGTAACTTTCTGCTTATATGATTCTAATGCTTTCTTTTCATCCCATTGCAAGGAATTCTTGAAATGACCTACTGCCATTGCTAATGAATCCAGCCAGTCATCATGCTTCAAGCATTGCTTTTCCCTTGTAATGTGCGTTAATTGATATATCAATGAATACTGAATATTATTATCCACCATCGCCAAATCAGCCTTAATTACACCTTTATCAACTACCAACTTATGCTGATTTAAAACTGGTTCCAAGGTATCAATTATACGGCGTTCCTTCGACCCCACATTTATGATACCTTTGTAATATCGGCATGAATAACTTAGTGAACATGCCGTCGCCCCATGTATCTTTGATGATAATTAAATTGACTTTCTGTCCTACTTGAAGTTAACTAGGGGCTACTTAAAAACCCCTCAAATAATCATCAATACTGAAAAATCGAGCTAAAATCGGCAGGATAAATGCACGGAAAATGCGAATAAACCTTTAAAAACCTTGCATTTGGAGCCGACTATGTATCAAAAAACTGAAGAACAAATACGTTTTGAAAACTTCCATTTGCCGTTTAGCGGTCATCTAGACCCTAAGAACCGTTGGGTAGTATTAGCCCAACTCATACCATGGGACATCCTAGAGGCCAAATATGCGGCAAGATTCTGCAGCCGAAGGATGGGAGCTCCAGCCAAACCTGTCCGTATGGCATTAGGCGCTTTGATTATCAAAGAACGTTGTGGCTATTCCGACGAAGAGACAGTGGTACAAATACGGGAGAACCCTTATCTGCAATACTTCATCGGATTGCCCGAATTTCAAATCAAAGCTCCGTTTGACCCATCATTAATGGTCCAATTCCGAAAAAGGCTCTCTGCCAAGGTATTGAACGAAGTCAACGAAATGATTTGTGGTGTCAAAGTCAAAAGCCAAAAAGACTCAAACAGTTCAAAAGACCTGGATGATAAACCGCCAACAAGTGGCGGAAACCAGGGAACACTTATCTTAGATGCAACCTGTGCGCCGGCGGACATTCGATACCCGACGGATGGTTCGCTACTCAACGAAGCCCGTGAAAAGCTGGAGGCTATGATTGATGTGCTCTATGAACCATTTAAGGAGCAAATGGTCAAGCCTCGGACGTATCGAAGAAAAGCCCGGAAAGACTATTTGAATTTGGCGAAATCGAAAAGGCCAAGACCGACTGTTATTCGACGGGCTATTGGCAAACAATTACGATATGTGAAGCGTGATTTGAAAACCATCAACTGGTTACTTGCGAAGAACCCGAATGGATTAACCGCTCGACAACAGACTCAGTTGGATGTGATCAAAAAGCTGTATCAACAACAGAAAGAAATGTACGATACCAGAACGCATCGAATTGATGACCGGATTGTTAGTATCAGCCAACCGCATGTACGTCCTATCGTTCGTGGCAAAATTACTGCGGATACTGAGTTTGGAGCCAAGATTTCAGTTAGTTTGGTGGCAGGTTTCGCGTATGTTGATAAACTCAGTTGGGATCCATACCATGAAGGCGTTGAACTAAAAGATTACGCTGAAGCTTATTACCATAGGTTTGGGTTTTATCCCAAAGTTATTGCTGCGGATATGATTTACCGGACCCGCGCCAATCGGCAATACTGCCAAGAACATGGCATTCGCTTAAGCGGTCCTAAGCTTGGCAGACCTTCAAAGCAAACGGATAAAAGACAACGACGTCAGGAATTGCTTGATGAAAAGATTCGCAACGCCATTGAAGGTAAATTTGGTGAGGGCAAGCGTTGTTACGGCCTTGCCCGGATAATGGCCAAGTTAAAGGAGACCAGTGAATCTGTGATTGTGCTCCAATTCTTGGTGATGAACTTGGAGCATAAGCTCCGGGTTCTTTTGTCTCAAATTTTCAAGGTGCTTTTTTGGGAATTCCGAATCAGTCCGGCTTTTTTACTGGATGTGAGTTAATAACGCTGGACTTTTTCAGTAAACCCTAACTAAACTACTAACGTCTAAAGCCCAGTAGGTTAGCTTAAGATTTTCTAGTAGATAATCTTTTTTATGTGCCCGTAAATATTAATCCAAACGCCTACGAATGAAGGCAATGATGCTCTTTTCATGATAGTCAAATAAATTTTTACCCCTTTCCTATCCCCCGCCTTTCATTTTTTCCCTCCCATTTGCAGCTTTTAAAGTGATAATATTACTTGGACAAAGAAAGTGACCCATAGAATATGAATCACTTTCTTTTACAAAAATTTTGTGCTTAATGTTAAATCATTCAGGGTATTTCCGGAACCCTCATTAAATTCATAGATTGCCACGTAACCTATATTACTCTTGGTAATCCCAAGTTCGATTGCGGGTGAATATTCTTAATTGTAAACGTCCGGAAGAACTATATTAAATTCTTGGTTATAATTAAAGTATTTTGCTTTCATATCTAAACTCACGGAGTCAACATCTGCTTTTAAATTTACATTTTGAAGGTAACCATCGTTGCCTATAATAAATTCAATTACTAAGGTTTCAAAACTGAATCCGAGTGTTTTGCCAGATATTTTAGAATAATATTCTGCCGCATTTTCTTTAGGTACGTTCAATTGGTATATATTCTCACTCACTTTTTTAACAATATCCGGATTAGTATTAATAATTTCAATATAAGCTTTAAAAGATTTTGTTAACTCAATTTCTCCCAGTTGGGAAAGAGCCACTGACTGAACCAAATATTCTCCGGAAGTATCTTTCGTGTAAAGATAGGCTTTTTCATTTTCAATATTAAGAATGAACTCCTGATACAGACCAGGTTGATCAACTGAGACTATGGCTTTTAAATCACCCTTAATATCTTCAACTTTCATATGCATATTTATTTTTAAATCATTAGGTTGTCCATCTACTTTATTATTTGAAGTTAAATCCACTTCCATGCTGTTAACATCAGAGGTAAGAGCCAAACAGTCAATCAGTTTATTTATATCTTGATCTTGATCTGAATTAGCCATTAAGCAATTATTACAGCTTATCGCAAACATTCCAATTAATATAACTAAAACCTTAACTACAAAACTTTTTAGACCATCCATTCATCTTCCCCCTTATTAAGTATATTGAAATTTTTAAGCGAGCCAGATGCAAGCGTCGTCGGGCGGGGATGGTGAGGTCTTACATAAATTCTTCCATGAATTTTCTTGGTGTCATGATTATTGGCAGTTCAACTGAGGCTGCCTTTATATCAAAAAAATCTTCGTCGCCAGTAATAATCAAATCAACACTCTCAGTCAATGCTGAAACCAAAATCGGCAGATCATCTTTATCTCTTATTTCAGGATAATTTTTGGGGTTGATGTCTGTAGGCGTATATACAAAATCATAGGTGAGTTTCGACAAGAATTTTTCCAAAAAATCTTTTTTATCTTGGAACTTTCGATTAATAACATCATGTATTTCTTCAATAATATGGGAACATAAAACCAAACTGTGTCCCGTCGTTACTTTTTCAATTAAGCCTGTCATTTTCGGATTCGGAAAAACTACGGCAGAGAGAAGAACATTCGTGTCAATCATGATTCTCATATTTCTTCTCCCACAAATCTTTTCTCACTTCCTTTACCAATTTGTTGAGATCTTCTTCGGTGTATATCCCTGCTTTTTCAGCCTCGCCTTTCATGGCTTGCTGGAATTCCCTTAACGCTATCATCGAAGAATTGGCAAAAATAATCTTATCTCCGTCTTCGATAAAAATGACCTTATCCCCAGTCTTTAAATTTAGCTTTTTACGAATTTCAACCGGAATTGTGATTTGGCCTTTTGAAGTAATACGAGAAACTTCCATTGTTATGTCCCCCATTCCTTACTTTCCTTTCTATCCTTACCTATAGTATATCACAATTCTCTGATAAAAAAACACTCCAAAGACATGACTTCAAACAGCCCGCCCGGATGGCGGGCACGCATGGCATTTCGCCGTTACGGTAGACACGCCGGTTTAATCCACCATTCTTCCACTACCTTTGGTTGAGGATATGCGGTTATCCCTACGGCCTATCAAGTTGCGACCTACGCTTCGCCTTGTTGGTTACCCAGCCAAAAGGCAAGGCCTAATCTATCAGAACCGCCAAGCTTCGCTTGGCGCATTAACGTCCGCGAGTTTGAGACGTCGATGAGGCTTAGTGACACTTCGACTTAGCGTTTCGCATGTGGGCGCGTCAACAACATGAATCAACTTCTTAAATCAACACCGTGAATTTGTTTGCCTCTTCGAATACTCATCTTCGAAAAGTCGCGCCCCACAAGCTCAAACTCGGTAATATCCGTAGTACCCTCCGCCGATCTCCCATTATTTTTGCACCCATGGATGGATCGCCTTAGCTTTTCTACTTACTTATATATTTAACCTTGACATATTCTACTCCATAGGTTGAACTTATACTTTCCATTCCAAGTGCCATTGATTTTAATAGAACAATAGCTTCTTTACTTCCTTTGTTGTTTTTAAGTTCAGGCATAATCACCTTTATATATGGACCCTCTTGTTTAATTTCCCTATCAATTTTGTCATTAGTAAATTTCTCAATTGATTGTATTGTATTAAGTACAATTGCTGATACACCAGAAGCAATGATATCATAACCTTTTTCCGCATAACCAGATGTTCCAGAGACAACAAACCCATATATCATTCCTTTTGTATTTTTATAAATTTGGACTGTAATTCCATCGCTTTGTGCGAAAATCATTGTCTGTGCAGAAATTATAACCAATATTAGGAATAGAGCCCCTAATAACTTTATTACTTTCTTATTTTTCATTGTTATATTTCTCCTTTTCAGTTTTGCTCCTACTTTAAAGCTTTTATTAAAAGGCCGCACGATGCGGCCTTGGCCCAAATCAGGCGGGTATTTTGAATAACTAGATATCCGCTCATCGATTCGGAATAAACTCTTCCTACCCATATATCCCGAACATTTTGTCACTAAAAAATAGTCCTAAACTTTTCCACTTTAGCAATAACATTTTACCATACAAATCATGGATTAACAATTTTCGTATACTATTTACTTCTTCTCGTATCTTCTGCCTTTCATTTTTTCCCTCCCATTCCTCCCCTTCCTCCCCTCAATTCCCCCAACCCCAAGTCCCTTCTGCCGCAAAGCCCCATCCCAAGAAATTTAAAATTTCCCCTATCTCCCAAACCCGCTCCCACCTTGATTTTCTGCCATAATACTTTTTGAAGATATTGCCAATTTTTTATTATTAACTATAATTAATATTATCGACCGAATATCAATATATCGTATAAATATATTTGATCAGGTTACGACAAAGAATGCGTTCATCAGTCACTCATTTCTGCAAGAAAAACGGTACTGTTTTAATCAACGATTGGAATTTATTAGCCAAGATATAACAGCTATTTATTCTTAATTTAAAGGTTAAAACCCTTTTAGCCGGGGAAAATATAGTATCTTATGGCATACAGGAGACTCAATGGAGTTAATAGAGAAAACTCAGATCAACACCTATTCTTCCCTTGCTTTACCCGACTTCAACCCAATATTTCAACTTGACAACGACTTTGCCCCATTCCTCCTAGAAATGCGCCGTAAACACTGGGACTCCTGGGAAGCGTTTCTTTTACATTATCGTGGCGAAGAGCTGACTCTAAACCGGGACGTCGAAGAACTGCTAGTCCTCAGCCATATGCAGGAATACTGGCGGCAACAGGGGGTAATTCCTTATCCTCACCAAATCGAAACCGTCCGTAGGGTCATCTCCCAAATGCGGGGCCGGGCCATACTTGCCGATGAAGTCGGCCTCGGGAAGACCATTGAAGCCGCCATGATCCTTAAAGAATATCTACTACGAGGGCTGGTCAAAAAATTCTTAATCCTAACCCCAGCCGCTCTTTGCCGGCAGTGGGAAGCCGAACTCCGGGAGAAATTTGAGATCCCCACCCTCATCGCTAAGCAGGAATACCATTGGTCCCATTATGATCAACTGATCGCTTCCATTGATACCGCAAAGAAAGAGGCGCACCGCAAAGAGATTCTAAATCTCTATTTTGATCTGGTCATTGTTGACGAAGCCCACAAACTAAAGAGCACTACCACTCAGAACTGGCAATTCGTTAATAGTATTCAAAAAAAGTACTTTTTATTATTAACTGCCACCCCTCTCCAGAACGACCTGAAAGAGCTTTTTAACCTGATCACGCTGCTTCGCCCGGGACAACTGGGCAACTATCGCAATTTCAAAAAGACTTATACCAAAGACAAACGAACCCCCCAGCGTGCCCAAGAATTACAAAGTCTCCTCGGGGAAGTGATGATCCGCAATAAACACGGGGCAAATATGGGTTTTACCAAGCGGCGGGTCCAGAACATCCCTATTATTCTTTCGGACCTAGAGCAAAAACTATACGATAGGGTTACCGCTTTTATTCGTAATAATATCAGTAAGTCATCAAGGGGAATGGTTTCCCTTCCATTACTCACCTTACAACGGGAGATCTGTTCCAGCACCTTCGCTGCTGCGCTGACCCTGTTTAAACTGGCCCAAAACATGGAAATCAATGCCGATTGCCAAGAGGAAGCGGTGGTCCTCTTTCAAATGGTGCAGCAACTTAAAGACAATTCGAAAATGAAAATGGTCGAGGAGTTAATCAAAAAAAGCCCGGAGAAAGTGATTATCTTCACCGAATTCCTGGCGACCCAGAGCTATATCCGGACCCGTTTGGAACAAGCCGGGATTCTCACCCTACCCTTTGACGGGAGTCTTTCTGCCAGTAAAAAGGAGTTTACCAAATGGCAGTTTAAGGAGTTTCCCAAATTTCGAGTCTTGGTCTGTACCGAGTCCGGTGGTGAGGGAATCAATCTCCAATTTTGCAATACCCTGATCAATTATGACCTCCCCTGGAATCCAATGCGGTTGGAACAGAGGATTGGCCGAATCCATCGACTCGGCCAGACCAGGGATGTTTATATCTATAATTTGTCAACCAAGGGAACCGTAGAGGAACATTTACTAAACCTCCTCGACCAAAAAGTGCGCATGTTTGAAATGGTAATCGGTGAAAGCGAAAAAGTTATTAGCCGGTTATGCCTTGGTAAAAGTCTGGAAGCCCGGATCTTGGAACTGGTCGTCGGGGCTAATTCCAATGAAGAACTGTATCATGGGTTTACGCGGTTAGGGACAGAGATCGATAATCTCTTAAGTGAGGAAAAAGAACCGGAATGGCCGGATATTCTTTAATTTCACTGCCTAGAAAATTATATGTTCTTCGGTTCAATTCTTTATAAAACTTTATAACCATCTTAAAAAAGCAATAACTTAAGCGAGGCCAAACAACCTTATGAATGGATATTCCCCCGAAACCGGACCACAAAAGCTTTCCGAAAACCAATTAGTCTTCGGTTATCTGGTAGACGCTTTAAAAGTGGCGAATTCGCCTTATAAGATTATCAACAACGATTTAATTATGGCCCAATGCCAGGTAGACATCGCTAAGACCTTCTTCCGGCCGGCTAGGACAGAGACCCTCAATCTCCAAATGGTTTGTTCCCCCGATTTACTGGAAAAGTACCCCGGTTCCGAATTGGTGACTCGAGGCAGTTTCCGGCTTCAATGGTTAGTGGACGGCATTCGGAAACGTGGTCTAATCACCAGAGTTACCTATCCCTATGACTTGGACCACCGGAAGATCGAGCGGGAAATTTTGGGTCTTTTAAAAGAAAAACACCGGTTCTTTTTCAAGCAACCGATTCTTTACTACCACCCTCATCTGCTAGTTAATTTTAAAACTAGTTTCGAGACCGACGAGGGCTTTGACGAACTATCCTCGTTAAGTATTAACTTGGTAACTGGGGAAATCTCCACTAATACTATTCAAGAGCTTAAAGCTAAAAAATTTTTAATCCAACCACCCAAAAAAAACCTGGAAAAAAGGAAAATTTCCTATCGCGACGCTTACCAAACTTTACTTAATCATTTAAAATGGCACCTTCAAAACCATGATTCCCAGTGGGTCAAGACCGCCCAATCCCGCTGGGAGGAAGAAGTGAATTATCTCGAAAGCTATTACCGGGGGAATCTTGATCAAGACTTGGACCAACAAAGTTTTTACCGTCGTATGGCCGAAACTTACCGAAAGTATCGCCCCATAATCCGGATTCAACTGGTAAACGCTGCAGTTCTTTATTTACCGCTAATCCGCTATACCCTGGAGTCTTATCCTGGAGAACCGGAACTGCCTGATATAATATATGATCCTGTGCGCCGAAAATTAAAGTAAACTGACATCCTTAGTCTCAGTTGGATTTTAAATCAGTGTTAGTCCTGTTAATCCTGTCTAAGTCCCTTTTCTTTTGCCATGATTTACACGGATTTACTGGATTTCTTCAAATTCATAATAATGATTCTACTGCAACAACTCGTTTCTATGTTTTTGAGCTCAAAAAATGTCCCCCATCATCTATGCCGCGGATTAAAACCCACGGCTGGGTATATTTTAAATCATTCTAAATCCCTTTCAGGGATCGGTTTTTCTTTGAAGTTTTTTATTTCGGGTAGACTTCGAAGCTTTACCAAACCCGGTAAAACCGGGCTTCAGAATGCCTTTAACACTTAGCCGTGTGGTTTTAACCCGCGGCGGACAGGATTTTCAGTAAATACTATTGGCTTCCATGATCTAACTTGTTGCAGTAGAATCAATAATATTTTATTACATCACTTTATTCCAAATCTCCATAATGATACAACAAAGCCGAAGCTACCACTAATCCGGCAGTTTCGGTCCTGAAGATCCGGGGGCCTAAAGTTACGGGAACCGCCCCTTTACTTTGAGCTTTCTCAACTTCTTTTAAGGAAAAACCGCCTTCGGGACCGATTAAAACCGTCACCTGTTTGGGGATTTCATTTTCACTTTCTAAAACTTGCTTTAAAGACCGGGTAGTCTCGTTCTCCCATGGAATCAAAACCAATCTGTCATCAAAACCGGAAATAATCTCATCCCATTTACGAATTGGTTCTAAAACGGGTATTATCTGCCTACCGGACTGTTCCGCCGCTTCCCGGATAATCTTCTTCCAACGTTCCAGTTTCCGTTCCCGCGCTTCCGGAGCTAATCTAATATTACTACGTTCGGTGAATACCGGTTGAAACCGGCTAACACCGAGTTCGGTGTTTTTTTGAAGAATCCACTCGAATTTATCGGCTTTGGGAAGGCTTTGGACCAAGGTGATTTTAACCCGAGGTTCGGTTTGGCGCTCCACTTTATTAATAATCGTCCCGTTTACTTGATCATCGGTCACTGCGGTAATCTTGACCAAATACTCCTCCCCTTTGCCGTTTAAAACGGTAATTTCCCCTCCCGGACCTTGACGGAGAACATTGAGAAGGTGGTGTCGGTCTTCGCCTCGCAGAAAAACCGCATCCCCCTTGATTTGGTCCGATGAAATAAAAAAGCGGGTCACTTAAAGACCTCCTTTTTAACAAATATCCTAATGATTTTCGAAATCCGTCTATTATATTTATCTTTATTATTGACTTAAAGAAACAACCTCAATTACCTGAGATACCCTTTTAATTCTTTAGATTAAAGATTCCGATTTTGCTTAATCCAATAATGGTTAAAATACCAATTGCCCATCGGTTTTCCTTTATTCGGTTCCCGTCCCGCCCGTTCAATCGCTTGGTTAATTAACGCTGCTTCTTCAACAAAAGCATTCTTTGAGATTTTTGCCAATTCTTCCGTGGAAGTTCCTTCTGGATTAATACCTTCCGTAAGCAATTTAAACCTTTCTTCCAGGTGATCCCTTTCTCCCAGGAACCATTCCAAATCAATCCGCCCCGCCATCACAAAACGATGCAGCTTTTCCCGGAGTTTCCAATACTCAACCGCAGCCGCTTCTTGCCCTTCCATAAAGAGAGGGCCATTCTCAGCAAGCCATACCGGTTTAAAAACAGAGATACAAGGAGTAGACGCTCCCGTTACCCAATAGCTGCAAAGTTCGCTCCCCAATGATGCGATATAACTGCCGGTGGTATGATCCCCAATTAGGCCGCCTCCATGCATACAGACACTTTGTAAGGAATTTTTCCGGAATTGTTTACCCTCAGTTTTTGAATCATGGGTTCGTAACACTCATTTCATTGCGTCAACGGTAATTTGTCCCTTTTCTTTGTCAAGCATCGAACGGCAAGTATTGAGTCGTTCATTAGCCCCGCTTAAATGGGTTACCAAATGATTAGTGTAACAATCACAAAAACTGAATTCCTTTTCATTACGGCACCAACCCTTAGCTATTGCATGCTTAATCAGGTCGGGATGGCATTGATCAAAATCCGCCCCAATGGTCAGACAATTAGAGATACAATAGATGTCCGTCACTTTTTTAGCTGCCCAGTATTGTCCGGCGGTCTCCAGTACCCAGGCTGAATTTGGATCAGCGATTAAAAAAGAATTATGATAGGTAAAAGGTTTTTCAAAACCGCAATTTCCACCTTGACCATGGATTTCTAGCAGGTGAACAATGAGTTCGACGGCTTCCTCAGTATTCCGGCAACGTTCCAGCGCAATCCGGGCCATATCCATGCCAAGCAAGGCCGGCGGGCCGTATTTTTCCTTGGTAAATACCGCTTCGTTACCGATATTTAACCCGAACTCGTTGCCGCCCATTTCACAACCCCAGATCCAGGAGGGTTTTAGGAGCATTATTTCAAATGTTTCCTCAACTTGAGGAATAGTGATATAAGTAGTTTTCAGACTACTATTCCGATTATATTGACGGCGAGGGACTCTAATCATAATATGAGGTTCATTAGGCTGCCGGTCACTGTTTTTGGCGAATAAGACCGAACCGTCTTGTGTTGAATTACCTAGAACGACCAAAGTATCGCACATTAAAACCCCTCCTACTTAGAAAATTCTTTAAAAATAAATTTATCCTTGTATTTTGGGCTCAGTTTTCAATGATGGTTGATAAAAAGTATCCGTTTTATTCTCCGGCCTTTACTATCAATCCCGCCCAACCTTCTTCAAAGACATTTTTAACATGACTAAAACCCTGTTTAGTCAGACAAGCTAACACTTCATCAAAACGTTCCTCAATGATTCCCGAAGCCAAAAAAATGCCTCCCGGTTCCAGAACCTTTGTCAATTGGGAAGAAATTTCAATTATCGCATTGGAAATAATATTGGCTACCACTAGATTAAACTTAGAACCCAAGGGCCGATCCAATAGATTACTCTCATAGACTGTAATTAATTCTTCCATCTGATTGCGTTTGATATTTTCCAAAGCTATTTTTACCGCAACCGGATCAATATCCATGGCAGTAATTCTTTGAGCGCCTAACTTAGCGCCAGCCAACGCCAAAATTCCGGAACCCGTCCCCACATCAAGCATCTTGGTTTGAGAGGTGATTATTTCCTGAAGTAATTTAAGACACAGCCTAGTAGTGGGATGGGTACCGGTTCCAAAAGCCATCCCCGGATCCAGTTCGATGACCATCTCCCCATTGGCTGGACTATACTCTTCCCAACTTGGTTTAACAACTATCTTGCCGATCCGTTCCGGTTTAAAATATTGTTTCCACGCTTCCGCCCAATCCTCTTCTTTGACCTGCTTCAATTCAAATTCAATTTCTTCTCCGATGATCTCTCGGACTCGCCTTTTAATCCGGGCTAATCGTTCTCCTAAACCATCGTCTACCGGAAGATACGAGCGGACCCCAAATTGCTCGGGAAGAATAAATTCTTTACCCAAAAATTCATCATTTTGGACTAGTTTTTCTTTTAAAATGCCGGGGTCGTCAAAGATAACTCCACCGGCGCCTTCTTCCTGGAATATTTCAGCTACAATCTCACCATATTCAACAGGGATCTTTACTTTAACTTCACACCAATTAAACCCGTTCATAAAACCTCCAAATGTATAAAAGAGGAGCATGTCACTCCTCTTTTAATAATCCAACTTTTTATCTTCATTTAAACGCATCTTTCACTTTGCTGATGAAACCTTTGTCATCCGCAGATAAGTCCTCGCCAAAGGCTAAAGCTAACTTTTTTAACAACTCTCGCTGTTCGCCGGTTAACTTGGTAGGAATAGTGACCTTTACTTTTACGAAATGATCTCCTCGTCCATGACCTCTTAATTGGGGAATGCCATGTCCCTTCATTCGAAAAGAAGTACCATGTTGAGTCCCTTCCGGAATTCTTAATTCAACTTTTCCATCAAGGGTAGCAACGGTAACCGTGGTCCCTAATGCCGCCTGAGTAACGCTTATTTTAATCTCACTATGGACATCATACCCCTGACGTTCAAATTTAGGATGGGCTTTGACATAAATATAAATATATAAGTCCCCATTGGAACCACCTCTCGACCCAGCCTCTCCTTCGTTGGAAATTCTAAGCCGAGAACCGCTTTCAACTCCAGCTGGAATTTTCACTTCAATCTTCCGGTTCTTGCGGACCCGGCCGCTGCCGCCACATTCGGCGCATGGTGTCTCGATAGTTTTTCCTTCACCATTACATTTTTCGCAGGTCCTAACATTCACAAACCTACCGAAAGCAGTATTTTGAGTGACCTGAACTTGCCCGGTCCCATTACAATTGGGACAATTTTTAATCGGCGTACCCGGTTTAGCCCTATTCCCTTTACAGGTTGGGCACACTTCGGTCCTGGGAATTTCAATCGTTGTTTCTTTCCCGAAAGCTGCTTCTTCAAAAGAGATCTCCATATCGAAACGGAGATCATTACCGCGCTGAGGACCATTCCGCTGACGAGAACTCCGTCCTCCGCTCCCGCCGAAAAACATATCAAAAATATCCCCAAAGCCATCGAACCCAAAATCACCAAATCCGCCACCGAACCCTCCGGCGCCAAAGTTGGGATCACTTGCCGCATGACCGTATTGATCATAAGCGGCGCGTTTCTGGGAATCGCTTAAAACACTGTAGGCTTCATTGACCTCTTTAAACTTAGTCTCAGCCTCTTTTGGATTATCTTTATTAACATCGGGATGGTATTGACGGGCCAGTTTCCGGTATGCCTTTTTAATCTCTTCATCCGTTGCAGTCTTTGAGACCCCCAAGACCTCGTAATAATCACGTTTTGCCATTGTTTATCCCTTCAATATAGAAGACAGAATACAGAAGTTAGAAAAAAATCACTTAATTATTCTGTATTCTACCTTCTGTCTCCTGTATTCTCTTCCCAAAAAACCTACTTGTCATCCTGAACTTTATAATCGGCGTCAACCGTTGGTCCTTCCGATTGAGGTCCGTATTCCGCAGGTTCTTGGTCTGATCCCGCTCCTGTCGCTTCGGCAGTTTGGCCTTGACCCGCCCCCTGATTATAAATGGTTGCCGATAGTTCGTGCAGGATCTTTTCTAAGGCTTCTTTCTTAGCTTTGATCTCGGCGAAATCCTTGGCGTTAACCGCTTGTTGTAATTCTTCCTTAGCCTTTTGAATCTTATCGACCTGATCTTTATCGGCTTTGTCGCCAATATCTTTTAAGGTTTTATCAACTGTATAAATCATACTGTCGGCTTCATTAACAATATCAATCTCTTCGCGCCGCTTTTTATCCTCATCCGCGTGGGTCTCGGCTTCTTTCATCATTTTATCGATCTGTTCGTCGCTTAAGCCACTAGAGGAAGTAATGGTAACCTTTTGTTCCTTGCCCGTACCTTTGTCTTTTGCTGACACATGAACAATTCCGTTGGCATCAATATCAAAGGTGACTTCAACTTGAGGAATACCCCGTGGCGCCGGCGGAATCCCATCTAACCGAAACTGACCCAAAGTAATATTGTCGGCTGCCATCGGTCTTTCACCCTGGAGGACATGAATGTCAACCGCAGTCTGATTATCGGCGGCAGTAGAGAAAATTTGGCTTTTTGCAGTCGGGATCGTGGTATTCCGATCAATAATCCTGGTGAAAACACCGCCCAAAGTCTCCAGTCCCAGTGAAAGCGGGGTAACATCAAGCAAGACGATGTCTTTAACTTCACCCACCAAAACGCCGGCTTGAATAGCAGCGCCAACCGCCACTACTTCATCGGGGTTAACTCCTTTAAAAGGCTCCTTACCGATTAGTTTCTTGACCATTTCCTGTACAGCCGGAATTCGAATTGATCCACCAACCATAATCACTTTATCGATATCTTTCGCTTCCAGTCCGGCATCGGCTAAAGCCCGTTTTGCTGGTCCGACAGTGGCTTCCACCAAGTCGGCGACGATTTCTTCAAATTTAGCCCTGGTCAATGTCATATCCAAATGGCGTGGTTCACCGTTTACCGCCGTAATAAACGGAAGATTGATAGCGGTTGAGGTTAAGCCGGACAATTCAATTTTTGCCTTTTCGGCTGCTTCCCGTAAACGTTGTAACGCCATCCGATCATTTCGGAGATCGATTCCCTGGTCTTTTTTAAAATTCTCCGCCATCCAGGTGACGATCCGTTCGTCGAAATCATCACCGCCCAAGCGGTTGTTTCCACTAGTTGCTTTAACTTCAAAGACCCCGTCGCCTAACTCCAAGATTGATACGTCAAAAGTACCTCCACCTAAATCAAAAACTAGGATAGTATGATCATTGCCTTTTTCAAGGCCGTATGCCAATGACGCCGCAGTTGGTTCATTGATAATGCGCAATACTTCTAGCCCGGCGATTCTTCCGGCATCTTTGGTCGCTTGTCGCTGGGAGTCGGAGAAATAGGCCGGTACGGTAATAACCGCTTTATCAACTTTCTCACCTAAGTAAGCCTCAGCGTCCGCTTTCATCTTTTGGAGAACCATCGCTGAAATTTCTTGGGGTGTATATTGTTTGTCATCAATACTAACTTTGTAGTCGGTTCCCATTCTTCGTTTAACCGAAGACACAGTCCGATCGGGATTGGCCACCGCCTGTCTTTTGGCCACCTGTCCCACCATTCGCTCTCCGTTTTTGGAAAAAGCCACCACCGAAGGAGTGGTTCGTCCACCCTCAGTACTCGGGATAACTACCGGCTCGCCACCTTCCATAACCGCCATACATGAGTTGGTGGTACCCAAATCAATACCTATTACCTTTGCCATCTATTAAGACCCCCTGTATCAATATGAATTTTTTTTATAATCAGTGACTTGAGTCTAGTTAATTATTTGTTGACTGATCAATTTTAATGATTATTATTTCGGGACCGCCACTTTTACCAAAGCGGGCCTGATTAACTTGCCTTTATATTTGTATCCTTTTTGCATCTGTTCGATGACTGTGGTATGTTCGACCTGATCCGATACTTCTTGAAGCATTGCTTCATGATATTGAGGATCAAAAAGTTCATTAACTGCCGAAACTTCTTCCAGACCATCGGTTTTAAGTATGTCCTGAAGTTGACGTAAAGTCAACTCAACTCCCTCCTGCCAATTACGCGCGTTTTCACTCGCTGCATCGAAACAAGCCACCGCTCTCTCCAAACTATCGAGTACCGGCAAAATTTTTTTTAACAATTCCTCTCCGGCGTATAAAGCTAATTGTTCATTCTCTTGACGAGTACGACGCTTAAAATTTTCAAAATCAGCTTGGGTTCTTAACATCTGATTGTAAATCCTATCCTTCTCTTGGTTTAACGAGTCCAATTCGTTTTCCAAGAAGGATATCCGATTATTAGCGTCATCTTCATCATTTTTTTCCGCCCCATCTTGAACCGTCTCTTGCAAATCTTCTTCCATTTCAAGAGTATCCGTTGTTGGATCCAGTTCCCCCATCGATCTAATAACCTCCATTCTCTTAAGTATAGACATCTAGTAGGATTTTTCAGCGTAGTATTTATTAAAGATATCAATAAATTATTGAAACGTAAGGCTTTCGCTCCAATAATTAATGCTACCTATTAAGAACTTCAATCTTTCATCTTAATGATTGTGTTGATTCTTAAAATCGCTTCGGCTACCTCGCCGGCGGATTTGAGGGCGTGATATTTCACTAAATAGGGATCATAAACCCCGCTCTCCATTAAATCCTCAACCTGCCCGGTTTCACAATTCACCCCAACCCCTAACGATCCTGTGTCTTTCTGACAGGCCCATACTTCAGCCATTTTTTCAAAACTATTATAGCCGGCATTGGAGCAAATTTGGGCAATCGGCTTCTTTAGAGCTTCCACTACGCAATCGTACCCATATCGGCTCATATCTTGGGGTGTCTTATTATTAAGAAGCCTTGCCATTCCTAACTCAGTACCGCCTCCTCCCGGAACAATTCCTTCCCGCCAAGCAGCTTGGACCGCATTTGCGGCATCTTTGACAATGCGTTCTCTCTCTTCGGCTACTTCTTTTGAATAAGCCCCGACCAAAAGCGTTACCATCTTCTGTTCGGGATAACCAAGAACTCTAATATTTCGATTATCCTGATCTACAATTATCGCGGCGGCCTTACCAATTATCGACCCTAACTCTGCAGGACTTTTTAATAAATCACCCCGTTTTATGGGACGAGCTCCGGTAAGAGTAGCCAACCGTTCCCATTCACGCCGGGGAACTCCTTGGACTCCAATAAAACCTAAATCTGTCAACCAAGATTCGGCTTGATCCGAGATGGACCGATCAACAAAGACTCCTCTAACGCCTAATTCGGCCAGCTTATTGATACTGTCCCGCAGTAATTCCTGATTGTAAAGTTGCCGGTTAAAACCGGTTTCAGTACTTAAGGCTTGACAATCTACTTTGATTGGTTCCAGGGCATCATCGATCACAACCATCTTTACGTCTTCAAGCCCACTGGGCATTACCTTGTTTAACGGTTCCCGGTTAATAACAGTTCCCAGGATTAATTCGGTCTGACTCCCTTCAAAAGCAAAAACTTGGTCTGCCATTTTAAACCCCGGCTTGGTTAAATGTTGCTCCCCCAAAGTCCTAGCCGCCTTAATCACTAACTCGGCTAAGATGTGATGACCACGGGCGGCAATCAAGGCCACCTGCTCCAGAAACGGAGATTCCAGCCCATCAATGGATATTTTGGCTTCCTTTAATATTAGTAAAGCGGAGTCAACCCCGAACCTAATGCCGTCAATTACTTTGACAACCGGTACGCCCTTTAATACTTGATTCACACCTTCAGTGATCATGCTCTCCGCCAGGATCGTTGCGGTGGTAGCACCGTCACCAACCTTTTCCTCATGAAGCCGGATGGCATTAATTAATATTTGAGCGACTGGATGAGTAATATCAATTGCATCCAAAATGGTGGCCCCATCATTAGTGACGATCAGACCGCCATTTTGGTCGACTAACATACAATCCAAACCTTTGGGCCCAAAAGTACCGGCGACGATTTGCGATAAAGCCCGAACCGCCTCCGCATTATTTATCAGAGCAGTTATGGATTGATTGATCTCAGGGCATTCCAAATTACGATTTGCCGTCATTCATAACCTCCAACCTTTTATTGTAGTTCAGTACCTCATGTTGCCATCGACTTGGTTGATAAGATTATTATTGACAGCTCATAGCTTAACAATAATTTATTTATTATAAAGCTTATTATAAAGCGATACCAACTTGCTCTACCTGCGTTTACAGATTTGAGTCAGTAAATCGCTTAAAATCTTGGCCGTATATTCAACCATCGGTAAAACTTTGGCATACTCCATTCGAGTGGGGCCCAAAACGCCAATCACACCTACAGTCCTACCGGCAATCTCATACCCAGCAGTAACTACGCTACAATCTTGAATCCCATAGTTCTCATTTTCGCGTCCGATTTTTACTTTAGCGCCTCTTTGAAGGTTATTCACTAATAACCTATAGAGACATTCTTCCTCTTCCAAAGTCTTCATTAACGGTTTGAATTTAATAATATCCGAGAACTCGGGTTGCTCAAGTATTTTAGTGGCGCCATCCATAAAAACCCGTTCTTGTGAATGCTTAGCGATTGATTTAATTAACACTTTGACTGCTTCGTTAAAAAATTGATCTTGAAAAACCATCTCTGAACGAAGCTCTTTAATAACATTACTCTCAATATCTCTCAGATTCATACCGCGTAATTTCTGGTTGAACAAGTTTGAAATCCGGTCCAATTCTGTTTCCGTAATCTCATTTTTGAATTCAATTACTTTATTCTCAACATAACCGGTATCCGTAACGAGTATTACTAAAATCGTACTTTCCGAAAGCTTTACCAGTTGGATATGGCGAAAAATCGCCGACTGAATTTGGGGGCCGAGCGCCATCGAAGGATATTGAGTAAACTGGGTTAAGATTTTCGATGTCTGATGGATTATGGTCTCAATTTCATTATGGTACTTTTCCAATTCGTTGTAAATAACTTCCACTTCTTTTTCATCCAACTGACGCATGGACATTAAAGCATCGACATAATAACGATAACCTTTTTCCGACGGGACCCTACCGGCCGAAGTATGAGGTTGTTCCAAATAACCGCCTTCTTCTAGATCTGCCATTTCGTTCCGGATTGTAGCCGGTGAAAGACCAAGATCATATCTTCTGGCAATTGTCCGGGAACCTACCGGTTCAGCCGAGGCAATATAATCGTCGGTTACTACTTTTAAAATTCTTTTTTTCCTTTCATCAAGTCCGGAGGCCATAAGAGCACCTCATTTCCAACTAATTTGTTAGCACTCTTGTTCAACGAGTGCTAATCTAATTAAAAAATATCATTGCCTACTTGGTTTGTCAAGTGTTTTAATAATAGTTAATTGGATGTTAATCCAAAATACTTAAATTCATGGTAATAGTGAACTAATCACACTATTACTCAACCTGACTCCAGTCTTGGTCAAAGCCAGCGTTGGGCCGTTAAGAGATACCATTTTTTGGTCCACTAAATTTTTCAAATGTTGACCGCTTACTTTCATCAGATCAATACCATATTGAGCCTCGTACTCCTGAAGGTTGACTCCGGAACACAACCTTAGGCCCAGCATTAAAGCTTCTACCGCCCTAGTCTTTGCTCCCAAACTTTCCCGTTCTTTGATAACGGAACCCCTTTTACTAACAGTGTTAATATAATTCCAAGGTTCATTAATATTAAACCAACGCTCATTATTATCAGTTGAGTAAGCGCCGGCGCCGAACCCTAAATAATCGTTACCTCGCCAATAACTAAGGTTATGGTCACATTCAAAATCAGGCTTGGCGTAATTGGAAATCTCATAATGATGATAACCTTGTTCCGGGAGATAATCCATACATGCGTTCATCATTTCGACAACTTCATCTTCGGAAGGTAATTGGGCTAGACCCCTTCTAATATCTGCCGCCAATTTCGTACCGGGTTCCAATTGCAAACCATAAGCTGAAATATGTTTCGGTTGGAGCGAGACAATCCTTTCCAAAGTTTCCCTCCAGTCATGGAGGGTCTGACCAGGTAGACCAAAAATAAGATCAACACTGAGATTATTAAAACCAACGCTTCTCCCGGCTTCAAAAATATTTAAAAAGTCAACCCACGAATGAATCCTGCCGATACCTTTGAGGAGACGATCTTGGCTAGCTTGGAGGCCAATACTTAAACGATTAAAACCAACGGATTTAAATTGTGCCAGTTCCGATTTTTGGACAGTCCCAGGATTGGTTTCAATTGTAATTTCTACATTGTGACTTAGCTGAAAATGTTCTTTGATGAAACATAACAGCTCCTCCAATAATTCCGCCGGAAGATAGCTTGGAGTCCCGCCGCCGAAAAAAATCGACCGGACCAACCGCTGTTCCGGAAGATAGCTTTCGATCTCCGTTTTTAAAGCTTTAACGTACGGGACAATCAAATTTTCCATACTGTCATATGAATTGAAATCGCAATAAGCACATTTATGTTTGCAAAACGGAAAATGAAGATAGAGCGACAACTGGTCTTTCAGTTGAAAAAACTCCCTTCTATTTTACAAAATCACCGTTAAAACTCTTTTTTTAGGTTTGACGCACCGCTTGAATTAAGGTATCTTAAGTAATATAAGATCTCAATTGATGCGGAGGATATACGCGCATGGCGTTTTGCCTGGGCTCTAGAATCGTTAGCGACCGGCCGCTTTCAGCTTACCTTCAAGAAACGGTCCATTATTTTAAAGCGATTGAATTACATACCGACCCGCAATGTCTTTCTCCTTACTTTGCGTTTACCATTCCTGAGAAGCAAACTATTAAGATTTATCAAGAACGCTTTAAATTCCGCCTTACTATGCATGCCCCATTCATCAACCTCCGTTTAGGCGCCTTAGACCGTGAAGAGAGAATGGTCTCAATTAATATTTTTTTAAATACGATGCGTCTTGCGGCTGACTTAGGAGTCCAATTAATCACTTTTCATCCCTGCACCCTTGAGCCGAACGCGCCTAACCTTTATTCGGAAACCCTGCTTTACGAAGAAGGAAGTATCGGAATGTTACTCCGAGAGGCCAAGAAATTAGGGGTGATCTTGTTAATGGAGAATATGCCGCGGGATCCGCTCTATCATCCCGGTACATGCGACGGCTCCCGTTTTCAAGAACTTTTATGGCTCTTTCAAGAGCCGGAGTTCGGGTTAACAGTTGACATTGGTCATGCCTTACAGGCCGGAATCGCGCCGGAAGCTTTCTTAAAGATGGATCGGGTCAGGCATTTTCATCTTCATGAAAACGATCGTTCCACCGACCTTCATCAATCAATAGCCAACAATCAAGATTGGTGGAAAAAACTGATTAAAAGCATCTCCAAAAAATTCCCGGATGCCATTGGCGTCTTGGAAATGAAGCGGTTGAATGAACAAATTGAAAGTCTAAACCTACTTTCCGGTCGCCCGGCCAAACGTTCTAAATTACTGAACCGACACGAACCAATCATCCCGCCGATCATCGGAACCGATATCTAACTCGGTGAATCATCGATATAATATTGCTACGGGGCTGTAACAAAATATTGCACTTTGCGACAGCCCCCCTCCATTTGAATCATTAATCTTCGATCTTTAATACCGCTAAAAATGCTTCCTGGGGGACTTCCACCGTTCCCAGTTGTTTCATCCGCTTCTTACCTTCCTTTTGTTTCTCAAGAAGCTTTCGTTTCCGGGAAATATCTCCACCATAACACTTGGCCAATACATCCTTACGCACGGCTTTCACCGTTTGTCTAGCGATTACCTTAGTCCCAACCGTTGCCTGGATCGGTACTTCAAATAACTGCCTGGGAATGATCTCTTTTAATTTCTCCGTGAGTTGTCTTCCCCGCTGATAAGATTTGTCCCGGTGGACAATGGCCGACAAAGCGTCCACGGCTTTATTGTTTAAGAGAATATCCAATTTCACCAGGTTCGATTCCCGATGATCGGTATATTCATAGTCCAATGAGGCATAACCCCGGGAACGGGATTTAAGCTTATCAAAAAAGTCCAATAGAATTTCGGATAAAGGAAGATCGTAAGTGAGCATTACCCTTGCTTCCGTTAGATATTCCATGTTGACAAATTGGCCCCGTTTGTCTTGGCACAACTCCATTACCGTCCCCACATATTCGCTGGGTAAAATGATGGTGGCTTTGACATACGGTTCCTCAATATGATCCAAATTAGTAGTTTCCGGCATTTCAGCCGGGTTGGAGATCATTTTCATACTGCCATCAGTTAGAAACACTTTATAAACAACACTAGGAGCGGTAGCGATCAGATTCAGATCATATTCCCGTTCCAACCTTTCCTGAATAATCTCCATATGCAACAGCCCTAAAAAACCGCAACGAAACCCAAACCCTAAAGCCGCCGAATTCTCAGGTTCAAAAACCAAAGAAGCATCGTTAAGTTTTAACTTTTCCAAAGCATCGCGTAATTCTCCATAGGCGGCGTTATCAACCGGGTATAAGCCGCAATAGACCATTGGCTGTATTGGACGGTAACCCGGCAAGGGAGTAACAGCAGGGTTATCTACCAAAGTTATGCTGTCGCCAACTTGTACATCTTTGACATTCTTCATGGAGGCGATTACAAAACCCACTTCGCCGGCTAATAATTCTTGAGCGGAAGTCATCATCGGCCGGAAAGTGCCCAGCTCAGTCACTTCAAATTCTTTATTAGTGGCCATCATCCGAATCTTTTGGCCAACTTTCAGTTTGCCTTCGAAAATCCGGATATAGGCGATTACTCCCCGGTAAGAGTCGAAGAGCGAATCAAAGATGAGCGCCCGTAAAGGCAATCGTGGATCACCCTTAGGAGGTTTAATACGTTGAACAATGGCTTCCAAAATATCTTCAGTACCCAAACCGGTTTTAGCGCTGGCCAGCACACAATCATCCGGATCGAGACCGATGATCTCCTTTAGTTCGTCTTTAACTCTTTCCGGTTCAGCGCTGGGTAAATCGACTTTATTGATGACCGGAATGATATCCAAATCTTGTTCCAAGGCCAGATAAAGATTGGCGATAGTTTGCGCCTCAACCCCTGGGTAGCGTCAACTACCAACAAAACGCCGTCGCAAGCTGCTAGAGAGCGGGAAACTTCATAATTGAAATCAACATGCCCCGGAGTATCGATTAGGTTTAATAAATATTTTTGGCCATTCTTTGCTTGATATTCAAGCCGGACCGCCTGGGCCTTTATGGTAATACCCCGTTCCCGCTCCAGATCCATTGAATCCAAAACTTGTTCAGCCATTTCCCTTTGACTTAAGGCGCCGGTATATTCCAATAAACGATCGGCTAAGGTAGATTTTCCATGATCAATATGGGCGATAATACAAAAGTTTCTGATGTTGGTTTGAATCAAAAAAATTCCTCCAAAGATTGAATAGATAATTAATCAATCGGTATTATATCATTTAGCGGCTTGACGAGCAATAAATAACTTCCCAAAGTTACTTAGCTACGGAAACTCTGTTTCTCCCTTCTATTTTAGACTGATAAGCAGCCTGATCCGCTCTTTCAAAAAAACGCGCGGCGCTTTCTCTTTGATAGGTAGCCACACCAATGCTAATGGTAATCTCAATGACCAACTCGTTAAACTCTATTTTCAACTCCTCAATATTTTGACGTAACCGTTCGGCAATCTTCAAAGCTCCTGCCTGGTCAATCATGGGTAATAGCACCGCAAATTCTTCTCCGCCATAACGGCAGGCAATATCAATATTTCGTACTGACTCGCAGATCAGAGCTGCGACTTTGCGTAGCGTCTCATCACCGGCCAGATGTCCGTAGGTATCGTTCACCTTTTTAAAATGGTCCAGGTCGCCCATTAGTAATGATAATGGCAAACCAAATCGACGCGCCCGGTTAATTTCCTTAGCCATTTCCTTTGTAAAGTTATACCGGTTATTAAGGCCTGTAAGGGGATCAATAGTAGCCAGAACTTTGGTCTCTTCATTAAGCAACATCCGATCGACTACCAGTCCCAACTGGGTTGTAACTTTAGTTAATAGATCGAGTTCCTTGGCGGAGAATGGTCTTCCCGGTTCTTGGAATATTAGTAGGTAACCGGTGGAACGGCCTTTGATTTCGATTGGATTAATTGTCATAAAGTTTGTTTCGTCCACCAGCAATTCATGCTGCTTCTCCAAAAAATCAAAATCAAGATGGCAAGGCTCAAATCCGGGACTTGTCCATAAAAAATGATTGCCCTCGACAAAAATTTCAACTGCTCCAATTCTTGGTAAGGCCTTGACCAAGGCGGTGCTAAATTTATCAAAGACACTATTGAGCTCAGTTTCCAAAGCTAAGGTTTGAAAGAGAATTAAAATGTTCTCATATTCGGAATCAATCCAAGAGCGAGTGGTATTAGCCAATCTTTCACAGAGAGTTTTCGAAAGGTTGACCAAGATTTCCGCCGCGGTTTGGGGTAACTTAAGGGTTAATTCTTGGAAAAACGGTTCCGATATTTCTAAAATCTCCAACTCTTCAATCGCGATAATGTCGGCAGTACGTAATACGTTGGCTACAAAAGCAATTTCGCCAAAGATCTGCCCGGTGTTAAATCGGGCCAATTCTTGCCGGGAGCCGCCGATCAGGGTTTCTACTCGAACCGAACCGGAAATGATTACATACATTTCATTTCCTTCATCTCCAGCCCGAAATACATATTCACCGGCTTGTAATTTTAAAACCTTACCGGCGCAAATCACTTGAACAATCTCCGCGCTACTTAACCCTTTAAACAAAGGAATATCCGACCATTTCAATTCGATGTTACCCACAAATACACCTCGAATAATCTAACCCCTACTCGGTTAACTAATACCAAAAAAGGTCGCCCTGTTATCATCTTAGCGGCAACCTCTTTCACCATATCATAACATAATTTTCGGGTTTAAACCATACTTCTTAATTGTTGAAAAAGGTCCACAGTCCGTTTTAAAAAAATAGGGATGATTCCTAACAAATCAAAAGCGTCATATATAAAAATTAACGCCATGATGAATAAGAATAGTCCACAAACAAACAAGAGCCCGCGGTATATCCGGTCGGAAAGAAAACGCCGTCCTTTAACCAACGCTCCTGATATCAAACTATACCACCCAAGGTCCGACAAGGAGTGTCCCAAATAAAATACTAGGATCCCAACCCAGCCGAAATTCAAAGCTTGAGTAATAATAGCCAGTCCAACCATAACCCACCACATTAACCAATAAGGGTTACTAATTGAAATGACCATTCCCGCCAAGACCGGGTTTAAATCAGTCATTCTAGTCGTCGGAGCGGTTTCAGCAGCAGCGGCAATCTCCAGAGTTGATGAGATACTACCATTTCTGCTTTCTTTAAAAACCAAATCGTAACCCATCCAAATCAGCATTATCCCACCTAACAAGCCGATAATGATCTGGGTCACCGGTAACCGAATAAAATCCCCTAGTCCCCATATTAATCCCATGATTAAAACAGCTTCCAAAATCACATGACCCAAAATCAATTTTGGTCCGCTCCAAAAGCCTTTTTTGCATGTAAGCTGAATATTATAGGTTAACAAGGGACCAGGCGCCATCGACCCCGACAACCCCATTAAAAAAGATTGTCCGAAAATATGGATCAAATCCATGACTTTCACCCTACCTTCCTACCGTTTTAGCAACTTACCCTTAATTAAGCGAATGGACATTGTTAATTCGTCCATTTTTAAAAACCAGGCCGTTATGAAAAAAGCCGCGACTCCAACTGTTATTCCGGCAACTACAATAATAGCCGCCTCTCCATGACTACTCAACCCCAACCGATTACTTAAGACCCCGGATATTTTAGCGGTTATCAAAACCGCTACTCCCATTACTAACGAAGCCGTCAATGTTTTTAAAAAAGATTTCATTATGACGTTACCCCTAATTCCATTGATTTTACGACGGAGGATTTCCATTAGAAGTAACATATTGATTAAGCCCATTATTGAAAAAGAGAGCGCGAACCCACCAACACCTAAAGAAGTGTATCTGAGAAAAATCCAATTCAATAAAATACTGATGGAAACCGAGACTACACTCGCCAAAACCGGGGTTACCGTATCTTGCAACGCATAAAAAGCCCTAGGTAGCATTATAATAGCCGCATGGGCAAAAAGGGCCAAACTATAAAAAATTAACGCATAAGTCGTCAGCGCAGTATCTTGAGCTGTGAATTTTTGGCCTTCAAACAGTATTCTGACGATCGGTTCTCCCAGGACGATTAAACCTACCGCAGCTGGTAGCATGAGAAAAAAGATTGAACGGAGCGATAATGAAAGAGTGTCCTTAAAAGTATCCATTTTCTGCTCAGCAACCAATCCGGAGAGCATCGGGAAGAAAGCCATTGCAATACTTGACGCAAAAATACCAATTGGCAATAAAATCAACCGGTTGGCAAAACGCAGGGCGGTAATGCTGCCTTCCGGTAAAGAAGACGCCATAACGTTAGTAATCCATACATTAATGTGTGTAGCTGAAAGGCCGATTAAAGCCGGTACCATCAAGATCAACATCCGGTGAAATCCGGGGTTCTTCAAATCAATATAGCCGAAACGAAACCGGTGCCCGCCTACTTTTCTTACAAAAACCATCTGAATTAAGAAATTCATGATCGCTCCAACTACTACTCCAATAGCCATTCCGGTGATCCCATAAATCGGTCCTAGCCAAAAAGCCCCAAAAATAATAGCAATATTATAAAATACCGGCCCCAATGCCGGGGCTAAAAAATGCTTATGAGAATTTAAAACTCCGCCCATCAATCCGGCCAAAGCGGTAAAACAAACCGCCGGAAACATGATCCGCGTAAGCTTGACCAATAAAAGCATCTTTTCAGCTTCAAAATGAGGCGCTTCCCATAAAGCCACTCCCTTGGCGAAGGTCATTCCTAAAACCGTAAAGATTCCCAGGAGCATTACGGTAATATTAATAAAGGTACTGGCTACTTTCCAACCTTCCTCTTCCTCGCCTTTAGTCAAATACTCGGTGAAAATCGGAATGAACGCCGCCGAAAGCGCGCCGCCCACTAAAAGATAATACATAGTGTCCGGGATAATAAAAGCGGCAATAAATGAATCGGTTTCAAACCGATTAAAAAGACGGCCTGATAAATTTTCCCTAATGAAACCCAAAATCCGGCTTATTAAAAATAAAAAGGAAATCATTCCTGCGGCTTTTGCGGCTTTTTCCATCACATTATCACTCATAAGGTTGCCCCTTTCCGGTTTGAAGCAATTTATCCAAAGCGCTATTATTATTCACCTTTCTTCTGGGAACTCCTTCTCCGGTCCAGGGTTTTCAATTCAATTCGAAGTCTGGGTTTAAGTGAAAAAGAGACTGAACCACGGCTGGTTTGGACCAACCAATGATCGTCTCCTTTTTTCCATTGTAACGGAAATTTAAAGTTAATTACTTCAACTGAGTCTCCCAAATTCAGCCTTACCCCATCCGAAACCAACCGGCAATTAAGTTTGGAATGATCGGCTGTTAAAATTGAACCCAAGTTAGAAAAAACAGTATAATAGCCAAAACCCAAAATTGTGATGATCCACAATAGAATCAAAGTAATAATGCTAAAAACTCTCACCGTTTCTTCCCCCGTTTTTGAATTAATAGGTTCAGTGGCACCTCTAAAACTAAAATGAAGCAGTTCGATCCACTCTTTGATAGCCCATTGTTTCCCAAGTCTCTACTAAGGCGTCGATTACCTTCATCCAATGGATATTGGAAACAGACGGCTTCAGATAACTAAAGCGATATAAAGAGCTGGACGGGGAGTTGATTTGCCCCAGTTCAAATAATGGTAACTCCGGGTTTTGAGTTGCTAATTTCTCGAGCAAATTGAGAACCATCGATCGTGGAAGAGTAAAAATGATACTAAGTCCATCTGCAGCAGCTATTGCACTGGAGCTTTCCACTCCAATTAAAAATCGGTTTTCCGCAATTAATGATCGGATCTCAGGAGAAGTAAGCCATTCTGCGTCAGAAGCCGGATAATGTACAACCTGGATTTTTTGCGCCATTGTTTCATAGATTCGTTCAACTGTTGCCTTGTACTGGGGTCCCCCATTGTCAGCCCGGCTAATTAAAACGGCTGTAGATAACCGGTAATTGTCAACCGTGACCACCCGGCTTTTCCGGGAACGAACCACGCCAACCTCAGCCAGTTCTTCCGCAAAATCATCCAAGATAAACCGGGCTAATTCCGACAACGCCAACCGGCTATTAAATAAGAATCCGAGAAAACCCAGGCTAAAGAAGATCACCCCGTAAAACAAGTAAACCTTTTTCCAACCGCCATTTTGAATTTGCATTTGCCGATCATCTCCCGGCAAAAACTATGAGCCAACAGTCATCCTTAGAACTAATAAATTGAGTTGAAGATCACAAAGTCGTTTGTGCCCTTTAACTCAAATATCTAAACACTTCCTCCGGGCTGACCGCTGGGTGTAAGGCGATATTTAGGGCTCCGGAAACTACCCGCGCCAAACTATCGATCATCACATCAACCTCTTTTGGGGTAACAATCAAGCTGCCTATGTAGGGTGTTAATACTCTTTGAATTAAATCTTTTTCATCTATTGCTTTCAGATTAATCATACCGGGATGACTTTTAAACAACTCCTCCAGAGCGTCATGGACTATAGTCGTCGCTTCCACCACGGTCGGTGCCCCAATAGCGATTACCGGCACTCCCATTGTTTGTGACGTAATACCGATCCTTTTGTTTCCCAATCCGGAACCGGGATGGATCCCCGTGTCCGCAATTTGGACCGCTCCCCCCATTCTCCCGGTGGTCCGTGATGCCAAAGCGTCAATTACTACAATAAAACGGGGTTGAATCCGTTGGACGACTCCCTTTACAATCTCTCCAGTCTCCATTCCGGTACTGCCGAGAACCCCCGGGGCTATGGCACAAACCGGGCGTAACCCTCCTTTTTTTTCAGGCGGTGTCATTGATTTTAAATGCCGGGTCACTAAAATTTGCTCGACTACTTTCGGTCCAAGGGCATCGGGAGTGGCATCCCAGTTCCCCAAACCAACGACCAGACAAGTTTCTTCTTCTTTAATTCCGATTCGACCTATAAATCCTTCAATTTCTTTGGCTGTTAAAAAAGCAATCTCTTCATGTTGGTCCCGATCCGTTGTCCGTAAACCCGGCGCCTCTAAAGTCACATAAAAACCGGGGACTTTATTGATGGCTCTTCCGGCTGCTTCAGTTTGAATATGAACTCTGGTTATTACGGTATCGCCTTGTCTTTCCGTTTCAGTCCCGACTCCTGGAGGTTCTTCAGCTCCACCCCGTTGCATAAACATTTCTTTGGCTTCTAATGCCAAATCGGTGTGGATTTCTCCTAGTAGCATTAAATCCTGAGAATTCATTAATAAACTCCTCCCCCCAATTAAAAAGCTTTTATTTTAATTCTTTTTTGGTAATTTTCGGTAAACCAATTCATACCATTCATTTGGAAGCAGTAATTCCAAAAAGAAGACTCCCATATATGTAGCTAGTATCCCCAGGAAGTTCAGCTTCACTCCGGGAATATAATAGCCGAAGAAAAAAAGAGTTATGATGATATTGGTTCCGCTCAAGAGGGCTTGGAGGTTTTTTCCTACTCTCCCGGCGGTAATTTTTCGAAAGCAAATTGTCACGAAACTTACGGCAATAGCAATTAAGAGAATTAAAAAACGCCCCCCCGGGCTAAAAGTCGGAATTAATAATTGGATAAAAATTAACAATAATGCGGTATAGGTAAATCTAATTAAAAAAAACATTCTTAACCTACCTGTCGAATTGTTATTAAACCTATGTTTAAACCGTTATCCAGCAACAGAAATGGAAAAATGATTTATTGGATTGAGTTTTCAAATTATAACGATGATGATAGCTTCAACAACTTTAGTGTTATCCAAAACAGTTAATTTTATCGCAAAAATTTCATCAACTGGTAAAAAGTTGTTGCCGATCGCATTTTATGTTATAATTTAATCAATTTATTTTAATTATTTTCTCTCTGGAGGAGCTAATGAAAAAAATATTATTATGGTGTTCCATTATCTTACTAATTGGATTAGTGGTTTATCCAACCCAAGGGGCGGAAAAATATAAAATTGCGGTTATCCCATTTGAGGACGGCTCTATTCAGGAACGTTGGTGGAATAACAACTGGAAACTGGGCGAGGGAGTTTCCGATGAATTGGTGACTGCATTGTTGGAAACTAACAAATTTCGATTAATTGAGAGAGAGCAACTGAATAAAGTCCTGGAGGAACAGAACTTCGGGACTAGTGGTCGGGTTGATACGAAGACAGCGGCGGAAATCGGCAAGATTCTCGGTGTCCGTTATCTGGTCATGGGTAGGATCACCGAGTTTACCTTTAAAACATCAGGCGGCGGAGCCCTATCGTTTTTCAAGGGAGGCGGTTTAGGTATCAAAACCACCACTTCCCGAGTAGTACTAGATGCTCGAATGGTCGATACCTCGACAGCCGAAATTCTTGCCGGGGTAAAAGGCAAAGGCGAAAAGAAACAAACCAATCTCGGGCTAATTTATGACTGGAACGCTATCGCTTTTGGGAGCGATGAATTCCGGAAGACCGACATCGGTATTGCGCTTCGCGACGCAGTTTACGAAGTAGCCAACGGACTTGCGAAAAAGGCTTACAGAAACGAAGAACCGGTAGAAACATCCGGTCTGGTAGCTTATGTTCTCGGCGAAAAAGTATATATTAACCTTGGCTCTTCCGACGGGATCAAACCGGGGATGGTCTTTGTAGTTTATCATATCTTTGATTTCGTAAAGGATCCTTTAACCGGCGAAATAATTGATGAAATTAGTGAACCCATCGCTGAAATCACAGTCGCCGAAGTTAAGGAAAAAGCTTCTACCTGTATCATAACAACTAGATTAAACTCCCAGTATGATATCGCCATTCAGGATAAGGTTGAACCTAAGTAAGTTGAAAAAAAGTTTAATGTTGAAAGTGATCAATCTTTAATCTATAACTTAGCTTTAGTCCGGAATTCGAACTTGATAATAAAATTTAAAAATTTTGAACTTTAAACACTTAACCATTGAAGGTGTTGCAAATCTAATCAAACCATGTTAAAATTAGTTTTGTTGAAATTTAGGTTATTATTGCCTGCAGTATAAGGAGGTGAAAGATTTGCCGAATATTAAATCAGCTGTGAAAAGGGTAAGAGTCACCGGGCGGCAACAATCGGCCAATATGTCCAAACGCTCGAAACTAAGAACATATCTTAAAAATGCCTTCTCCTCCATTACTGCCGGAAAAGAGGAAGCTAAGTCCGACCTAATTCAGGCCATTAAAGAAATTGACATAGCCGTCAATAAGGGAATTATCCACAAGAATCAAGCCGCCCGCCGCAAATCGCGTTTAACTAAAAAGCTGAACGCCATGGCGCAATAATCAAAGCTAAATGCTAATAGAGCCTCTGAATATAAAGGCTCTTTTCTTTTTTTTAATCCAAACCATCTCATCCGCTTATTATTCCAGAACTCCCTTAGTTGAAGGGACTCCCTCAATCCTTTTATCCAATTGAATTGCCGCCGCCAAAGCCCTTCCGAAAGCTTTAAAGATCGCTTCCGCGCAATGATGTAAATTATCGCCGGTCAATAATCGAATATGAAGATTCATTCCGGCTTGAACTGAAACGGCCTGGAAAAATTCCTTAACTAACTCCAGATCGAACCCGCCTAAATGCCCTTTACCCAAATCAGCCTCGAATTTCAAATAAGGCCGACCGCTTAAGTCCAAGGCCACCAAGACCAAAGCCTCATCCATGGGAATAATCGCCTGGCCGTACCTGCTAATACCGTTTTTGTCACCGCAAGCTTTTTTCAGGGCTTGGCCAAAAACAATTCCCACATCTTCCACGGTATGATGGGCGTCCACTTCCAAATCCCCTTGGGCAGAAACCCGTAAATCCAAAAAACCGTGTTTGGCAATATGAGTCAACATATGATCGAAAAATCCGACCCCGGTATTAATCTCGTAACAACTCCCCGAACCGTCCAGAGATAGTTCTAGTTTTATCTTCGTCTCTTTGGTGCTTCGTTCGATTGAAGCAGAACGCATCCCAATCACCTCGTATTTGTTTTAAGCTTCCCCATCCTTACCCTAATCGCATTTGCATGGGCATCTAGGCCTTCAACCTCGGCAATTTTAATAGCTACCGGGCCGTATTTGACGATTCCCGGTTCATTATACGCTATGATACTGGTCCGTTTGATAAAATGGTCTACGCTTAGTCCCGAAGCAAACCTTGAGGTGGCATTGGTCGGGAGTACATGATTGGTCCCGGCGATATAGTCTCCGATGGGTTCAGCTGAATAAGGCCCGATGAAAACTGCGCCGGCATGTTTAATTCGGCTCAAATGGTTCCAAGGGTCTGCTACCATCAACTCCAGATGCTCCGCAGCGGTGAAGTTGGCTAATTCGAAAGCCTCTTCCAAATCGCGGGTTATGATAATGGCGCCGCATTTTGCCAAGGAAGCCGCCGCTATTTCATTACGGGTTAATTGGGCCAGCTGTTGCTTAACTTCAGCGGCCACTGCTTGGGCTAACTTAGCAGAAGGTGTCAGTAAAAACGCGCCGGCCTCATCAATTGGTCCATGCTCCGCCTGGGATAAGAGGTCGGCCGCTAGATAGGCGGGATTATTATTTTCGTCGGCAATAATCAGAATTTCACTTGGCCCGGCTAACATATCCAAACCTACGTAGCCAAAGACTTGCCGCTTGGCTTCGGTGACGTATTGGTTCCCTGGGCCGGTAATTATATCCACTGGAGCAATAGTCTCAGTTCCAAAAGCCATCGCGGCAATCGCCTGGGCGCCGCCTACTTTATATATCTCAGTGATACCACATTCGTGGGCTGCCGCTAAAATATAGGGGTTAACTCCTCCGGAGCCATTGGGCGGAGTACAAATGATAACCCGCTTGACTCCCGCTACAACTGCGGGCAACACATTCATTAACAATGACGATACCAGCGGAGTGCTTCCAGCTACTCCCCCCGGAACATAAAGACCGGCCGCATCAACCGGGATATAACGTTGTCCTAAGACAATCCCATCATCTTTGAGATCGAGCCAATCTTTAGGAAGTTGTTTTTGATGAAAAGCAAGGAGATTTATTTTGGCTTGACGAATAGCTGTAATAAAATCATCCGGCACTGAGCGACAGGCGGTTTCGAACTCCGGTCCGGTAACTTTGAGTTGCTCCAGTTGAAGTTGGACCCGGTCGAACTTAGCGGTAAGCTCCAATAAAGCCTGATCGCCTCGTTCCTTGACATCGGATAAAATAGCTGCTACTCCAGTGGTTAGTTTGGATTGTTCTCCTCCGTTCTCGGTAGGCCGCCGGTTTAAAAAGCGAAGCGCTTCCTCTCGTTGGTTCTCAGTCCGAATTATTCTCATAATAGTCCCTTTCCCGCCAATTTTTACTTTAATTTACCATACGCACTTAGGAATGTCAATTGAGATGCGCTAATGTTAGCCTATTGTTATCATACTACCAGGGGTAAGAAGGGTATGATTTTATCTCTAATTTTTAAAATTTTTAAAATTAAATGAATTTCAAATGAAATTTAGCCAATTTGGGTCATATTTTTTAATAAAACAAGGAAAGCTTTGTTTGGATTTTGAAAGAAAAAATGGTATAATTGGTTTATTATATATAGGAGGACAGAAAAAATGGCGAAATCCACAGGCATCGTTAGGGAAGTCGATGTTTTAGGAAGAGTGGTTATTCCGATGGAATTACGTAGTGTTATGAAGATCAACAAAGGTGACCCGCTGGAAATCTTTGTCGACCAAGACAAAATCATTCTTAAAAAGTACATACCCGGTTGTTTTTTCTGCGGTAATATGGAAGAACTAAAGAATATTAACGGGAAAAAAATTTGCCAGCCTTGTTTGGCGGAAGTTAATGAATCTATTGGGTGAACAGGTCAAAACCAAGCGCCGTTTTAAACATTACAATAATAGCAACGGGTTCTCGCCCCTCTCCCTAAACGTTACCAAAATGTTAGGAGAGGGTGCGACCCTTCCGTCTTATACCTCGACCACTCTTCGGGGTGCGTTTCGCTCCAAAGTCAAACATTCCTAAAATGAAATCCTTGTTTAGATCCATATTTTGTCGTCAAACCAATATCAAACGTTTAATACTCTCGCAAATTCAAGATCCTTTTTTTAAATTCCAATGGCAACTGATTAAATTGCCTTAATAATTCTTCTGCAATAGTAGAGATTGATTCAAAGGGTTCCCCTTCTTTATAATCAGTCTTGATTTTATTATACCAATTTTTTCAAAGACATACAATTGACTATTATTTCAATCAACATTCCTCCATCCTAAAGTCATTGCATCCCTTGCCCCGCCGTTTATCACCTCACCCCATCCGGTTGCAACTCGCTTATCGTTTCTTAATCGCCCCTCTCCTTGACCCGCTGCCGATTTCGATTGTTCAGGAGAGGGGTCAGTTTAGTTCATTTCGATAATCTACTTATTCTAAAAGTATTTAAAGAAACAACCTAAAACCCTCATTTATCATGGAGAGGGGAGTGGCATCCAAGTAAAATCAATTACTCAAAGTATCGAAAGGGGTGAGGCCAAACAACACCGCATCACCCATAATTTCATGGAACAATCCTAAAGAAATGGAAATTTATACGATACAAAACAGATCTAAATCTAAAGAACAATCAAAAGATTCAAAGGAGGACTTGGAAATGGCCAAAACAATTCAAGCCTGGGCGAAGTTTGGACCTAAGTTGGATCCGGCCGCCCCGATGCAGAGCGACGAACTGATCGAATATATCGTCGCCGCCACTAACCAAAGCCGCGGCAGCGTGCTGGCGGTTCTGTCCGAATTGGACATGGCGATCAAGGCTGCGCTCAAAACCGGCCGGATCGTCCACTTACCCAACAATACCCATTACCGGCCCATCGGCAAGAAAGACGGTTCCATTGAGGTTAATGTCCGCGTCAACCCCGAACTGAGCCGGGAGATTAACTCCGAATTTCGCGGTAAATGGATCAACTCCGCTAATATCGGCAAGAGCCAGGATGAGATCATCGCGTTATGGAACGAAGAAAATCCCGCTGATCCGGTGGAGGAGAAAAAATAAGCACATTCAAAGAAGAGGGATACAGAAGACAGAGTTAAAATTTCTCTAGAGGAATTTTTGGATTTCACTTGAGAAACTTTTTGATTAAGCCAAGCAATTTTGAAATTTAACCAGAGGAATTTAGATGTTTCTCTAGAGAAATTTTTGGATTAAGCCAAGCGATTTTTAAATTACACTAGAGATACCCTTTCGTCCAAAGCGACTAAGCATAAAATTCAGCTTTACCGAATTTATCCGGAAATCCATCCAGGTGATAATAAAATTGACGGAGTAAACATTCAATGTTATATTGGGGTTAGAAATACTTAGTTTTTATCTAATTCTTTAATGGAGGGGAATCAAGATGGATACTTCGCTAAAAGCCATTGAAGCGACAGGAATAATTGACTCCCAGAAACGACTTATTTTAGATCATCCCTTACCGGTTGCCGGTCCGGCTAAAGTCCGAATTATCATCCTTTTACCGGAAAAGAACGAACCGAGTGAACAAGAATGGTATCAGGCGGCCGATTTCAACCAGGCCTTTGATTTCTTAAGGGAACCTGAGGAAGACATCTACTCCCCGAACGACGGGAGGCCGTTTAATGACAAGGGGTAAAGTTGTCCTAGTGCCTTTTCCATTTGACAATCTCTCCACAAATAAAGTACGACCGGCGGTATGTTTGACCGATCCCATCGGTAGTTACGGACATATTATTCTTGCCTTTATTAGTAGTCAAACTTCCACCGATTCATTAGAATCCGACCTCTTAATAAACTCCGAAGAAGCAGATTTCACTGAAACCGGTTTACGAGTAACTTCAACCCTTTGTTTGCATCGTTTAATGACTGTCACCAGTTCCATTATTCGGCGGGAATTAGGAGTTTTATCGCCACGGTTACAATTGGCGCTATCGGAAAAATTAAGACAGTTATTTGGTTTGACTAAACCGGTATAATAAAGACTTTAGATTAATAAGATTTCGCTGTAGGTAATCTGCATTACTTACTTAAAAATTTTATTCTCCCGCTTCATTATCACCGTATCTATCCCAGCGGGATTTTTCCCACCATCCTTATCATCCTTAAACCCAAACTTCAGATATATTTTTCTGGCAGCTTCCCCGGCTTTCACACCGGGAGAAAAAGTTTGCACGTAGATAGGCTTGCTTTTGTCTACACTGCCAATCGCCTTTTCAAGCAATTGATAGCCATACCCTTTCCCCCTGTGCTTTTCTCCGACCGCTAACCAAGCTATTTCATTTAAAGCTTTATTGATTGCAATTATCCCTTCAATCTCATTATCAGTATTTACAACACAAAAAGCCGATTGATTAGAGATGCAATCCTTTATCCCACTAATAAAATCCTCATTAGCTACCATTTCACCAAATAACGGCTCAACCTCTCTTGCTAGTTCCATCCAAGCATCTAAATCTTGATTTGTAACAAGCCTAATCACCATGAACCTCCGTTAAACCTCTTATTAAATCGTCATCTTTATATGGATGACAACTAAAACTAGAAATGCGATTGAGCCGACCAAAAACAACATTATTAAGCCGATTCCCAAGTGTTTAAGTGAATCCAACGTCCTTTTCTTATAGCTCTTCCGGTCTACTAACCAGTTAAAGAATTCTAAAACTACATCAATCAATAACCATTTCATTCCCTATCATATCCTGTCTAAAATTGAAATCTATTTTAATTTTTCATAATTTGTTGCAAACCATAAAAATATTCGATTGGCTTACCTGAAAATAATTCTTCTTATAAAACATTTCCGCCGGAATACCTTTTTCCGTTATTAATACAATCCCCTTAATCCCTTGTACAATCAAATTTTTCTTAATAAAATCTATAAATTGCGTGCCTATTCCTTGGCCTTGTAAATCATTATCAATAAAAAATTCGTTCATATAGTAACTCTTCCCGCTCCACCAGGAACGCTGATGGCCCAAACAGACTCCGATAATTTTTGAATCCTTGCTCACTATGTAACCGGAAAAAACCGGGTTATTGATAAACTCAAGCAAATAATCCCTGGCTTGCTCAAACGATTCCCATTTATCATTCCATGGTTCTACGGAGTAAACTTTTAAAAAGAGTCTAGTACATTCATCAAGGTAACTATCTTCGAATTTTTTAAATTCCAACATTGAGGTATGCCTCACCCCTAACAGTTATCCCCGCCTTCAAGGATGAAGGCGGGCGACGCTTCTTTATAGGATATAAAACAGCGGTCGCCATCGGAAGCCTTTACTTAATTGCCAGACAGGAGGCCAGGGAAGGCGAAGACCCTCAAAAAACCCGGATGAATTGCAGGAGGACCGGAACCACGCCGGTGCCGGCGACTTTTTGGTTCTTTTTTGTCGCTAAAAAAGAACTCGCCGCCGAAACCGTGGACTCTCAGAAATATTCAATTATTTTTTAATCTTTTTTATCTAAAATAATGGACATCCATTTCGAAATCACCACGCCCGAAGAGGTACCCTATCCTTGTTATTCAAATATATATAATTTGACAATTTCTAATTAAATCCTGTATATTATCGTAACATAATATAAAACCGAAGGATAGACTCCTCCGGTATCAAGACAAATTTATTAATTCTACCAACTCAATGTATTATCCATGAAAGCGTAGAAAAAGCCTTACATCAAAAAATAGGTTACCCTTCTTCATCAAACATTTTTTCTTTAATTTTATTCCACACCTTCTCCGAATACCTACCGACAGCCCAAAAACTAACCGCTAATATTGCAAAGAAAAGCGCTTTATGAATAGAGTTCCAAAAATACTCAAAGTACTTGGTATAAAGATTGATAAATAAAAATGTAATTCCAAATTTACGTATTGTAGAATCATCGGTTTTTAATCCCCAAATAATAGCGGCGATTGCAGTAATTCCAAATAGCAAAGACCAATAAAAAAGATTTCCTTTAGATGCTACATACCAATAATCACCACTATAATTTCCGAAAATCGACATGAGCCAAAGCGCAATAAATAAATACAATAATCCCATAACATATGTTGGTTTTGAAAGGTTAGCTATAATGGTTTTCTTGATTAGAAATCCAATCCTAATCAATATTAACCCTAGAAAAACAAACCGTAAAGGATAATTCATTCCCAGAAAATAAGCTCCCCAGCCCGAAAGATATCCGGTTTCAGCTCCAAACCAAGCACCAAATGAAATTAAGCCAAGGGTCCACATTAGATTAGATGGAAATGTTCCACCAATAACAAGATAAATAATACTTGCCATCAATATTAAAAGTGAAAAATGACCACTCCCCGTATCAACAGCCTTTCCAAAAAAACCAATTGCAACCCCGGTAATTATCGCTCCAACAAAAAGTAAAAACTCATTGGAAAAGAATTTAGCCGGAACTTTCTTTTTTCTACGAAAACCCCAATAGTAAAATCCAACCGACACTATTGTTAGCATTATTGATTTTAAAGTATCGGACATTGTAAAGATTCTCATGATTATTGCCATTATCGCTTTATCGAAGGTTATTGAAAAAACAGCGATTGCCAGACTAATTCCGGCAATCCAAAATGAATACTTTGCTAAGCGGTTCCAATCAAATTTGGAAAGCTCAATAGTTGCTCTTAACTTATTTCCTTCACTAACTGTTAATACATTATCCTTTTCCCATGAATTAATAACCTTTTGCACAAAACGGAATCTCTTTTTATTTAATAACATATTTTCCCCTTATTATCTTTTGATTTTTATTACCCGTCATTATTTCCACTTCACGCTCATTGTTTCCAATATAAATATTCGCTAATATCTTCCAAATGCCTGTTGACTTTTTGACATTCGACTTTCGACTTAAAACTTAATTCGTTTGAAATTATTTCTCCCTAAACCCAAATATCTCCTCCAAAATTCCAGCCATAACCTATCAAGCGCAATATTCGTAAATCCTTGGCATTGATCTGTTTCGGTTAACCACTTAAATACCATCTAGTCAAATACTTTTAAGTTTTCCGGTGATTAGTTTAAATATTATAAGAGGGTGCCCAATGATGAGTACCCTCTCCTTCTCTCGTTTTTTTTAATTGGCGGGTAGTTATAAAAACTTAGAAACGACCACAACAGCAACAAATGATGATAATAATGAAGATAATCCACCAACAACCACCGAAAGAACCAATGAATTTGGCGTCAGTCATTTAGCTTCACCTCCTAAAGCAGGTCTTTATAAGGCCTGCCCGATATAATGTATGTTTAATTGTGTTGCATTGAGATATCGCAAAAGTATTTTTTAAAAGCTAAATGATATTGGATAATCAAAAAGATCCCTCCGATTTCGAAACGCCCATAAGCGCTCCAAATTATCTTCAGGATCTCCAAGCACTTTTTTCAAACTTCACCCTTCACTCTTCAAACTTCCGATCACGCCCCGCAGCTTTCTTCCCTTTGCCAATATCCCCCTAAAAAATGTTCCATCCGTTCCAGAGCGTTATCGAGCTGTCCAACGGCCGGCAGGAAGACGATGCGGAAATGGTCCGGTTCCGGCCAGTTAAACCCGGTCCCTTGGACTAATAAAACTTTCTCAGCCATCAGCAAATCCAGGATAAAACGTTGATCGTCCCGGATATTGAAGCGTTTAACATCTACTTTGGGGAAAAGATATAAAGCGCCTTTCGGTTTCACACAGGACAACCCGGGAATTTGATTGATCCGGTTCCAAGCGAACTCCCGCTGCCCATAAAGGCGTCCTCCCGGTTTAGTCAGCTCCTTGATGCCTTCAAAATTATTCAAAGCGACCTCAATGGCGTATTGGGCCGGCACATTACTGCATAACCGCATCGAGGAGAGCATATTCAAACCTTCAATATAATCCTTGGCCATTAATTTGTTGCCGCTGACCACCATCCATCCGGCTCTAAAGCCCGCCACCCGGTGGGACTTGGAAAGTCCGTTAAAGGTGATGAAGAGCGTTTCATCGGATAAGGAAGCGATCGAAGTCTGTTCAATCCCGTCATAAAGAATATTGTCATAGATCTCGTCGGCAAAAATGATTAACTGATGGGTCACGGCCAGATCGACGATCTTGCGGAGGACCGGTTCCGGATAGACCGCCCCGGTCGGGTTGTTAGGATTGATCACCACAATCCCTTTGGTCTTAGGAGTAATCATCTTTTCCAAGTCCAGCAAATCTGGGTTCCAATCGGAGGCCTCGTCACAACGGTAATGGACGGCCTTGCCTCCTCCCATATTAATAGCGGCGGTCCATAAAGGATAGTCGGGAGCGGGGACCAAGATCTCATCCCCATTATCCAATAAACCCTGCATAACCATGACGATTAACTCACTGACCCCGTTACCAACGTATATATCATCCAGCTCCACGCCGTAAATTCCTTTTTTAGCAGCATAATTCCGAATCGCGATCCGGGCCGGCAAAATTCCTTTTGATTCGGAATAACCGTGGGCCTGGTTAAGATTGGAGTTCATCCGGTCCAGAAGGTCCGCCGGGGCCTCAAAACCGAAAGGCGCCGGGTTACCGATATTCAACTTTAAAATCCGTTCACCGGCCGCTTCCATCCTTTGAGCCTCATCCATCACCGGCCCCCGAATATCATAACAAACATTATCCAATTTGGAAGACTTCTTAAAATGACGCATTAACATTACCTCCATCCATTTCCAAAAACAAATCCATTATCTATATTTCAAGCAAAAAGCTATACCCATGTCTCCTGTCTCCTGTCTCCTGTCTCCTGTCTCCTGTCTCCGATAAATCTTAACACAACCTTCCTCAAATGTCATTAGTTCGATTCATCCCATCTCCTTCACCACTGCACCGATGATTTTGATCCCTTCCTCAATCTCTTCCGGCTTGACTCTGGAGATTCCCAGTCGAAAGGTGTTGCCCCCACTGTCATCAGTGAAGAAAATGTCCCCCGGCATAAACAAGATCCTTCTTTGATAACATCGGGCCAACACCTCCCGGGTATTTAAACCTTCCAGTTCAACAAAGATATGGAGCCCACCTTCACCCCAAACTTTCCGGCAAGGAATATACTCTTTGACAAGCTTAATAGCTGTCTCATGCCGTTGTTTATAAACTTTTCTGGCCTTCTTTAGATACCTTTCAAACTGGCCGCTTTGAAGGTATTCATACAATAAGGCTTGGTCTAGGAAAGAGGTGTGAATGTTCAAACTCCTTTTTACGCTTTCCAAGTAGGAGATTAGTTCCCGGTCCGCCATGATCCATCCGATGCGCAACCCTGGAAAAAGCACTTTCGAAAAACTACCCAGGTAAATTAGGTTATTCCCCTTCCCGGAAAGGGCCAATAACGGGGCCACATGAGTTCCGGAATAACGCAGCTCCTCATGGAAGCCGTCTTCGATTAGGGGTATCCGGCGTCCGGCGAAGATCCTAATGACCTGGAGCCGCTTATCCAACGGCATCACTAAACCGGTGGGATTATGATATGAAGGGATCACAAATCCGGCTTTCACGTCGGTCCGTTCTAATTCCATCTCCAAGGCGTTAAGATCAAGGCCATCCTCAGCCATAGGGATTCCAACTGGTTCCAAACCGAAAAGCTTCATGATTTTGATGGCTGTATTATGCGTGGGGTTCTCACAGAGTATCCGGTCGCCGGGTTTGGTGATCGTCTGTAAAATAAGATTAAACCCTTCGGTAAAACCATTGGTAACCAATAATTCTTTTTCTTCCGGATCTACCCCTTTATTCTTCATATATTGAGTCAAATATTCAATCAAGGGTTTATAACCGCGAGCATAGCCATAGTTGAGCAGTTTCGATCCTTCCAGGGAAAAACGATTGAGAAAAGCCCTTTTAAATTCGTTTACATCAAACAAGTTTTCGTCAGGGGCAATGCTCTTGAAGGAGATCATCCCCTTTTCCCAACGCAACTCTTTTTTCTCAATATCCAAGTCGCTGGCTTTTTTGGCGTAATCGCCAATGAACTCCGACCAGTCGTACTTAACACCGTTTCCTTCCTTTTGAACCTCAATCTGGGCTACATATGCTCCCTGGCCTTTGACCGTATGAATAAAGCCGTCATCCTCCAAATACTGATAAGCCAAGATAATGGTGTTTCGGCTCACTTTCAAAATAGCGCTAAAGTCCCTGGTGGAAGGGAGCCTGACTCCCGTTCGGAGAATACCCTTTAGGATCAAATCTTTCAAATAATCCTTAATTTGAAGATATACCGGCCGCTTGCCGTCAATTACCAAATTATTAAACATCACGATTACCTCTTAAGCCTATTTTGCCATAAATCGCTAATAAAAAAAAGAGCCGCCGCGGGCCTCTTTTTTGCCGATCGTGGTCTTAGGTTTTAGTCCGCGAAGACCTCTTTCAGAAGCTCAGTAACTCGGGCCGCCGGATCTTTACGGATCTTCTTTTCTTCCTCCCCCAGAACATAAAATAATCCGTCTAAAATCTTGGTCACCACATAATTGTCAATATCCACCGGTTCCAACTTTAAAAATTTTATTTTTTGAATTTCTTTGGTTAATTGTTTGTAAAATTTGGTAACTTCGACTGTTTCAGTTGCCTGGCTTACCTCAGGGGTAAAAGCCGTTATTAATTCTGCGGAAGTCTTAGCTTCAAAATAGTTAGTTGCGGCCGTATCGCTTCCTTTGAAAATGGTAACTGCATCATCAAAGGTCATTTCCTTAATTGCCTTCCAAAAGATATCTTTCGCTGCCGGTGTTGCCTTCTCCGCCGCCCGGTTAAGGCTAAGGATGAAATCATCCACTTGATCCTCAAGACCAATCTGTCTTAACACCTTCTCGATTTTTTGCAATTGGTTTGGTAACGGAATTTTAATTTGAGGGTTCTTATTAAATCCGTCGAGTCGCCCGGTCAACTCTACCGAATTCTCAGTCCCAACCCGTAAGGCCTCTTTTAAACCGGCCCCAATTTTCTCCTGATTCGGTTTGGGTTTCCATAAAAAACTCCAATCGAAACCCAGCGTAATCGAGAACATTGCAAATAATAAGACCAGCGCTAATCCTAAAATCCAAAAAGGTCGAAACTTCATCCAATTTCCCCCTTTTATCTTTGAATAATTATCCTGTTCCTCACTGGAAACTGCCCTTCAAAAACAAATGGAACCCCTTGCCCCCAAAGAACATTTTGGGTTACTTGAATAGTTAAGTGAGGCCTGATACTTAAGCCGGAATTTCCGACCGTTGCAATTGCTTGTCCCGAAGCGACCCAGTCACCCGGTTTTACTAGAATGCTATTTCGCTGTAAATGGTAAAGAGTAACCAACACTCCCTCGAAGCTCTTAATCACCACTCGGTTTCCGGTGATATTCAGCCAATCTTTCTCCGGAGGGGTTAAATCCGGTAAGTCGCTAACCACCTCAACCACCTGTCCGTGGCAAGGGCTATATACGGTCTCACCGTAAATCCCGTAACTTTTTTTATCTTGCGGTTGAACGCCCTGGGCAGCCATGCCGAATTTGTTTAATTTTTCGATATCCACTGCGTACTGCACCGTTGGGGCGAGTCTTTTTTGATTAAAAAAATTATTGGCGCGATAATTATTCACAAGCGCACTGCTTCCGCCGTTAATCACATAATAAGCTCCGGATTTAAGAGGAAAAGACAGTTCAATGGGGCCACCGGGATGAATCCGGCCGCTAATTGCGATCGCAATTAAAAAAACACTAGTCAAACAAGCTAATCCTGCGCCAACCGTTGTCACCCATTCGAACCCCTTTTTAGACTCCCAAAAAACTTCATCCTTAACTTTGAAATAAGAAAATCCGATGGTCAACAAGAAAAGGATCATCATCAGATACCGAAAATAGACCGAAATAAAACTCCACCGGCCCACCAGATAAAATAGGACCAAATAACCGCCAACCACTGAAATTTTCAAGAGCCAGTTAAATTTAGTTTTACTTTTAAAAGCCAATAGCCAAATAATTGATAAAAGAGAGACCACCAGATGGGTTCCAATTACTAATATCAAGCTTTCACTAAGTACCAGTCTAGTTATGAAGAATAATTTGACCATTAAGGCCATGAGCCTACACTCCTCTGGAAAAATAAGGTTAGAAGTCGAAAATCGAAGGTCAAAAGTTTATATTCATCATTGAGAAAAGTAAAATGAAATAAAATTTGATTCTTTTATATTTTCGGTAATAACTCCAAAATGCTTTACTATTGCTAATTGGCATAAAAAGTTGAGCATAAATTCCGGAATCAACGCGACTCCGGAAATTTAGAGGGATTTCACAGGCTTCTTATTTTTATCGCCAAATTTTGGTTAAAAAAAGCTGCCCCTAAATAATTTAGAAACAGCCCAACGAAATGATTTTTTCTTTACACTTTTCCCTTTTCTTTTGTTTACCCTTTATTACCAAACCTAGTGCTCCGGGAGATATCAACCATTAAAATCACCATTTCGGAAAGGAAATAGGAGACCAACAAAGTGACGAATGCCATCGTAGCACCGGACAAGATAAATTTAACTCCACCTATAAATGACAAATCGCTAATAGCTGGAACCAATGGAGCGATCACCCCCAAGAGGTCTTTGCCGGCGTTTCGACCGGTCATCCAGATGTAAAGCCCTCCGGCGACGGCAGTTACCGTTAGGAAAGAGGCATAAATTTCGCCGAGTAATTTTAAGCATAAAGCGACAATTGGGATAACCGTATATTCCGCCTCCGGTAGACGTTGAATATTGCCTGCCCGAATTATTACTATGTGAATAACCATATATGCGGCAACTACCATCAATAACTGGAAGATAATCCCGCCAATAATTCCAGTGACCGGTAAACTAAAAACGAATTGCCATTTTACGATCCACCCTACCAAACTGGCAAAGGCAATTGTAATTGCTAAGATCCGCAAAGCAATGGCTACCGTTTTTCTGAAAAATTTCCCCTCGGAAATGAATTGTAACACCGGTTTCATAAAAAGAAATTCTTTCATAAAGGTGCCCTCCCATAATGAGAAATCTATTTCAGATCGAATTTAAAATGATAATTTCTTCGGCAAGTAGATTGATACTCCTTCAAGTTTACTAAATGTTCATAGTTATCCTTATTTTTCAATCCCGGAACGAATTTGTTCCACCCTATCATCAACAGCTTTCGATTCTTCAATTCTTCCCAAATCACTATAGATAATCGCCATCCGTTCTAATATCGGGATCAATTCGGCGCACTGCCGACCGTTGTTGGTTTCGATAACTAAAACCAGCCACCGATAAAGGGATTCGGCATTTTCATAATCTCCCTCGTAAAAATAAAGATCTCCCAATTCCAAAAGAAATGGTTTTAACCCATTACAAGCAGGCCCTTGGTTGGTTTTTAAATTATCTATCCCTTGACTGTAATAGTTTTTAGCTCCTGATTTCTTTTGTTGAAACTTATTAGCCCTAGCCAGTTCCAGAAAGATAGGAGCTAATTCCTGAGCTTGTTTAGAGAGCCGTTTTTTCACTGCTAGAATCTTGTTATAATAGATTTCCGCCAATAAATAAAATTGTTGTTTTTGATAATCTGAAGCCAAATCTTCTATGACGGCCAAAGTCTCCGGCGACTCTTCCCCAAGAGTCTTAATCCTAATCGTAACTGCCCTTTGATATAAAGCTTCGGCCTCGGGAAATCTCTCTAGAACCCTGAGCAATCGGGCCAAACTATGAAGCGTGGCTGCCACTTCAACTCCTTCGGGCCCCAAAGCTGCTTCTTGAATAGTCAGGGCTCTACGGTAATTAGCTTCCGCTTGTTCATGTTTTCCCATTTTCGCCTGAAGATCAGCTATTCTCCGCAGACAATCGGCTACCCCCGTATGGTTCGGACCAAATGCTTTTTGCCGTAAAACCAAGGCTTCCTCAAAATAATTATGGGCCTGCTCATAAATTTCTTGCACCTCATATAACTTTCCTAGATTATACCGAATATTCCCTAATAAAGGATGGTGAGACCCACAAGTTTTCCTGTAAATAGTAAAGGCGCGCTGATAAACGGGGGCGGCTTTCTGATAATTGTGTTCCAATTGATAAACTTCGGCCAAGTTGTTTAAGATTAAAGCCACATCCTGAGCTTCCAATCCTAGTATCCTTTCAGCCATGGCTAAAGTTTTTAACAGGGTCTCCCGGGCTTTATCGAAATCTCCCTGTCGTTTGTAGATTTCCGCCAGTCCGTTTAGAGATTCGATCCTCCAATGAAAATGAAACTCACCGCTATCCTTTAAATTATCCAGCTGTGCTTCGAAAATGCTTTTGGCTTCAGAAAAGCGCTTCTGAGTAAGGTAAAACCAGCCGATCCGATTTTGGAGAATAATTGTTTGAGGGTGGTCCGGGCTAAGTATCAGATTATAAATACCAAACGCTTTCAGATAATGACTTTCCGCTTCTTCGTATTTTTCCCGGGCATTATAAAGTGAGGCTAGTCCCGCTAAAGTTACTCCAATCGCCGGATGTTTCGGCCCAAAAATATTTTTCCGCGCTTCCAACGCTTTTTGGTAAAGCTCCTCAGCGGACTGATACCTTCCCAATACATTATGAACTTCGGCCAGATCAAATAAAGAAACCGCCATTTTGGGATCAGTCGTACCAAATGCGACGGTAGCCAGTTTCAACGCTTTTTCAGCGATTAATGACGCTTCAAAATATCTCCCCTCACTACATAACCGGGAAGTTTGCTCGTTTAATCTGTTCCAAGCGTCGGTGTTACTAGCAGCAATCGTACTCCCGGAAAAAAGAAGCGCCACCAAAATGAAGTTTCCGAGCCAAAGTTTCATCATAGCCTCTCCATAAATTTTGGTAAGGCTTTATCAGTATATGCATCTCGTCAATATTATATTGCTCTTGATTGCAAAAAAAGACTCCAAAGTTTTACCCGTGCTGCTGACTATTAACTCCTTTCGCCTGGCTCCTTTCTCCTGACTACTGTCTTTAGGATATTTTTGAATAAATCTTTTTAGCCTGTTTTCCCATAGCTTCAGCCTCTTTGATCCGGCCCATTCTTTCATATAAAGCCGACATTTGTTTTAAAAGTTCCGCCAACTCCGGATGAAATAGGCCGTATGCTTTTTCCGCCTCAGTAATGGCTTTTTGCAAGAGTGGTTCTGCGGCTAAATAGTTACCCCGGGCTATGTTTAGTAAAGCTTCAGTTGCCGGTAATTCAACCGCTAATAAAGGTTCTATTTCCGATACTCCCTGAATCAAATCGGAAGCCTGTTCCCAAGCGGATTGGGCGGATAAGTAATCCTCCTGCTTGATCTGGGCTTTAGCTCTATAAAGGAGAGAAACGGCTTTCTCAAGGTCTCCACCCTCCCCGACCATATTGGCAATATTAAGCGCTAGATTGCAATAAATTTCCGCTTCCCTTAGCCGGTTTGATTTCAGATAAACCCGGGCCAATTCGTTCATTGCGTTGGCTACCTTTAGATCACGAGGGCCATATTTTTGTTCGCGCATTTTTACTAATTGGGATACTACTGATCCGGCTTGTTGGTAATCACGGTTAAGCACTAACAGCTCCGCCATTCCCCGAATTAGCTCCTCCAAGACAATACTCTCCGGCCCTAAGGACCCTATTAAAATATTTAAGCCTTCTTCATGTAATTTTTCCGCTTTAATATACTTGAGATCACTCTTACGGCAGGCGGCCAAAGCGATTAAAGTTTTTCCGAGGTAGGGATTACAGCGGCTTTGCTTTTTAAAGTATTTTAGCGCCTTCTTGTAGAGT
>JAAYEK010000024.1 GCA_012728785.1 Bacillota bacterium | reverse complement strand
ATCTGGATGAATATTGTTATCGATTAAATCGTCGAAAATGGCTAAATCAGTTGTTTCCGAGACTGCTAAATGCTTGTTCTTCTTCATCGACTTTTACTTGGGCTGAGCTAACTGGATAGTCATTTAATTTTAATTAAAACAACTTAATTTAGAGTAATCCCGACCAGATTATTGTTCTAGGGTTGACAAACGCTTCCGGAATCCAGTCATGAACCGACGGTATAAAATAGACCGCCATCATTTTTTCGGTCGGATCAATATAAAGGGCGCTTCTTCCATAGCCTTCATGATTAAAGGTACCCGGTGTCAGTAGTTCCGAAAGGAGCAGGTTAAAACCCAAACCATGCTTAAAATCTTGATATTTGGCCCCCCAATGAAAAGCGGGAGTATTCGGTTTTAAATGGTTCCGGGTCATATATTCCAATGATTTACGGCTAATAATTCGGTTTCCTTTGAAAGTCCCTCCGTCTAAAATCATCTGTCCGAATTTCGATAAGTCGCTTAAAGTTGAATATATTCCTCCATCAGTACGAGGGGGTGGATTTTGATTGAGGCCCGGTTTTTGCGATGATTTTTCTTTTTCCCAATCAAAAACAAAACAAGTACGATCAAACCAGTCTTCATGTACATCGAAATCGGTATCGTTCATCCCAAGCGGTTTTAAAATATTCCGGCGGATATATTCTTCACCATGGATTCCGGTGACCCTGAAAATGATTTCCCCGAGAACCACATAGCCAAAGGTGCAATAAATCCAAGTTTCTCCCGGAGACGCGTATACCGGACCGGCAAGGGCCGCTTTAATCCAGTTATCTTCTTTCCACCATTCCCTTCCATCAGGATAAGACTCGGCGAAATATCCGGTAACAGGACATATCCCTGCCGTATGAGTCAATAAATGAAAGAGATTGATTCGATTATATACTGGTGTATCAAATTCCTCAATGATAGTTGCTATCGGTTGTTCCAGATAAAGCAAACCGTCTTCGACTAATTTCATCAAAGCAATCGCTGTAAATAATTTGGTCATTGAATAGATCTTCCGGATTGAGTCCGGCTTAAACTGAGCCGTATCATTATCATAACATAATTTACCTAGGGAACGATAGGCAAAGATCTTACCGTACCTTGATAATAGATAACCGGCACCCTGAATTTTTTGGTCTTGAATTAGCCTTTGAAAGTAGGAATCCAATTGCGTAAGCTTAGTCGTGTCGTAATCTACCTGTTCGGGTGTTACATCAATTACTCCTTTATGGATGGTGGTAAAAAAACTCATCACTCTTACCTCCCTACAATAAAATTGAAACAACAAATTTTAAGGCAAACATATGTTCTTGTAAGCCAAATAATACCATGAAACCCTAATATAATCAACATAATTATTCCATTAAAGATCTTTCAAACACTATTTCTCTTTAAAAGTTATAAAAACAATCTCCATCGCTGAATTAATGGCGTTAATTTGTTTTATTGATTCCAAAAAATTAAGATGGTTATTTAACAAAAAAACCGCCGGATCGGTTCCAAGCGGTGCGATTATCAATCATACCGGGCATTTTCTTCTTCAATCGCTAATGCATCCAAATCCTTGACAATAATGGCGTCCGTTTTAACTTCAATAATATCTTTACTTTGCAAATTATGCAAAACTCGATGAATGCTTCTAGAAGTAACAGCCAACTCCTCGCTGAGTTTTTCCTTATTAACCTTGATCTCGATGTTGACTGTTTTTTGAGATAACTGTTTGCAACGGGATAATAAGTAAGAACAGATCCTGACTTTAAGCGGATAAAGGATGTCGGTATTTACTTTCAAAGAATAATAGTAAAACTTATTTGATAAGACTTCAATTATATAAGAACTAATATTCCGGTCATCATTTACCCATTTCAAAAAATGATCCCGTTTGATCTCCAAAACGGTCACATCGGTACTGGCTTCCACCGAACAAACAAAGGGTTTTTTCTCAAAAAACTCCATCTCTCCAATAATACCACCACTTCTATGAGAGGCAATATTATATCTTTTCCCTTTTTCGCTGGTAAAGTAAACATCAATTAACCCTTCCGCTATAATATTAAATTGATCGATGATCTCACCTTGTCTACAAATAGTTGCACCGGCCGGATATTTTTTTATATTCCAAAAGTGAAGGATTTCATAAGGGCAGCTTCTAAAAATTTTATATAATATAGGATTACTGTCAATAATTTTTATTACTTCTAATATTTTAGAATCCATGAATCATCCCTCTAATATTTTTGAAAATATTGGTTGGTTTAATTGGTTATATAATTCGAAAATATTAGAGGATTTCCTTCCCATTATTCGTTAGAAGTTTTAATATCTAACAAAGTTGATAATTATTATTGATCAGTTCATTTTCTTCTCGGTAGTCAATTTTTGATATAGATTCAGTAATCGGTCCAATTCGACACTCACCGCTAAGACATCCTTATCGGTACACCCTCGTTGTTCCCATAAGGCGTTCATTTTAGCGCGAGTGGTTGAAATTTTCCCTTTAAGTACATATAAATCATTGATTCTTTCCATATAAACGGCCTTCCTTTTTTATTTTTTAAGGTCTTAAAAAATCATCCATTGCTAGACTTGTTGATTTATTCCTCTGTTCCATAATGCTGAAAAAAATCCAAATAGTAACCAATTATTATAGAATCAATGTAATACAGATTTTGTAAATTTCAAAGGACATTTGTCAATCCTATAAACGGTTTTAGGTCAGAAAATGATATTAAAGAAAAATAAAGAAAACAAAATTAAAATGGAATCCTGAAACAACTGTGAATTTAAGTTAACAGCAAATTGAATACCCAGACCTCCATATTTTTAAAGAGAATTTTTTGTGAAAAATGTCATTATTTATTATCTGAAATACCAATAATAAAAAATAAGTTTGACGAATTCTTCAATGTAATTTATACTAAATATATACTATTATTTCCATAGAGGGATGTAAAATGAAGTTAAAAGGTTTCCAGAATAGCCATCTGCCATGCCTAAACTTCGATGATGTCATTATTGAACCTAAGGTTTCCAATTTCCATCCCGATGAAGTTGATATCAGCACCAGCATGATTGCAGGATTAAAAACAAACCTTCCTATTATGTCAGCTCATATGCCTTCCATATCCAATCCGGAACTTATTTCCTCAATTTCTGAGATGGGCGGCCTCGGTACGCTACATGACGAAATTAAATTGGAAGATATAGATCTCTTTATTTCCAAGATTAAAGCAATAAAAATCAATAAAAAAAAGTATCCTAATGCAAGTATGACCAATTCAGAGACGCCAATAATCATTATTGCATGTTCCGCTATTGACATGAAAAAAGCAGAGTACCTCTTAAGTCATAATGACGTTAATTATGTAATCTTAAATAATGTACAGCCTTTACATACTCAAATAATTAAAAATGTTAGAATATTATCCAAAAAATATCCGCAAAGAATCATTTTGGGTAATATTGTAAATGAAGAAGGAGCAAAAACATTTGCAAAAATGCCTTTAGTAGCTGTTAAAGTAGGTTTGGGGCCGGGTAGCATTTGTACAACCGGTATTATTTCAGGATGTGGTATGAGTCAATTCACGGCGATTTTCGAAGTATCCAAAGTAGCTAAAGCAAATAATATGAAAGTAATCGCAGATGGCGGTATTAGAAATTCAGGCGATATTGTAAAAGCCTTAGCAGCCGGCGCTGATGGCGTAATGTTGGGTAAATTATTTGCGGGATGCCATGAAGCATCTGGAAAAATCGTAGAAATTGACGGGCAAAAATATAAACAATATGAAGGCGCAAGGTATAATACTATTGAAATTCCGGATAAAACCGGCATAGATAAAATTGATAATTTCCTAACTCCCGATATTAGAGCAAATTTTAGAGTTGAAGGGGTGTCCGGATTGGTTCCATATATCGGCCCCGCACATTTGTTATTATATATTCTAAGTAAAGGAATTCGATTAACTTTTGGCTTTATAGGCGCAAAAAATATTATTGAATTTCAAAAAAAGGTGACACTGAGATATATCTCTTCAAATTCATATAAAGAGTTAAATTCAAATATTCCTATTCGGGCAACTCATTCATTTATATGAAGAATGAGCGGTTCTGAGATCAGAACATAGGAAGAGGAGGTTTATTATGAACTTTCTTTTACTGGAAATTATAATCGGATTATCAGTAGGAGTAATGATGACTCTTCAGGGTATTATCAATACCGCTTTAGCTAACAGAGTCGGCGTTTATGGCTCTGTTTTTATCGGCGTGGTAATAAACTTGATCCTAATCACCCTGATCATTCTCTATACTCCCGGATCGCTTGCTCTTCGGAACTTACCGGGTTGGAACAAGTGGTATTTATATTTAGGAGGAGTATTGGGTATTTTTATTCTTACGGCCATTGTTATAATCTTACCGCGCCTTGGCGCAACCCAGGGATTTATCTATATAATCGGCGGACAGCTTTTCGCGTCGATCATATTCGATCATTATGGTTTGCTGGGAATGGAAAAAGCGCCGGTTAACATTACCAAATTGATAGGCATAATCTTTTTTGTAATGGGAGCTTATTTGGTAACTATCTCGAAGATTAAGGTTTAAAATCTGGATTCTATCAAACTAGTTTTCTATATCTCCAACTCTTTCTTATATTTAAATATTAATTTCATAGCTAAGTTTTCCATTGTAGACCTCCCTCCTAGCAATAATAATTAAATACCCCATTTACCATTTCTCCTAACGATTAATTCTCTTAACATAAAATTAAGTCACCCTGCAATTCCCCTATATATTGCTACGTATGAAAATTAAGAATTCAATAACAAAAGAAGGAGTCGCGGTAAATAGACAGAAATCAATTGGGAGTAAAAGTAATGATAGATGAATAGGTAAAGTATTATTGTCTTAATTAGGTGAATTTATGTTTGCTATAAATCTATTACCAATTATATTAATGCTTATTTTTACTCCTAAGGATGCTTATATTAAATGGAGACCCGGCATCACCTTCATTTTTGTGTTATCTTATATTTCGCTTTTTTTAAATACCCTTCATACTCCCTTGACTCTTAAGGGGACTCTAACGAAATACGACTTTATAGTTATCATCTTAGTAGCGTTATGGATCCTTACTAAACCATGTAGCTTATTAATACTAAAAAAATTCAATCTAGTAGAGTTCGATGTTGTTTACCGAATGATTTATCTATTATTGGCTTGGTATTATATTAGTTTTCGGCATATTAATCTATCTTTTCAGTTTTCGTTGGAGTGGAGACTGTGGCTGGTTATGATTATAATAACAATTGCCTTAATATTAGTAAGTTTATTTGTAGTTTATAAAATGAGACTTTATCAATTGTGTTTTTTGGGGAATATCGGTATTCGAAAAATACTGATAGTTACTGTTTATATGTTCTATTTTGTAGCATTAAGTCAGGAGTTTATCTTTCGGGGATTGGTCTTTACCTATTTTGATCAATTTTTCCCTGGGAACTTTTTTGCAATGTTAATCGGTAGTTCGGTCTTGTTTGGGCTGGTTCACTGGACCTATGCCGGTTGGAAAATGGTAATAGTCGCAACTATTGCTGGAGTTGGTTATGGTCTAGTATATTATTTAACAGGTAATTTATTTTTCCCTGTAATTTGCCATACCATAACCAATGTTTTTTGGAAGATATTTTTAAGGAGTAGTCAACTAATTATTTCGACTCCTCAAGGTGTTTTTGAATCGCATTTATAAATGAAGCCCCGTACCGTTCCAACTTGGACTCCCCAACTCCTTTAATAGCCAACAACTCCCTTGGTGTAGTCGGATTGAACTTCGCCATCTCCCGCAAAGTACTGTCGGCAAAAACGATATAGGGCGGGACTCCTTCCCGGTCGGCTATCTCCCGGCGCAAACGGCGGAGGACCTCGAAAAGAACCGTATCCTCTTCCAGTTTGGTTTGGCGTTTCACGATTCTTTGATTGACTTGGGCTTCGTTTCTTAAGACAGCCGCCGCTTTAGGCCTTAACTTAACCACCGGATATTTCCCCTGGGTCAGATAGAGGTAGTCTTCGGCAATCAGCCGGTTGATCATGTCTTTAATCTCATCCAGAGTCATATCAGCCATTACGCCATAGGTGGGCAAAGTGTCTAATTTCATTTGAATTAACTTCTTAACTGTGGAACCTTTCAATACTTCAGCCACTATCGTAATCCCAAATCGCTCTCTTAACCGGACAATGCAAGAAAAAACCTTTTGAGCAGGAACAGTTATATCAGCCATTTCAGTTTCATCATTACAATTACCACAGTTATTGCAAGTATCGGCTACATTCTCCTCCCCAAAATATTCAAGGATAAACCCGCGTAAACAACGGGAACAATGGGCATAATCAATCATTCCCTGAAGTTTTCGGTATTCGTTCTGTTTACGGACCGGAGAATACACCGTCTCTTCAATTAAATACTTTTGAATGAAGATATCCTGGGGTGAAAACAGTAAAATACACTCGCTAGGTTCCCCGTCCCGTCCCGCCCGTCCGGCTTCCTGATAATACGACTCCATATTTTTGGGAAGGTTGTAATGGATTACGAAACGGACGTTGGATTTATCGATTCCCATTCCAAAGGCGTTAGTGGCGACCATTACTTTGATATCATCGTAAAGAAAGGCCTCCTGAGTTTGTTCCCGTTCCTTATCGCTCAATCCGGCGTGATATTTACCGACTGCCAGTTTCTTCTTGCTCAATAAGGTATATAATTGGTCAACTTCCTTCCGGGTAGCCGCATAGATGATCCCCGAATGCCCAGGACAACTCGCTAGGTATTTTTGGACAAAGTCCCGCTTATTCTCGCCTCGCACCACCGAAAAAGAGAGATTTTCCCGGTTAAATCCGGTTACTACCAGGCCGGGGTCTTTTAAGGCCAAAAGCTTAATGATATCATCTTTAACCTCCGGAGTGGCTGTAGCCGTAAAAGCGGCCACTACCGGCCGGTGGGACAATCCTTTAATGAAAGGGCTGATCCGGCGATAACTGGGACGAAAATCATGTCCCCACTGGGAGACGCAATGGGCTTCGTCAATAGCCATCAAACTAATTTCTAAAGAATCAACCAAACTAATGAATGACTCCACTTCCAACCGTTCCGGGGCAATATAGAGAAGCTTATAAGCTCCCGCTTTGGCGTTTTCAATTCTCTCCATAACCTGTCGGGAAGAAAGGGAGCTATTGATGAAAGTCGCTGAAATTCCCAAGCCGTTCAAAGCGTCGATCTGGTCTTTCATCAAGGAGATTAAGGGCGAGATCACAATAGTTATTCCCGGAAAAAGCAAGGCAGGGATCTGAAAACACAAGGACTTCCCGGCCCCCGTCGGCATAATCGCGAAAGTATCCTGATTCTGAAGGATACTACTGATAATCTTGGCCTGTCCGTCGCGAAAATTGGGATAACCATAATATTTATTAAGGATTTCTTCAGCTTGGTGGAGCAACTTGACCTCCGCTAAATAGTTTCTAACTAATAGATATCATTCTTATTTTAACATATTTTGGAACGAATTGATTAGTTTTTTTAGATTATTTAACCAACAAGATATCAGGGAATAAAATCATCTAAATGAATGATTTAGCCACAGAGGCGCAGAGACACAGAGTTACAAAACTTATTATCCTTCTTGCTACTACCCCATATCTAATAACTCCGCTAAGGAGTTGATCTTCAAATCAGGATTAGGGGAGACACCAAAACCATAGCTAGCAAAGATAAAAGTATATCCAGCATCTCCGGCTGCGATCTGATCGCTCTCCGTATCGCCGATATAGGCTGGTTTTGCAAATTGATGTTTTTGCTTAAGCTTAGTTAGCATTTCCCTTTTATTTTCTTTGGAAATACCGTAACAGTCATAATCCCGTAAGAATTCTTTGATCCCGGAGAACTTAAAAAATTCATTAAGATACCATTCGCCGCAATTACTGACTAAAAACAAATTATATTTTCGGGACAAAGATTTGATAGTCGTCTCCAGGGAATCATAAAGTTTTCCCCCATTAGTTTGAATCGCGATCTTTTCGTGATGCTTGATGATTTCTAAAAGGTTCGGATATCGCTCTAATTCAGCCGGCAATAATATTCGAACGCACTCTTCCCCAGGTTTTCCCATGACTTTTTGTAATTCGCCAATTGTAATCTCTCGATCGATCCCTAATGATTGAAGGGCATTATTCCATCCCAGAGTGCTATACTCAGTGGCGTTCCATAAAGTTCCATCCAGATCAAAGACCAAAGCGTCAAACATTTTTGTCCCCCCTAAATTTAATTATTATTAATCTACTAAGTTACATGAGTTAAACAAGATAGATACTCCAATATGATTTTGATGTATCTTAACAAGCTTTCCGACCCTAAATGGACAATATTTAACTCCATCTAATGACGGAGCCGAAGGGATAACGGTAGTTCTCCTTTTGTTCCCTTTACCCCTTATTCACCGATCCAAACAGCCTCATCTTTGCCATAGTCGCTTCTTTAACGTTATCAACAATACTACCCATCAAATCGGTCATTCCAGAACCGTCTTGATAACAGTTAACAGCCCCTTTAGCGGCTGCGATGTTAATATCGGTGAAAATATTGATCTTGCTAATTCCGTTTTGAATACAGTTCCTAAAGTCCTCATCGGATAAACCCGACCCTCCATGTAAGACTAATGGAGTATTGATCGCCCCTGCAATTACCTTCAAACGCGCAATATCCAATTTGGGCTGTTGCATATAAGCGCCGTGGGCCGTACCGATTGCCACCGCCAATGCGTCCACACGGGTCGAATCGACAAATTCCTTTGCTTGGTCCGGGTCGGTATAAAGACTTTCATATCCATCGGATTCGGCGGCGTTACAATCCACAGCGCCGACCTGGCCTAATTCCGCTTCGATGGAAGCTCCGAAAGCCTTGGCGATCTTGGCCATCTCCTTGAGTCGCGCTGTATTGTCCTGGAAGGAGTAGGTCGAGCAATCATACATTACCGAACTAAAACCCAAAGCCATTGCCTTGATAACCAACTCCGGGGTCAAACCGTGGTCAAAATGTAAAACCACAGGTACTTTGGCTTTTTGAGCCAATGGAACTAAAAAGTAAGCCAACTCTTCTAGGCCAGCATAGGGGAGTAATACCTCGGCGGTCCCGATGATCACCGGAGATTTGGTCTCTTCCGCCGCATCCAAAACACCCTTGGCCATCTCCAAATTGACCGTATTAAAGAGTCCCACGGCATATTGGTTTTTTTGCGCATCTTTTAAAACATCATTCAAGGTTACAACCATCTTCAACGCCCCTATCCTTTATTTCATAGCTTGATACAGCTTAAGGACCTGGTCATAACTGCGCATCCCCTCGGTGGCCCCAGGTTCCGACAAAGAGCAGGAGGCACAGGCGATCCCAATTTCAATTGCCTCCGCCAAAGGCTTCTCCTGGTACGCCCCATATAAAACTCCGGCGCAAAAGGCGTCGCCGGCCCCGTTGGTTCCCTTGATATAGCCATCGGGTAATTTGAGACTCTTCACTTTTGCCCTTTCGCCGCTGACACAATTTAGACCATAGCCGCCTTCCGGCGCGTGGACCACCACCCATTCGGCGACTCCCATTTCTTTAATTGCGGTAAGCGCCAAGTCCAGCTTCGCTTCATCGATGCCGTCCTTGTTCCGGATGACTATACCGGTGGTTCGTTCCGCTTCAATTTCGTTGATAATACAATAATCCGTATATTTCAAAGCCGGAGGCGCAATTTTTTTAAAACGGTCCTCCCTATCGCTGACCATATCCACGGAGGTCCTAATTCCTTTACGTTGAGCAGAGGCCAACATCCGGGCCATTTTGGTCCCATATTCGCTATCCGGTCGGTCCAATTCATCCAAAAGCAGGATATAGCCGACATGCAAAAGATCTACATTTAAACGGTCCCAATTGAGATGTTCCTCTGAGAACCTAGCGTTAGCGCCGCGGAAATGAAAGAAAGTCCGTTGCTTGGTCGAGTTATCGCTCATCACCGCTGTAAAGGAGGTTGTCCCCTCACGGACAATCTGGGAGCAATCAATGTTTGGATAATCGGAAAGATAGGCTTCAATAAACCTCCCGGCCTCATCGGCACCGATTACGCCTAAAGCAGTCAGTGGGATAGTAGCATCTAATTTCGCCAGATCCACAATGACATTACAAACTGCCCCACCCGTAGCTTTTTTAATGTTATCTTCGATGGTAGCCAGTTCGCCGATTTGAGGGTAATGATCCACCGGATAAATGGTATCCACGATCATATTCCCCGCCACCGCGATCCCTTTTTTCATCGATAATCCTCCATTTGAATAGTTAGAACCGGATAACTGATTAATGATATTCTACCATATAATCATACCCTCGATCCAAAAGCTTTTCGCTTCAACCAGTCCTTAATGAGATCTGCCCTCAATCAAATCTCCGTCGGAGCAATTCTCCTAACTCCAGCTAACTTCTGAACATCCCTACTTTTTGGGTTTTGGAAAGTCATCCCTGATCAGCTAAAGCCTTGAAAGCATTAGTAATATGTGTTAGAATTTTTTTAAATCTTATTATATCTTTTGTTAGGGGGCGATTATGTGGACGAAACGATCATTCAATTAAAACAGGTATCCAAGACCTATCATACCAAAAATGAGACCGTCGTCGCCCTGGATAATGTAGATTTGGAGATTAAAAAAGGCGAAATTTTCGGGATCATCGGTTTAAGCGGAGCTGGTAAAAGCACTTTAATCAGAAGTATTAATCAGTTGGAAGTCCCCCAATCGGGAAGTATTCGGGTTGGTGCTATTGAAATGACTACCCTAACCCGCAAAGAACTCCGGGCGGCCCGACGTAAAATCGGGATGATCTTTCAACATTTTAATTTACTATCTTCCCGGACCGTATATGGGAACATCGCCTTCCCCATGGAAGTGGCCGGAGCGGTTCCCGCCGCCATTAAGCAACGAGTACTGGAATTAGCTGATCTGGTTGGTCTATCTGATAAACTTACTAACTATCCGTCCCAATTGAGCGGCGGCCAAAAACAACGGGTCGGGATCGCCCGGGCTTTAGCGAATCGTCCCGAAATTTTACTATGCGACGAAGCTACTTCAGCCCTTGACCCCCAGACCACCCATTCCATCCTTAAATTATTACGGGATGTTAATCAACACCTTGGATTAACCATCATCCTAATCACCCATGAAATCCAGGTTGTTAAAGAAATCTGCGATTCCGTGGCGATCATCGAAGACGGTCAAATTGTCGAAAGTGGATCTTTGGTCCAACTTTTCTTAAACCCCCAAACCGATGTAGCTCGCAATTTTATTCGAACCGCCACCAATGATAAAATCCCCGAAAACCTGCGGGAATTGATCCACTCCCGGACCGGCGCCGGAAACTTGCTACGAATCTTCTTTCATGGCGAAGCGGCCAAAGAACCGATCATTACCTCTTTAGTCCGCCATTTTAAACTAGATGTCAATATTTTATTTGCTAATCTTGACTTTATCCATGATACTCCCTTTGGTTCGCTGATCGTCGATCTCTCCGGTGCCGAGAAGGAAATACCGGCTGCCATCGGTTTTCTAGAGAAACAAGGGTGTCGAATCGAGGTGCTCAATGGTGTGGAATCCACAACTAATCAATCTGTTAATTAACGGATTATGGGAAACCCTTTATATGGTCGGTATCTCTTTAGTGATCGCCGCTATCTTCGGTTTACCCATCGGCGTTTTACTGGTAATTACCGGCCCGGAACATATTCACCCGCACCGGATGCTTCATTCGGCCTTATCAACTGTGGTCAATATCGGTCGCTCACTACCATTCATCATTTTACTGGTCGCCATCGTACCCTTTACCCGGTTTGTGGTTGGAACATCCATTGGCACTCTTGGGGCCATTGTCCCGTTAACAGTCAGCGCCATTCCTTTTTTAGCAAGGCTGGTCGAAACCAACCTCCTCGAAGTGGACGGGGGCGTGATCGAAGCGGCTCAAGCTATTGGGGCCACCACTTGGCAGATCATTGGTAAAGTATTAATTCCGGAAGCCAAATCCGGAATAGTACTATCCATCACTAATAGCGCTGTTAGTCTGATTAGTTATTCGGCAATGGCCGGCGCTGTCGGCGGCGGCGGATTAGGTGATCTGGCTATCCGTTACGGTTACCAACGGTTCCAACCGGATGTCATGTTGGCCACGGTAGTAGTATTAGTCATTCTGGTCCAAGGCGTTCAATCACTGGGTGATTGGATCGCTCGCAGGTTAAATCATCGGTAATAAAATTTGAGGAGGAAATGGCATGAAAAAACAAGTAACTTCAATTCTGGTCACTGTCTTAACCGGCATTCTATTATTTAGTAGTTTCGGTGTGATCAGCGCCGACACCGTATTAAAAGTAGGCGCCTCGCCAACGCCCCATGTGCCGATCTTGGAGACAATCAAATCCCAATTGGCCCAAGAGGGAATCACCTTGAAAATCATTGAGTTTCAAGATTATGTCCAACCCAACCTGGCTTTGGCCGAAGGCGAACTGGACGCTAACTTCTTTCAACATATCCCCTATTTGGACCAATTTTGCAAAGACCGGAAATTGGATTTAACCTACATCGCCAAAGTACATATCGAACCGATTGGCGTTTACTCCAAGAAAATTAAGTCTCTAAACGACTTGAAAAACAAATCCATCGTGGCTATCCCCAATGACCCCACCAACGGCGGCCGGGCCCTACTCTTATTACAGCAGGCCAAATTGATTGAATTACGCAAAGACGCCGGACTTTCCGCCACCGAACTGGATATCGTTAAGAACCCAAAAAATCTAAGATTCAAAGCTCTCGAAGCGGCCCAATTACCTCGGGTTCTGCCCGATGTTGATATTGCAGTGATCAATACTAATTACGCTTTAACCATCAATCTGGTACCAACCAAGGACTCATTATTCATTGAAGGTAGCGAATCACCCTATGCCAACATCCTGGTCGTTCGTACCACCGAAAAAAACAACCCGGCCTTGTTAAAGTTGGCTCAGGCCCTCAACAGCCAGACAGTTAAAGATTTCATCATGAAAGAATACAAAGGAAGTATCGTTCCGGCGTTTTAAAAAATGTTTTTGATCTTGAAAAGGACCGAGGGGTTAATAAATCCCGTCGGTCCTTTAGTTTTCCATCTATACACCTGGAACCAATATTTTTTTAAATTATAGCTTCTATAATTTCAACCACATTTCTAACACAATGCCTGCAAACTTTATTTTTTAAGTCTTTTTCTTTGAATTGATTTTGTCCTTCCGGATTTGTTAATTCACAGCCCTCAAGAAGTTCCCGACAAATGAAGGAACCCTGTTTTTCCTTGAACCGCTTCATCAATTCCCTAGTTTTCTCATATGTTTGCTCCATTAACGAACGGTCTTGGCCCTCTCCTCTGCCGTATATCATTCCAATCACAATAATACCCCCTGAAACTGCCCCACAAACTTCTTCGTTACGGCCCATTCCAGCCCCAAAGCCACAAGCTAATTTCATTGCCAGGTTTTTATCAAAGTTTAAGTCATCACCAAAAGAGTAACATACGGCTTGAGCACAATTATACCCTTCCAGAAATTTAGCTTCGGCAACTTCCGACTTTGTCATATATATTCATCTTCTTCCGGTTATTTCGAAATGCTTATCCCTTACAACGATCGTTTTCCAGCCGTCGTACAGCTTCCCTCAAATCCTCCCCTTGATGGGGGTTCATCTTCTCACCTCAAAAATATTGTAACACGAAACAGTTGTAACTTGCGACTGTTTCGTGTTTTGGACTACCTTTTATTTTAATTTATCTTCCAGTCGCTTAATTTGTTCCTCGAGTAATAAAATCTGCTGTCTGGAATCATCTTTAGTATCCTCGATTGATAGCTTAGTAGCTTTTAATGCTAGTAAATCCCCAACACTTGTAATAAAAGCAGCTAGAATGTCTAAATCATCCGCGCTAAATTTATCGGAAATTAAGATCGAAACCAAAGAGGCTATAATAATAAGTTGATTAGAACCTAAAGACGATAGACAAGACATCTTTTCATCTCCCTTGATAGTATATGAAGCGATGTCATATCCATAATTAAGATAAAGTCCGTTTTTTTCTTGCGATTTTTCTAAAAACCAGCTCTTAAGAATCCCAAAATCATTTGTTCCAGTTTAAATAATACCATGGGTAAAACCATTGTTAACTGTGGCGACAAGCCTTCACCGTAACCTAGCGCCCCCGCCTCGATCCCAATCAACATCACTTCTCCTTGATATCCGTTCCAAAAGGCTGATTGAACCTGCCATAACAAGTCCAAATCATGTAATGAATAGGCATTGTGAGTTCTTTGCGGCAACCTCCGCTCCAATCCGGTATCGGAGCCGTTAAACTGCCGGATCTTTATTTTCCCAGGTTCCGTCTCCGGTGGCAGGGCATCAATGAGCGCTATCTTTTGGTAACGTTCGAAATATAATTGCAGTTCAAATATTCGTTCCCCAATCCAAAAAAGAGCGGCGTTCTCCCTTGAAACCAACGCGGTTAGCTTTTCTGCCACCACCAGGCCGACAGCGTCATCCTCCCGCCAGCGGTTCCCAGCGCCGATAACACATGCCTCCAAACGCATACTCCTCCAACTATGGGTTTATTCATATAATTCTAAGCGGATCAATATAAATTAATGACACTTTTAATCTTGGAGGTATCGTGGAGCCACGCGACGAGTTTCAATCTTTTTGCCGGAATAATCTTAACCGTCCTAATTTTACCGGACGTTTATTTGACCAATTTTCCGGTACTCTTCCCCCCGGACCAAAACCGCCGTTAATTTGGCTGGAAGCTAACGCCTGTTCCGGGGATTCCATCTCAATCTTGAATTCGGTCGCCCCAGGACTGGGGCAGATCCTTTGCTCCCTAGTGGAAGTCCGCTATTGGAACGCCCTGATGCCGAGCGAAGGACAAAAAGCCCAGGAACTTCTTTTTACCACTGCTGAAGCTGGGAATTTCATCTTAATCATTGAAGGAGCCATCTCCACCGCTGGGGGCGGACGTTTCGCCATCCCTTTTAGAAGCGGGGACTACCTGTTCACCAGCGAAGAACTCCTGCTTTATCTGGCTCCCAAGGCCAAATATATCATCGCGGCAGGCACTTGCGCCGCCTTCGGCGGGCCGTCCGCCGCCCGGCCAAACCCCTCCGGGAGCAAGGGAGTTTGGGAAATAATCCAAGACCGGCCGGTAGTCAATGTCTCCGGGTGTCCGATCAACCCCGACTGGCTGACCGGAACCCTTTTTCACCTATTGCTTTTCGGCTTACCGGAAGTTGATCGTTACCAACGACCCACCTTGTTTTACGGCCAAACCATCCATAGCGCCTGCCAGCGCCGTTCCTATTTTGATACCGGTTCTTTCGCCGCTAAGCTCGGCGACGCAGAATGCATGTTCACTCTCGGCTGTATGGGACCGGTGACCGGAGCGGACTGTCCTTACCGGCTCTGGAACGACCATTTGAACTGGCCGGTGAAGGCCGGTACTCCTTGTATCGGTTGCACCAAATCAGGCTTCCCGGACCGCTCCACCCCTTTTTATACGCCGCTCCCCGAGAAACTTCCGGGACGGACGGAAAGGGGGAACCCCAATGCCGAAGAAGATCTCAATTAGTCCGGTAACCCGGATCAGCGGCCTATTAAGTATCGATCTTTATTTGGACGAAAACGGTAAAGTCAAGGAGGCCAATGTAGCCGGAGAACAATTCCGCGGCTTTGAAGCGATGCTGAAAGGCCGCCACATTACGGACGCGGTTTATTTCACCCAGAGGATCTGCGGGATCTGTTCCATGGCTCATGGCTTCACCGCCGCCCGGTTGGTGGAACAGATTTACGGGATTACACCAACGCCGGAACTAATCTTACTCCAGCAGATCATGTTCGGGGCGGAATTTTTACAAAACCACATCCGCCATTTTTATCTACTGGCCTTGCCTGATTACATCGGTACAGCATCATTACCCAGTTCCAACTTTCAAAACCCGATTGATGATCTCCGGCTGAATCCTAAGGAACAGGAAGAACTCACCGCCCATTACTTTTCAGCCATGGAATACAGCCGAAAATGCCATGACGCTTTGGCGGTTTTCGGCGGTAAAATCCCGCACCAGCACGGCTTGACTCCCGAAGGAGTCGCGGTTTTCCCCGATGCCGACCGGCGCAAACAGTTTTGGTTCCTATTACAACAGATTCAAACATTTGTGGCCGACATTCAACTGCCCGATGCTTATCTGCTGGCCAAAGCCTACCCGGAATACTTTCAAATCGGCTCGGGACCGTACCGTTATATCTCCTTCGGGCTTTTTGATCCCCGGTTCGGCGGCCATTTCCCGGCGGGAATCCTTAACCAAGGCGAACTGTTCCCGGTTAACCCGGAAGAGATCCAGGAAAGTATCACTTACGCCTGGTTGGAATCGAATGATGCCGAAACCAGGCCCGCCCCGGAGAAACCTTTAGCTTATACCTGGGTCAAAGCCCCCCGTTATCATGGCTTATCCTTTGAAGGCGGGCCATTGGCCCGGAAGATGATCCGTTCCGGTAATACCACCCCTGGAGGGGTGGCGGGAGGAGTCATGCCCCGGCTAATAGCCCGGGCCGAAGAGGCGGTTTTAATTTCAAAATGGATGGAAGATTGGTTAAAACAGCTGCCCCCAGATGGGCGATACATTCATTCATTGCCAAGCCCCGTCAACAACCAGGCGGTTCAGATGAACGAAGCGCCACGGGGCCCGTTGCTCCATAGCATGACGACTGCCAATGAGGAAATCGCTTCCTACCGGGTTATTACTCCGAGCACCTGGAATTTTTCCCCAAAGGATGAAGCCGGGATCCGTGGCCCGGCGGAAGAATCCCTCATCGGGGCCGGCGCCGATCCGGTCAACCCAGTGGAACCGGGCCGGATTATCCGTTCGTTTGACCCCTGCCTCTCCTGCGCCACTCATTTTATTGACTGGGAAGGCCGGAACAAACTGAGTTTAAATATTATGAGCTGAAGGAGTACTCAACCATGGCCAATGAAAACGTTTCCAACCCCAACCGTAGTTTTACCCGGGCTGAACTGGCGCAATATAACGGCCAGAACGGTAAACCCGCCTATGTAGCTGTTAATAACACGGTCTATGATGTCACCCCTGTTTTTGTGCAAGGGAAACATTTTAATCATCTGGCCGGACAGGACTTAACCGGTGCTTTCTTGCGGCAACACGCGCCGGTCTCCCTTGCAGGATACCCAGTGGTTGGGGTGTTGGTTGATTAAATTTATCCCTAAAAGTAATCAGGGGCGCATAAGTGTCCTTGGTCTTATGAACCAGGTTCTGGACGAACCACCAGAGAGGAATATAATAAAGGATGTTTTTTTGAGCGTCAATATCAATACCAATGATGGTGGCAAAGGCGCGTTGGGGGTGTCATTAACTACTTAAAAAGTAGTTTTGCGAATTGTTTTCATCATAAAATAGTCAATATTTCCTTTAAAGAATTTAGCGTAAAATCCGGTTCATCTGAAACACCAAAACCGTAACCGGAAAATATGAAAGCATATCCGGCATTTCTGGCCGCTGTCTCATCCCCCTCCGTATCGCCAATATAGGCCGGGTTTATAAAACCATACTCTTTTTTGAGATTGAGCAGCATTTCGCTTTTATTTTGATTACTTATGCCATAACAATCAAACCCCTTAAAAAACTCCTTTAACCCTGAAAACTTTAAGAACTCCTTCAGATACCATTCTTCACAGTTGCTAACTAGAAACAAATCATATTTCAAAGATAAAGACCGGATCACCGTTTCCAGACCGTCATAAAGCTTACCGCCGCTATTTTGAATAATCATTTTCTCGTAATGATCCAATACATCCAATAAATTTTGATGTTCTTCAAATTCGTTGGGGAACAATATTCTAACCGTTTCAACTCCCGGCTTGCCGGTAACTTGTTGCAATTCGGCAACAGAAATTGTTCGGTTGATATTTAATGACCTAAGGCCATTATTCCATCCGCGAGTACTGGTCTCGGAAGCGTCCCATAAAGTACCGTCCAGATCAAAGATCAACGCATCAAACACTTGGTCCTCCTTTAATCATTATAGTGTTACATCTGAAAAGATTATATTTTATGTAGTTTATTTCCCCGAGATAGTAATACCGTTAAATTTAATCCAAGGAAGACATTGAAAACCGTCATTATTGCGCTCCTTGGAGATTTGCTCAATATTATTAAGCATTTGAACAATGTTTCCGGATACCATCGTTTCGTTGATCGGATATTTGATCTTCCCATTCTCAATATAAAAGCTGTTTTTGGCAACGCCGCTAAAATCCCCATTTTGACCCGGATGACCGCCTGAAAAGCGGCACAGCAGGATCCCCTTGGATGTCGATTGAATCATTTCTTCTAAAGCCGCGTCACCGGGTTCGATCATATAACAATCCCCCATATTTTCCGCTTTCGGCAAACCTGTTTTATTGGAACCATAAAGGTCTAATAGAAAGGATTTCAATATGCCTTTGTCAATAATTATACTATCTCCAGCTTCAAAGCCGTCATCAGTAAAAAAATATGTCTCTGCTAACTCGGATGATCTTGGTTTACAATGAAGTGTTAACCGGCCGTCCGCAATTTTCCGATCCAGCTTATCTTTATATACGGAATTTCCGGTGATCAGGGACTGATTTGATAGATATTGGGCGAAATAGCTAATGAAATTGGTTAAGCACTCTGGTGTAATAATTATTGATCCGGTGAATTTTCGAGATATAGTATCCGTATGTATTTGTTGGGATGACTGGCGTAATATCCGATCGACTCCGCCAAGGTCTTTGATGGCTGAGTTCAAATCCTTACATTTACACTCAACCCCATTCAAAGAGGATACCTTATTCCCATCCTTATTCGTGAAAACTGTACTGACAATATAAAATCCATTCTCGGAGCTGAACTCAACCCCGTTTGAATTGACAAATACTGTTTCCATTCGAGTGAAACTTAAAATTACATCTTTTATAATGGTCTTAGGATAGGTCTGTTGAACATATCTAAGGAACTCCTGCAACCGCTCATACATGCGCTCAAGATCCTGTTGTATGGGGCCGCTTTTAAATGCTTTCGCTGGTTTGAAGCCGGCTATATCGTTCGCAGGATCCGATTTTGCAGAACTTGCTAATTCAACAACCTCCTTCACACCAATCTCGATGGATTCCGGATCGGTCTTATTGATTGTCGTTGAACCTTTTCGATCATTCATCAAACCAAGCAAATCCACTGCAGTATTAAATGTAGTACGAAGCAGGCTGAGATCCCCTGTCTCAACATTGAGTTCATTCGTTTCCGTCTGGGTTATTTTGCATTGTGCTTTGTCCGCTCCATTTTTTATTAAACAATCCAAGGCGTATTGTGCCGTATCCAGACTATTCATCATTTCCCTCCTATATTCACCTTACATTTAATGGCCGGACCACCCATCCCTACTGGAATAAACTGCTTTTTCCCACACATTCCCGCGCAGTCCCAGACCACATTGTCCGAAACCATGGTCACCGATTTCAGTACGTCAATGGCGACGCCGCTAATGGTAATGTCTCTGATGGCTTTACCGATTTTACCATTTTTAATCTCATACCCTTGAACAATTCCAAACATAAATTCACTGGTAAAGTCGGCTTCCCCGTTACTTGACTTCATTAGATAATAGCCATCATCAATGGAGGCGATCATTTCGTCTAATTTACTTTTACCGGGTAGAATCGCCGTATTACGCATCCGGATTAGCGGCTCATCACTATACTCGAAAGCCCTGGCGTTTCCGGCTAATTCATGCCGGAAAATTCCGGCAGATTCCTTATTGTGCATGAATCTTTTTAAGACCCCGGATTCGATAATCACACAATCTTCGGCTGTAGTCCCTTCATCATCCATAAATACCGGTACCGGGCAAGGCTTACCGAAAGCGGTGTTGGCAAAGTCAACCAAAGTAATGAGTTCACTGGCAACCGGTTTATTTAAAAGATCGCCTGCCACCGAACCTCCGAGGACCAGATCGGCTTCCGTGGTGTGCCCGATGGCTTCATGCGCTAAAACGCCCGTGATATTGGCGTCCAAAATCACTTCTTGAATTCCCGCTTTAGCGTAAATCCCATATGCTTTCGCTTGAAGATGTTTATATTGCTCATCGATTTCTCCAAACAATCCTTCAGGTAATTTAAAAACATCTTCAAACTGGCCTAAACCCCCAAAATTACCCCAAAGCTCAATTGGTGCGCCATCATTCGTAATTGTCATGCCAATGTAGATAAAAGATTTTGGGATTAGAGAATAAGAGGTTGAACCTTCAGAAGTTAAAAGCGACTTTTCCATATCCAGGGTTTTAAGAGCTATTACTCGGGAAGAAAGTTCCTTACAATTGGTTTTGATATATTCGTCCAACTTCATTATAAAATCAATGATCTGACTTTGGGATTGCAAAGAATTATGAGTCGAAAAATCATTCTGAAAGTTGCCATTCCTTGCCGGGAGTTTAATATCTTTTTTCTTTCCTCTACTGCTTAAAAACCCGGCATTTCCGGTTGCCCTCTCAATTACCTTTTGAACTTCATTATCCTGCATCAAGGGATTCGAAGCAAATCCCCAATAGCCGTCTTTATTCACCCGGGCTGAAATACCGCTGTTACTTCGCTTAATATTGGTTACAATATCTCCATTGATAATCGCGATTTGATTACTTCTATTCTCTTGAGCTCTTAATTCAGTATATTCCTTGAAAAAACTCGTATATTGTTTCAAGTCTTTTGGGATCATCCATATCCTCCCTTATAATTATAAATTTGCCCCACAAGTAACTCTGGAAGTATTAATACAATATCTGTGGATGTTATCCATTTTGTTCCACAACAGTTTTCTAATTCCTGCATTGTTTTAAGATAAGAGGAATAGTCTCCCATTAATCATATGCCAATATCTTAGCCGTCCGCGCCAAAGACAAAAACAATCGGCCTTATTAAAGCTGGCTAAGGCGCTGAATAGCCGGACAGTTAAAGATTTTATCTTGAAAGAATATAAGGGAAGTATTGTTCCAACGTTTTAAAACAACGATTTCGGATAAATCAAAGGAACCGACGGTATAACCGGACGGTTCCTTATAATTTAATCTTTTGAATGTGTAACACTCAATATATGGTTTAAAGGAGTAATAAAACATGCCTAATGAAAATGTACGACCGGCGCCTTTTACGGCAACACGCGCCGGTGTCCCTTTCGGGATATCCTGTGGTTAGAATATTAATTGACTAATTAACACTTATGTTTTTCGTCATCAACTCCGCACATTAAGGTAGTTAACCTTAATCCATGCCTGCCTTCAATTAGGCTGGTTATATAAAAGAGATTCCGCAGCATCATATCCGGGGCATTGGCGGACTCTTCCCCATACTTCACCAGATCCCCGCTCTCCGCCATAATCCTGGCCTTAATCGCATCACAATAGGGGGGGATTTGCGGTGGGCTTACTGGGGGAACCATCGGCTGCATCCCGGTAAGCCGGCAATATACTCCCCGGAAATTGGCTGCATGCTGTGCTTCATCTTCGGAAAACTCCATAAATAATTCACGGGCGCGCTGATTCGGAGCCTGGTTGGCTAGTTCCCGATAATATAAAGAATCGCTCGTTTCATCATGAATATATTCGAGTAACCGGGAAGGTAGATCGGTATAGTACATTGTTCCATTGGTCATGAATAACACCTCCGGAAATATAGTATGCGTTTGGAATAATAGGTGACAGTCAAAAATGGAGGATTTTTAAAGAGATCCGATAGTTATCATTGATAAAAGATTAAATACCTCCCGTCAATCAGAAGCTTTCCACCTTCTAAAAATTTTGCCAACATTTTGCAGGATATTTAATATCAACATCGAAGTGTAAATTATTCCATTTTAGGAACGAACCAGGAACAATTCGAAGAAACCGAACTTACCCGTAGGGGTTGCTATAAAATTCGTAGGAACCATTGACAACCCTGTAGGAACAGTTATCCACCGTGTAGGGGTCAATCCTTATCTGGTAGGAACCTTCGATTACCATGTAGGAATCGTTCCCTACCATGTAGGAGCCGATCCCCACCTCGTAGGAACCGTTGACGACCTGGTAGGAATCATCCACAACCTCGCAGGAATCAATAACTTACAGTGGGTGGCTATCCCTACAATCCTACGACGGGATCTTACTTAACATTGTTCCTCTCCTCCCTTTGGGTTTTAGTCAAAGTCCGAACCCAAATTAAAAACTTCAAAACCCGGCTCAACCACAACCCTACTTCAAAAATCCCTTCCAGACTTGACTTTAGACTTTCGACTTTGGACTTTGGACTTTCGACTTTAACTAATAAATTAAAAAAGGAGTGTTCTACATGGCAAACTTAAAAAACCGCATCGCTGAATTTCTCTTAGGGGCTCAGGTAATAATCGAAAACTCCCTGACCGATCCGGTGGTGAAGGAGGCTTTAGCTGCTTACGGCTACAGCGGGGAAACTTTGGCTACCGGAAAAACCCTCTTCGAAGAGGCGATGGCCCTTCAAAACACCCAGAAAAAAGAATACGGCGATCAGGTCGCTGCCACTTCCGAACTGAACGATATTTGGGAAACAGCCGATCAACAATACATGAAAACCCTTAAAATCGCCAGAGTGGCCTTTCAGGATCATCCCAAGGCCGACAAAGCGGTGGTGTTATTCGGTAGAAGAAAGGAAAGCCTCTCCGGTTGGCTGGCCCAAGCCCAAACCTTCTACGCCAATATCCTTAAAGATACTGATTTAATGAATGCCCTTGCCCTATACGGTTATACTACTGAAAAGTTGCAACAAGAGTCGGATCTATTAAGCCAAATTACTGTTAAAAACCAACAGCAGAAAAAGGAGATGGGTGAAGCGCAAGCATCAACCCAAGCCCGGGATGAAAAAATCGACGAATTGGCCAAATGGATCTCTAACTTGAGGGCTGTAGCCAAAGTGGCCTTGGCGGACGACCCGCAACAGCTGGAGAAATTGGGGATCTTAGCGAGGACGAGCCCGGTGAGTAGGGGTAAGAAGGGGGAGGAAAGCGGACAGGTTGGATAAGCGGATCGACAAGTTTGAGGAAATAAACGCAACATCATGACGGATATTTGGAGCTATTGCATGACACGATTTGGGGTTGATATCTGTGTAGGGGCGTATTGCAATACGCCCCTACATCGTGGATTATCCCCATGTTTTTCCCAAGGATGTTGATTACCCCTAATACAGTTTCGCCCGGGTTTGTATCCATCCTTTTTTCGATCATCTTAACAATTCCATACTTATGATTGGACATTACAAAGTAAGTGAACACCTTAATTCCTTAAGTTCCCAATTCCTTTTTAATAGTCTCCACCACTTCACCGACTATCCGGCGGAGTTTCTCTTCATTGGGACCTTCCGCCATTACCCTGATTAAAGGTTCGGTTCCCGAAGCCCTCACAAAAATTCGTCCTTCTCCATCCAAACTAGCTTCCGCTTTTTTAACCCTTTCCTTAATAGCGACATTATGGTCCCAACCGTCTTTACAGCTTACGCGCACATTTTCCAGGACCTGAGGTGAACGTTGCATTTGGGCCGCTAATTTAGAAAGCTTTTCTCCTGATTTGACCATCACTGAGATCAACTGGAGGGCGGTTAAAATCCCATCTCCGGTGCTATTCTTTTCCAGAAGGATTATGTGTCCTGATTGTTCTCCTCCGATTGATAGATCCTGGTTTTGCATCGCCTCTAAAACATAACGGTCACCGTTAGGGGTAATTACCACTTCTACCTGGTTCTCTTTAAAAGCCTGGATCAATCCTAGGTTTGAGTAAACCGTCACTGCCACTTTATTATTCTTAAGTTTTCCTTCCCGCTTCAGATCCAATCCGCAGATAGTAATGATCTGATCACCATTTACCATCTGACCAGTTTCATCCACCGCCACTAAACGGTCGGCATCGCCATCATGAGCGATTCCCAGATTCGCTCCGGTAGCGAGGACTTCTTTTTGTAAAATTTCCGGATGAGTTGAGCCGCAATTAACATTAATTCTGGAACCATCATTAAGATCGTGGAGAGCTACCACTTCCGCGCCTAGCCTTCTTAAAACCTGTGGAGCCAAATAATGGGCCGCTCCAAAACCGCAATCGACAACAATTTTCAATCCGTCAAAACGGCAGGGAACACTTTCTGCCAAAAACTCTTCATAAAGTTGGATGGCTTCCGGATCATCATAAATCCGCCCTACTCCGGTTCCAACCGGACGTTCAATCTCATCAAGCCGGTTTCGGTAAAGTGCCTCAATTTCGTCCTCCACCCCATCCGTCAGTTTAAAACCGCAGCTATCAAAAAATTTAATCCCATTATCCTCCACCGGATTATGGGACGCTGAAATCATTACTCCCGCCGCTACATCCATTTCACGGCAAAGAAAGGCCACGCCTGGTGTGGGAATAACGCCAATTCGAACTACATCAATTCCCACCGAAGTTATCCCGGCAGCCAAAGCCGCTTCCAGCATCTCCCCGGAAAGCCGGGTATCCCTTCCAATTATGATTCGGGATCGCTTATCTTTCCGGTCTTTTTTAAAATATGCCCCAGCTGCCCGGCCAATTCCAAAAGCTACTTCCGGAGTCAAAGTTTGATTAGCAACTCCCCGAACACCATCCGTTCCAAATAAACGGGCCAAATCGAATCCCTCCAAAATTTAGCATTACTACCCTTTGGATATATTTAATTTAATGTTTGATACCTTTATCCGGCCTCAGTTTTAGTCTGATTACATTCGGTATTTCCCGTATTAACCGCTTCCGCCGGTCTAACCAACTCAATCAAACGGTATTTAATCTGTTCTCCATTATAGCCTGTTTCTAGATGTCCATTATATGCCACCGAGATATTTCCGGTCTCCTCGGAAATAATGATAACCAAAGCGTCACTCTGATTAGCCAGACTTAACCCCGCCCGGTGCCGACTACCTAATTCCTGTGGTAAAACCAGTTGATTATCAAGGGGTAGAAAACATCCGGCCGCCTGAACCCGGTTTCCTTTGATAACCAATGCTCCATCATGTAAAGGTGAATTTGGATAAAAAATTTGTTCCACGAAGATTTGGGATAAGGCGCCATCCAAAAACGAACCCGACTGTTTAACCATTGGAAGGGGGTCATTGCGTTCAAAAACAATTATCGCTCCATGTCTATGTTTGCAAAGGCTTGCTACTGCTTCAGCTACAATTTCGATACTCTCCTGGGGAATATCCGGAGGCTTGATTAACCACTGTAAAATTGGGTTCTTTTCCCCCAAAATCTCCAAAGCACGTTTTAATTCGTTTTGAAATATAATCGGTAACGCTACGAAGAGCATTAACATTATCTGTTCCAATAAGGCGTTAAAATATTCTAAACCCAGAAATCTACTAGATACATTAATCAGAAATAAAATTAATACCGCATTTAAAAAAAAGATTCCTTTAGCGCCTTTTAGAATCTTAAATAGGTAGTACAAAATTAGAAACACTAAAATGACATCAATCGCTTTTAGAAAAATTGGCTGATTTCCTAAAAAACTAACCTCTTGCACCACCTTAGAAATTAGTATGTTTCTATATTATCAACATTATCAATGTTATCCCAATGTTCGAGATTTAAAATTCAAGATTTAATGCTGGTTTACTCAATTTATAATTTCTATTTGACATTTAATATAAAATTCCTTCGCTAAAATTACAGATTTTCAAGTTAAATCCCTCCGGGTATCCGAGTAATGGAAAGGTTTTTTGATTTTGACTATTAATTTAGCAACCTGATGTTATTTTCTACAATAAAACCACTAAACCATGGGATTATCGTAAGATTAATAACTGATGAGCTTCCTTATCTTAACCGTTAAATACCTTGACTAGTACATAAAAGTTACGGAGTCTTGCCTTTATGCTATTTAAAAAATGCATTTTCAAGTCCAAACTGTCAGTCTACAGGCGACCCTTCCCCTGAAAGGGTATTGATTATAAAAAAAGACCCCTGAGATTAGTGCTTCAGGGGTCCATCCTTTGAGAGAAATTTAAATTATAGCTAAAATAATGAAATTCAAGATAAATAATAGTGTGGAAACGATTAAAATAGGATGAACTTCTTTGAACTGTCTTTTGCAAAGTTTAACAATACAATAGAAGATAAAACCGGTGGCAATTCCATAAGAAATACTGTAACAGAAGGCCATAAAGACTCCGGCAAAGAAAGCGGGGATTGCTTCGTCCATATCATCCCATTTAATTTCTTTAAAAGCCGCCATCATCATAATACCAACTACAATCAAAGCCGGGGCAGTCGCTGCGGCAGGAACCATCCCGGCGACTGGAGCCAAGAATATACAAGCAATAAAAAGCACTGCTGTGGTCAGGCTGGTTAAACCGGTACGACCACCGGCGCCGATACCCGCTGCGCTCTCAACATAAGTTGTAGTATTGGAAGTCCCAAATAAAGCTCCGATAGAGGTAGCAATGGCATCCGCAAAAAGGGCCCGATCCATCTTGGATTTGAAACCGGTGCTCGATTCCATGGCTTTCTCATCTTCTGCGCTAAAAATACCGCTTCTACGTCCGGTACCGATGAAAGTGCCGATGGTATCAAAAGTATCTGATAAACTGAAGGCGAAAATCGTCATTAAAACTAACGGAATTTTAGCGGGGTCATTAAACAAAGAAAGCATGCCTTGGCTACCCAAAGCCGCCCCAAAGGTGGTTCCTAAAGCTTTAAATGACTCCGCAATACCCGTAGTAGCGCCGATCTTAGAAACATCAACTACTCCCATGGGAATCCCAATGATAGTAGTGGCGAAAATACCGATTAGAATCGATCCCTTTACTTTGAGGACCAACAAGACAATAGTCAGGACCAGGCCAATTATACTAAGAAAAACAACTGGATTGTTTAAGGTTACTAAAGCCGGAACCGCGCTAGCGTCGGCAATAACGGTACCGCTTTCTAAAACAATGTTTTTACCGGGATCAGAAGTGAAATTAAGTAGACCGGCACTTTTGACTCCAATGTAAGCGATAAAAATTCCGATTCCTCCGCCGATGGCATTTTGGAGGCTAACCGGAATTGATTTGATAATTGACTTCCGAATTTTGGTTACAGTAATGAAAATATTTACAAGACCACAAATGAAAACCATAGCCAGGGCTTGTTGCCAACTAAAACCCAATGCAAAACATACGGTATAAGTAAAGAAAGCATTTAACCCCATCCCGGGAGCCTGGGCATAAGGGACATTTGCAAAAAGACCCATCACCAAAGTACCGATTGCGGAAGCGATAATGGTGGCAATAAATACGGCGCCCCAAGGCATTCCTGTCTGTGAAAGCATGCTGGGGTTAACAAAGATAATGTAAGACATGGCAAAAAATGTAGTGATGCCAGCTAAAATCTCAGTTGAAACCTTCGTATCGTGTTCTTTTAGCTTGAAAAATTTTTCCATCAAAACAATCCCTCCATTTTATATTTTAAGAGCGACCCGCTCTTATAAACAGTAAGCTTGGAATATAAAAAGCGATTGGTGTATACCAATCGCCGTAAATTGATTCTTCTATTATCATAATCAAAATGCAGCCATATATATACTCCAATAGCTCGAACAATTTACGGTTGTTCGGTAGATACTTCAGGCCCATATCGCCTAAATTATATTGGCATTTAATATTTTTCCATGACTATGTTACATTTTTTACGGAATAAGTTTGTATATATAAGGCGCAATGATATTTTCTGCAATGTTTAGCTAATGTATTTCTGGGAAGGAATTGATTACGTTACAATCGTATCAAAAATATGTTTCGAAGTCAATATTATCATAAAGCCTCTCTTTTACGTATTTTGATAAATTTTTTCTTTTAGTACTCCAATATAGGGCAGGTTTCGATATTTTTCAGCATAATCCAAACCGAAGCCGACCACAAAAACATCGGGAATTTCAAACCCGTTATAGTCCGGTTGAATCGGCGCAACTCTCCGGCTAGGTTTGTCAAGCAAGGTACATACTTTGATGGTTTTTGGTTTACGGGAACGAAGATTTTCAACCAAGTACTGTAAAGTCAATCCTGTATCAACGATATCTTCAACAATAATTACATTTCGGTTTTCAATCACGATATCCAAATCCTTAATAATCCTTACCGTTCCCGTTGATTTAGTGGAAGCGCCATAACTGGAGACCGCCATTAAGTCATAAATTACCGGAATAGTAATCGAGCGCATCAAATCCGCCAAAAAGGGAAGGGCTCCTTTTAGGATACCGACTAATAAAGGCGGATCAGATTGATAGTCACTACTAATTTTCAGGCCCAGTTCTTTGATCTGGTTCCTGATTTGCTCAGGGGTAAGAATAATCTCTTGGATATCATTGATCATAAGTGCCCTCCTAAACTGGTCAATATGATCATTATACCATGTCCAAAACTCCCTGAACAAGCCCGTCCATCTTTTTATCTTATTTGGCTTATTCCCCTGTCTTTCTCAATGAACGTAACATCGCGATTTGACCGGTCCGGACAATCTCCCTGATACCAAAAGGTTTCAAAAGCGCTATCAAAGCCTCTACTTTATCGATACTCCCGGTAATCTCGACCACTACTGCCCGGCTACCGACATCGACAATCTTCGCCCGAAAAATATCAACGATCTGGAGTACATCTGAACGGTTATGAGACCCGGTATTGACTTTGATCAAGGCCAATTCCCGTTCAACCGATTCACTCGGGGACAGATCATTGACTTTGACCACATCGATTAATTTATATAGTTGCTTCTCAATCTGTTCAACTACCTGTTTGTCCTCAGTCTCAACTACAATAATAATCCTTGCTAAGTTAGGGTCTTCGGAACTCCCTACAGCAATACTTTCGATATTATAGCCTCTCCGGCTAAACAACCCGGCTACCCGGACCATTACTCCGGAACGGTTAACAACTAAAGCCGAAATAATATGCCGCATCAATTATTCACCCCAATCATTTGATGAATCGCGCCCCCCGCCGGGACCATCGGCAATACATTTTCTTCACGTTCTACATGACAGTCGACCACTACCGGACCGGGAGTCTCAAAGGCTTCCTTTAAAGTACCCTGGAGTTGATCAACTTTGGTAATTTTGAAACCTTTAGCTCCATATGCTTCCGCAATCTTTACAAAATCAGGGTTTTGGTCAAGAACGGTCCCTGAATAACGTTTATTAAAGAAAAACTCTTGCCATTGACGAACCATTCCTAAATAAAAATTATTAAGAATTACCACTTTGACAGGGATTTGATTGGTTACGGCAGTGCCCAATTCTTGAATATTCATTTGAATACTACCGTCTCCGGCAATATTGATTACTAAACGGTCCGGATTGCCCACTTGGGCGCCGATGGCAGCCGGAAACCCAAATCCCATAGTACCGAGGCCGCCGGAAGTTATCAATGAACGGGGTTGAGTGAATTGATAAAATTGCGCGGTCCACATCTGATGTTGGCCAACTTCGGTGCAGATAATAGCGTCACCTTTTGTAAGCGTATTAATCTCCTCAATTACCCGCTGCGGATTTAATTTACCTGAATCATATTTTAGAGGATACTCTTTGCGCCAACCATTGATTTGTTTCAACCATTCCGTGTGCTTTTTCGGTTTAACTTTATCCAATATGTTTTCCAATACCATTCGGACATCACCAACAATCGGAATGTCAACTGCGACATTTTTCCCGATCTCAGCCGGATCGATATCTATATGAACTACCTTAGCCTTTGGCGCAAACGCTGCTAGCTTTCCGGTAACCCGATCATCAAAACGAGCGCCCACTGCTATCAGTAAATCACACTCAGTGACTGCAAAATTAGCCGTTGCGGTTCCATGCATTCCCAACATTCCTAGGTTGAGGGGATGATTACCAGGAATTGCGCTTATTCCCATTAGTGTGGGAGTAACTGGGGCGTTTAACGTTTCCGCCAATTTAACCAGTTCATTATGGGCCCCTCCAATAACAACCCCTCCGCCAATATAGATCAGAGGTCGTTCGGCTTTTTCAATGGCTAATATTGCTTCTCTAATTTGGCGGATATTTCCGACATAATTTGGTTTATATCCTGGTAGATCCATGGTCTCCCCAGAGCTACCTTTATCAGTTTGGACTGTAATATCTTTAGCGATATCGATTAACACCGGACCAGGTCTTCCAGTACTTGCAATATGAAACGCTTCCTTAACCACTCTCGGCAATTCCTTAATATCTTGCACCAAATAATTATGTTTGGTGATCGGCATGGTAATGCCGGTAATATCCGCTTCTTGAAAGGAGTCGCGGCCCAGCATGAATGTTGGCACCTGCCCGGTAATCGCCACCATTGGAACTGAATCCATATAGGCATTGGCAATTCCAGTAACTAAATTGGTCGCCCCTGGACCGGATGTGGCCAGACAAACCCCGATTTTTCCAGTACTTCTCGCATAACCGTCAGCCGCATGGGCCGCTCCTTGCTCGTGCCGAACCAAAATATTCCGAATCTTAGAGTCATATAAAGCATCATAAATTGGAATAACTTGCCCGCCCGGGTATCCAAAGATAACCTCGACTCCTTGACGTTCAAGACATTCCAAAAGAATTTGCGCACCGGTATGTTTCATAAAAATCCCTCGCTTAAAAATTTTGGTATTAAATTCAATAATAATGTGTGACATATTGTTTGTCAAGTATTTTTTTCGGATTTATAAACACTCATGATTAAAGGGTTTTCATGTATATGGTTACTTGAAGTCCTTATTTCATGAGTAATCCAATTTTTGAACTTATATTAACTACTGATATATTGAGGGTTTATGTAAATACTCAATAAATTCGAAATATAAAATCCTGTGTAATCAAAGGTCGTCTACTTAAAAGACGAATTTAATCTGATCCACAGGATTTATCATATTTAACTTTAAGATTAAGAATAGGTAAAGTGCCGAGAAAGTAACTATTTTACAACTTTACCGCTTATCATTTCATTTGAGCACTGCTCCCGTATTTGCCGAAGTTACTAATTTACTGTAACGGCCTAAGTAACCGGTCTTAATCTTCGGCTCCGGTTGACGCCATGCCGCTTTTCTGCGGGCCAATTCACTCTCATCAACCATCAAATCCACTCTTTTTCCGGGAATGTCGATCTTAATCCGGTCCCCTTCTTGGACTAAAGCAATGGGACCGCCTTCCATCGCTTCCGGTGATATATGTCCAATGGAAGCCCCTCGAGACGCTCCTGAAAAACGGCCGTCTGTCAGCAACGCTACTTCTTTGTCCAAACCCATTCCCGCTATGGCCGATGTCGGACCGAGCATTTCCCGCATTCCCGGTCCCCCTTTAGGCCCTTCATACCTGATTACCACAATATCCCCGGATTTAATTTTTCCGCCCAAAATGGCCTGGATCGCTAAATCCTCGCTATCGAAGACTCGGGCAGGACCCTCATGCCGCATCATCTCTGGAGCCACAGCTGATTGTTTAACCACTGCTCCAGCCGGCGACAGGTTACCCCAGAGTATGGCTAGCCCCCCTTGATCGTGGTAAGCCTTCGCCGGGGAACAAATTACTTCCGGACGTTTAACTCTTACACCGGTGATATTTTCAGCTACTGTTTTTCCGGTAACCGTATTTAATTCGGTACTGATTAAGCCTTTTTCGTTTAATACCGACATTACGGCTGGAATACCGCCAGCTTCGTCTAAATCTTGAATATGATGGATTCCTCCCGGACGCAAATATGCTAAATGGGGTGTCTTTTGACCAATTTCATTAATCCAGTTCAAGTCGAGGGTAATACCTACTTCATGGGCGATGGCCGGTAGATGTAGGACCGTATTGGTTGACCCCCCGATAGCCATATCCACAGTAAAAGCATTGGCAAAGGCTTTCTCGGTCATAATCGCGCTTGGCCTTAGATCGGATTTCACCAAATCCATAACTTTCATTCCGGCTGTCTTGGCAAGGCGAATTCTTCTAGCATCGGTCGCGGGAATAGTTCCGTTTCCGGGCAAACCCATTCCAAGAACTTCAGTCATACAATTCATGGTATTAGCGGTGAACATCCCGGAACATGAGCCACAACCGGGACAGGCGACTTCTTCTAATTCTTTTAATTCTGCTTCACTCATTTTCCCCGCTGAAACAGCGCCTACTCCTTCAAATAATGAGTTTAAATCAACCCGATTTCCATTATAGTTTCCCGCCATCATCGGTCCACCGCTTATTACTATGCTCGGTAGGTTCAAACGCCCGGCAGCCATTAACATTCCCGGAATTATTTTATCACAATTAGGAATAAAGACCACTCCGTCAAAGGCATGGGCTAAAACCATACTTTCAATGGAATCCGCTATTAACTCACGGCTGGCCAGTGAATACTTCATCCCCTCGTGTCCCATGGCAATTCCATCGCACACCCCGATCACTCCAAACTCGATCGGGGTCCCTCCTGCCATCCTCACTCCAGTCTTTACCGCCTCAACTATTTTATCCAAGTGAATATGGCCTGGAATAATCTCATTAGCCGAATTAGCAATTGCAATTAATGGCCTGGAAAGTTCCTCATCCGTATATCCCATTGCTTTAAAAAGCGAACGATGCGGGGCCCGCTCTATACCTTTCAAAACAAGATCGCTCTTCATTTCCGAACACCTCCATTATTTTAAATGGTGATTCGCCATTTCTCCGCTCTTTCCTGCAACCCAAGGCCAAATGTCTGACATTTTATTTTCTCAAAATACTCTGACTATCCTATCCATTCTTTTGGCTTTTAAAAAAGAATAGAGGCTGTAGCTAAATTTTCATTTTGCGACAGCCCCTACTATTTGCTTAAACTTTATCTATTATAAAAGGCATTTCAATGGAGATTTATTTAAATTCAGGGATTATCCAATAAATTCCCGCCTAAATGTCTAAATTATCGCTAAAGTCTAATTATAAACAAACCGAAGTTATTAATAAGAAGTTGGTTAGACCCCCAATCCCATCCTCCTTTCTTTTCTTCCGCCCTATTAGGGCGGATTTTTTATTCTTTTTGAGGGGCTTTGGTTGCTAACAGATACTGATGGAAAAACCATTCTCCGGCTGCTAATGCCAGGGCTATTATCCAATAACCGCTTGAAGTCATCACGAACTGTGGTAGCGCTTTGGTCAAGGCCCAGATCCCCAGTACAAAAACGGTAAAATCAACGATAACCGCAGCTACGTTTCCATACTTGGGCAGAACCCATAAGTCTCCCACAATATAGCTAACCACAATTAATAATAATCCGGTTATTAAAGTTTGGGTCCAAGTACTTCTTCCGAACATTGGAACCAGTAATAACAATAAAATAAGGTTTATTGCTGTTTTTATAACTAAGTTTGTCAAATTTTTCATTTTTACCCTTCCCACTCCAAACGAGCTTAGGTTGTCTTTAATTGACCAAAACTAACCAAATTACTTAATACCGTAATTAGTAGTGCAGCTAGTAAGGATGCTCTTAGGGGCACGTGGCCGCCTTCAATGCCATAAGTGATGAAAAAAATTACCACTGTATTGACTAAGAAAGTAATTAAACCCTTACCCCAACGGCTAACATTTCGTCCCATAGCCCGATTTATCAACCAGTCTCCTAATACAGCAATACTCGATAGAGCTATTAACCAAGGAATTGTTAAAGCGCTAAACCCAGGGACATAATATCCGATTGTGAATAAAACTACGAATGGGATCAGGAATCTTAAGACCCAACTAATTAAGTTCATCCAATAACCTCCTCTTAACAGTTAACAGTCATCAGTTATTAGTTATCCATGTTTGTACTCGTAAAGCTTATCAACATCAATTCTGATAAACCGCCTAGATAGCAAATACATGTTTTCCTAATCGATTAATGATCCGGCGGCCCCAGATCCAACGGTTTCTTGTCTTGGCAGGATTAAAGAAATAGATTGCTCCTCCGGAAGGATCCCAGCCATTTAATGCGTCCCGCGCTGCTTTCATAGACTCTCGACTTGCCGGACGGTTGACTATACCGTTACTTACTGATTCAAAGGCATGTGGTTGATAAACAACACCAGCTATGGTTTGGGGAAACCTTGGATTTTGAACTCTATTTAAGATAACCCCACCAACAGCGACTTTTCCTGTATAAGATTCGGCGCCGGCTTCAGCATGAATAACTTTAGCCAATAAGTTTATATCACCTGAATAACGGGTTGGCCTTCTTTTGGCTACTCTACTTCTAACTGTTGGGATGATTATTCTTTGCCTGATGCGCAGCAAATTGGTCCAAATCCCGTTCCGACGCCTAAGGGCCGCTACGGAGACACCGGTACGGCGAGATATTTTATATAGCGAATCTCCCCTCCGAACCGTGTAAGTCCAATCCGCTGACGCCATCTTGGAAAAGAACAAGACACCCCAAAGAGTTATAACTAATCCAATCATGATTTTAAATGCTTTCATCTTTCCACTTCCTTAACAAAAGTTGATAACTATATTATGAAGTGATCTCCTCCTAAATATCCGTCGATTAAAAAAATATTATTGCTTTTCATCGGTTTTTATCAGATCGGACTCCTGTTCTATATCTCAAAAAACCGAATAGATCAATAGGGGGTGAAGCCTTGACCAGTCAAATTGTAAAAAATTTACTCATCGTTTTCATTTATCATTCATTGTTAATTGTTTTACCGATTAACTTCTTTCTAATCGCTTTAAAAGCACCGTTTATTCTCAATATAATTCCTTGGTTTTTCTATTCCTTGTTAGTTCTTAGTCCTGTTTTGACGGTAATATTTGCTTTCCGTTCGACACCTTCCTTTAACCATCAGTTCAATTGGATATTCCCAATTACCTTTTCGCTAATTGGCTATGCTCCTCTTATTATTTCCTATTTTTCTTTTACTTCCCTATCAAGTATCCGTGATTGCTTATTAGTTTTTTTATTTCCAATCAGCATCGGTTTACTGTCTTATAGTGGCGCATGGCTTCTTAATTTATCCCATCTTCATAGTATTAGCAATAAATCTAAATAAAAAGGAAACTATAGGTCTGTAGCGAATTATTCTTCTAAACATTGTATTTTATCTTAATAGTTGTTACGCAAGGGGGCTACGATTCGTAGGAATTCCTCTGGTAACCGGACAGGGGACAGGGTTAAAGAGCATCCTTTTCCCTGTCTTTATTTTTAGAAAGGAGTAAATTATGAATTCCACATCGCTCTATTCTATTTACCACAAATATAACCCCAAAATTGTGGACTTTCACGGATGGGCCTTACCGGTTCAATTTTCAAGTATCATCCAGGAACATCAAGCGGTTCGTACTCAAGTGGGGCTATTTGATGTTTCTCATATGGGAGAAATTTTAGTTGAAGGTCCTGGGGCCCTTTCTTTCTTAGACTTTGTGCTTACCAATCAAATTAGTGGATTACAGCCGAAAACTATTCGTTATTCACCTCTTTGTTTTGAATCCGGTGGGACTGTCGACGACCTATTGGTTTACGCTTTCAACACCGAACAGTATTTATTGGTGGTTAACGCATCCAATCTTAACCAAGATTTTGATTTTCTCAGCCATTATTCCTCAAGATATCAAGTTAAACTTACTGACTTATCCGCAGAAATATCCCAACTAGCAGTTCAAGGCCCTAACTCTCTTTCGGTCCTAAGCCTTTTAACCAAAACGCCCCTAGCGTCTTTGGGGCATTATCAATTTTTAGACAATCAGGATATAGCTGGTTGTTCCGTTTTAATTTCTCGGACTGGCTATACCGGCGAGGACGGTTTTGAAATTTATCTCCGGCCTGATCAAGCGGTTCATCTTTGGGAAGTATTGATGGAAACAGGCGCACCCTTTGGAATTACCCCTGCTGGACTTGGGGCCCGGGATACTTTAAGATTTGAAGCCGGACTCCCTTTATATGGAAACGAGCTTTCAGAGACTATCTCTCCACTTGAGGCCGGTTTAAAGCGATTTGTTAAATTTGAAAAACCAATTTTTCTTGGGAAGGAGCAACTTGAGAAAGAAATCCGCGAGGGAGTGGAACGTAGCTTAATTGGTCTGCGTATGATTGACCGTGGCATACCCCGTTCAGGTTATCGGGTGTTAAATAATGACAAAGAAATTGGTTTGGTTACATCCGGTAGTTATTCCCCTACTTTAAACCGGAACTTGGCTATGGCTTTAGTCGAAACTGCATATGCCCAACCTAACCTTCAGCTTTTCATTGATATCAGAGGCAAAATTCTTCAGGCTGAAACAATAAAATTACCGTTTTATTCTCGTTCGAAAGGAGTTAGCAAAATATGAGCCATCCTTATCTACCTCTTACCGACAGGGAACGGCAGGTAATGTTAGCTAGGATTGGAGTGACTTCCTTTGATGATTTAATAACTGATATTCCAGATGAGCTCCGCCTATGCCGCTCTCTAAATCTTCAGACGGCATTGTCCGAAGTTGAACTCCGCCGAAAATTTGAAGCATTTTTAAGCCTCAATCAACATATTTCCCTATCATTTCTTGGAGCAGGAGCTTATCAACATTTTATACCTACATTAGTTGACCATTTAGCCAATCGTTCCGAATTTTACACCGCCTATACTCCTTACCAACCGGAAATCTCCCAGGGGTTTTTACAAGCAATTTTTGAGTATCAGACTTTGACTGCAGGCCTTTTTGGTCTTCCCGTGACCAATGCTTCCTTATATGACGGCCCAACCGCTTTAGCGGAATCAGTCTTAATGGTTGCCAAAGAAACCAAGCTAAAGCGTTTTTTAATTCCCAGCACTCTTAATCCTATTTTAAAACAGATCTTACTCACTTACACAAAACCTTTAGGTATCGAACTGGTCTCTTTACCCCACCAAAACGGCTTAATCGACTTACAGGCTTTAAAGAAATCATTAGCTGACCCGACTGCTGCCTTGGTCATCCAAAACCCCAATTTTTTCGGAATAGTCGAGGATTACAGAGAGCTAATTAATATTGCTAAAGCTAATGGCACTTTAGTTATTTGTTATGTTCACCCCCTTCTATTGGGAATATTAGAAGCACCGGGTAAGTTAGGGGCCGATATTGTAGTTGCAGAAGGACAACCTTTAGGAAATCCCATCTCTTATGGCGGGCCCAATTTAGGAATGATTGCTGCGTCCGAGCGTTTTTTAAGAAAAATGCCCGGAAGATTAGTTGGTGAAACCATCGATCATCAAGGAAAACGCTGCTTTGTTTTGACCCTACAAACCAGAGAGCAACATATCCGGCGTGAAAAGGCCACTTCCAACATTTGCTCCAATCAAGCATTATGCGCCTTACGAACCAGTATATACTTATCGACCTTAGGCCCGGATGGTTTTAAAGATACAGCGTCCCGGGCTTATAACAACGCCCATTATCTCTATACCCAATTAGTAAATCTTGGATTACAACCTCTTTATGAAGCACCCTTTTTTATCGAATTTCCCATCAAACTCCCCCAATCGGTCTCCTTTTATTTACCCAAACTACTTCAAAAGGGGATCGTGCCCGGACCGGACTTGGGAGAATTATATTCTGATTTAAATGATACCTTATTAATCTGCGCTACTGAGATCTTTACCAAAGCAGAGTTAGATAATTTCGTCACAGAGTTAGGAGGTTTATTATGACATCAACCCTACTTAGCTTTGAAAAATCAACTCCTGGTAAACGGGGCTGGTTTTTACCAAAGTCCGAAGTCCCTTCATTTAACCCGGCGCAGTCCCTTTCCCCGGATTTACTAAGAAAATCCCCTTTGGGTTTCCCAGAATTAGCTGAGATTGATATCGTAAGGCATTATACTAATTTGTCTTCTTTAAACCATGGGGTTGACAATGGTTTCTACCCTTTAGGGTCATGCACAATGAAGTATAACCCTAAAATAAATGAAGACCTTGCCTCCCTCCCCGAAGTTAAGGTTAGCCATCCCTTATGGCCGGAAGAAAGTTGCCAGGGTCATCTGGCTCTCTTATTCGAGCTAGAACAAGCTTTATCCGAAATTACTGGCATGGACTATTTTACGCTTCAACCTGCAGCCGGCGCCCATGGTGAACTCACCGCTATGTTAATTATTCAATCCTATCTAAAAGAGCGCGGTGAGAAACAGCGAACTAAAGTCTTGGTTCCCGTCTCCGCCCATGGTACTAATCCGGCCAGTGCTGCAATGGCCGGATTTGAAACTATAGGCGTCAATTGTGATACTGAGGGTTTAGTAGATCTTGATCATTTAAAATCCTTATTAAACTCCGAGATCGCCGCTTTGATGTTAACCAACCCTAATACTCTTGGCCTTTTTGAAAAAAATATTAAATCCATTGCCGATCTGGTCCATCAAAACGGCAGTTTACTCTATTATGACGGTGCTAACTTAAATGCGATTCTTGGTCTTACCCGACCTGGGGATATGGGATTTGACTTAGTCCATTTAAACCTCCATAAAACCTTCTCCACACCCCATGGTGGTGGTGGACCCGGCGCCGGACCCGTTGGAGTTAAGAGCTTTTTATCGGATTTTTTACCGGTTCCGGTTTTAGAGTCGAAATCCGGTATCTATTCGTGGAATTATGATCGGCCTCTGACCATCGGTAAGATGCTTGGTTTTTATGGTAATTATTCAGTTCTCATTAAAGCGTTAGCCTATATTTATGCTCTTGGTACCGAAGGATTGGCTCAAGCAAGTCAAGATGCAATTTTAAACGCTAATTATCTCCGGGCCGAACTAAGCAATTTTTTTCATATACCTTATAACCGTAATTGTATGCATGAATTTATTTTGTCCGCTGTTAATCTTAAAGCCCACGGAATTCGTGCTCTAGATGTAGCCAAACGCTTAATTGATTTTGGTTACCATCCTCCAACCATTTACTTCCCGTTAATTGTAGAAGAAGCTATGATGATTGAGCCGACTGAAACAGAAAGTAAAGAAACCTTGGACCGCTTTTTAAAAACTTTAATTCAAATTTCCGAGGAGGCCAAGTCAGACCCTGAACTATTAACATCCGCTCCTCACCGCATGTCTGTCTCTAGAGTCGATGAAACACTAGCGGCCCGAACACCCCGATTAACTTGGACCCCCTCTTGATAACTAATTATCGTTAATGATTTCTAAAACCGGGCAACCGTCCCGGTTTTTTAATTTAGATGGGCTGAGATTTGGATGCTACTTTTTTTTGATATTCTAATGTATCGAATTTTTTTAAAAATTTTTATGTATAATAATTGCTATTTTATCCAATACTTTAAAAAGTGAAGCACAAATAGCATTAATAACTAAGCTTTGAAAATATACTAGCAACTCTAGCCTCTCAAAATTAGGAGGGAAATCATGTTCATTACTACTAAAAAGATTTTGATTACCACCTTCGTTTTGACTGTTACCTTATTTGGGTGCTCTACCATTTTAGCATCCCAAATATTGGCCCCCCCTATGGTTAATAACCCCGTAATTACCTTTCATCCGGAAACCATACAAATGAAGATAATTGACCAAATGATTACCAAATTCAACCCCAGGCTTTCACTTGAAGATAAGGATCTAATCATTACCACAATCATTCAAGAATCCCAGGCTACAAAGATCGATCCTTTATTAATTGCCAGTGTGATTGCAGCCGAATCTTCTTTTCGCCCCAAAGCCGTTTCTCCTTGTGAAGCCCGTGGCTTAATGCAAATTACCTCCTGCGTATCCCGGATAATGAAAATATCAAATCCCTTTGATATCCAGCAAAACATCCACGCAGGGACCCGCTACTTACAGGATCTATACCGCCGATTTGAACAATTTGAATTAATTTTAGCTGCTTATAATGCCGGCCCTACCCGAGTAGCTAGACTAGGTCGAGTCCCCCGGATCACTGAAACCATTAATTACATAGAAAGGGTTAGCCAATTTTATCAAAGTAATTGCAGCAAGCTATTATCAACTATTAATGATCTCATCGGTAAACCTGTATTCAATCCGATCCGCGTCTCCGTCGCGTCATCGCAATCTCCTAAAGTTATCATAGAACTATCAGCTGATGAACCTATTGACCAACCAATAATCATTGAAGAAATATGGTGCGAAACAGCCCGCCCGGATCGCTTCTTATTCATTGTTTAGAAATATTTTTCAGTAGACGTCTAGTTCTAAAGTTATTATTTCTGGCTCGAAATAAATACTTCCGATCCATTCATCCCCTGAAGCAGGAGTTGAACAGAAAGTTGATGCAATCAATATTTGCAATTCAGACGCGATCAACTAAATAAAAATAGGGCTGATTTAAATTTTCTAATCAACCCTACTTCATCACCATTAATAAAAAACCCCCTATTAAGGAGTTTTTAATTTTACTGCAGCTACTTCCTCCGGTGTATCGACGCGAAGTAACTTTCCTCTTTCTTTTAAGTCGCCCTTTGGTAAAGGCGCGCACATTCCTTGTAAATATGCGCCATCCTCAATTACTAAAGTTATCATTTTAGAATCACCTATAACTTTAGCCGAAGGAGCTAATTCCATCTTTCCACGGGCCTCAATCGTTCCTTTTATCTCCCCGGCAATGATTACGTTTTTGGCAACTACATTCCCTACTACAATTCCGCTCTCACCAACAATTAAATCTCCGCCAATGTGTAATTCACCTTCAAAATATCCATCAATTCTAATTGAACCGCCAGGCGCTTCCAAATTACCTTTGAAGCTGGATTCCTTCCCAATTACCGTATCGACCTTTCTGGTATTTGTTGTTGAAACCTCTTTACTCTTTGAAATCATGTTGACCTCCCCGCTAATTCTTTAAAAACATTACTGGATTTACAGGAACATTATTTATTCTAACCTCATAATGGAGATGGGGCCCGGTGCTAACGCCGCTATTACCGGAGATGCTAATCTTTTGTCCTTTAGTCACTTTTTGCCCTTTAGTCACTAATAATTTTGAATTATGCGCATACAGGGTTTTATAGCCATAGCTATGATTAATAATGATCACATATCCATAGCCGCCCTGATAACCGGAGAATTCAACCACTCCATCTGCGGTTGCTTTAATCTTAGTATACTTGGCTTTTAAATCAACACCGGTATGAGTTATGTATCGATGATGAACCGGATGGAACCTTGTCCCAAAACCGGATATGACAAACGACGAAACCGGCCAAATTGAAGGGGTATGATCTAGTTTTCTTTCATAGGCGATAAAATCGCTTAACAACTCCTGTTGTGATTCTTGTTCTGTTTTAATAAATTCATCGATCTGATTTAAATTATTCTGCAATTCCATCAAATCTGTTTTAATTTCTGTTGTAGATGCTTCCCCAATAGAATTTATCGTATAGGGTCTTGGCCGAAATACAACTCCCCGACTAGTAGTGGTGGCAACTCGTCCTCCCTTTTGCTGGATAGCTTTCCATGAACTTAATAGCTTTTCCCTTTCCACCTTAAGGCGACTGAGTTCCGCCGCTATCTGATAGCTGCGTTTAAGCGTAGGTTGTACTTCACGTTGTTCTTTTTCCAACTTTGAAATCCAAGAATTTTTTTCTCGTATTTCATGACGATAACGTTGGATTTCCCAAATTTGAGTGGTGTAACCAACAAAAATATATATATTAAAAACAATTATTCCAAAGATCAAAAGAGCAGCAGAAAATGGAATAGCACAACTTCGAACCGCCCCCGGTGAATTAGGCACAACTAAAAAGGTAAAGCCTTTGCCGCATTTTTGTTTTATGTACTTTCTAAACTTGCGCAAGGAAAAACACCTCCAAAATACTGAAACCTGTCTCCTAAAAAATCAAATTGTAACAATTTTTAAGAGTATTTTAAGATATTCGACACATATTAGAGTTTTTCCTGCTATATTCCAAAAATACATCTTTCAATTCATTTGTTTGTTTTCCCCAAAGCGGTAGTAATCGCTTCTTTTTCTTCATCAGTAAGTGGATAGATCGATTGCCCCTGTTCAACCGGCTTGCAATATACTCTCGACTCATCCCTGCCAAAGAGGCTACTGATAACCACGCCGTCACCAGCGGCATCTAATAACGCCAAGGCAAAACTTTGGTCACTGCCGGTGTTTTGAAAAGCTTTGAAGCGAATCAACGCCCAATTTTGGAGATGCATTTCTTCACGAACCTGATTGCCGGCAACCTGTTCTTCTAATCTGGACAAATTAGTGTTAAGTTGATGTGATTTTTCAGACAAATTAATTAATACCGATTCTAAATCTCGGTCCTCATTACCTTTGAATAGATAGCGATATCTTTCTAATCTTTTATGGGTAACGACAAACAAAATCAAAACTTCTAATGTCAATACAAAATTGACCAGCAATAGCATCCACAAATTATTCTGACACCACTCATTAATTACCGCCAAGTCCATTTAGGCAGCTCCCTTCCGGATTAGAACTCATGACCTGTATGTATAATTCACCGTAAATCAGCAGCTTCCTTCATCATAAAGTATTTTTCGATATTGAAATTCAGCTTCTTCGTAAATTTGTTTTAATGACTGTTTCAAATTTTTAGCTGCTAATAAACAATCATTATATTCCGGAGCAAATTTTAAGATTGCGCCATTTCTCAATGCCACTTTAATTTGAATCTTATAGCCCTTAAGGTTTATAGTCCGATAATCTCTGATCAAACAATCTCGTTCCACCAACTTCTTGCGAATACCAAGAGTCGTCGTTTCTCTGAACAATAGGTCCTCAATCCTCTGAACATACTCCGGTGATACAATTACGGTAACTAATATTCCCGGTCGGCCTTTTTTCATATAGATCGGCGTAAAATAATAGTCCCGCGCCCCTTGTTTCAATAATTCCTCTCCTAAAAAGCCATACATTTCAGGGTTCAAATCATCAATATTGGTCTCAAGGATGACTTGGTAATCCTTTTGGTCAACTTCCACTAAATTTCCGAGGACAATTCGATGCACATTTGCTATGGCGCGCTCGGTAGTCCCTGCTCCATAACCGATTTTTTCTAAAAGAAAATTTGCCATGGTTTTATGGGATTTAGCAAAATATTTTAAAATAGCCGCCCCGGTTGGTGTGGTCCACTCACCCTCATATTCTCCAATATAAATATCAAAATTTGATAATAATTCAAAGGTAGCGGGAGCCGGTACCGGTATTTCCCCATGAGCGCATTTGACGCTACCAAAACCAACCCTAACTGGTGAAGCAAAAAGTTCTTCTATCTCAAAATATTCTATTCCAAGACAAGCGCCTATTATATCAATAATAGCGTCAACCGCTCCCACTTCATGGAAGTGTACTTCGTTAAGAGAGACCCCGTGAATTTTAGCTTCCGCCTCAGCTAGATACCGAAAACAACCAATGGCGTTATCCGTAATTGAACTTGAATATCCGGCCCGCAAAATGAGTTCACAGATTTGAGCCAAATTCCGATGCTGATCTTCATGAGCCACTGGCAGATCAAACCAGGTTGCGCTAATTCCTTTTTTTGAAACCTTTTGAATTTGAAGCTCAGGGATTGGTAAGGCTAGTTTTCCTAATTCAGTTTTCAATGTTTCGATAGGGTATCCCAGATCAATCAAAGCTCCTAGAAACATATTGCCGCTTATTCCCGCATGACAATCTAAGTAGGCAATCCTCATTTTACTCCCCCAACAAATTGATCCGGTGCGCCATCACTCCGGCGCCAAAACCGTTGTCAATGTTTACTACCGCTATTCCTCCGGCGCAAGAATTTAGCATACTTAATAAAGGAGCCAAGCCCTGAAAGTTAGCCCCATAACCGATACTTGTCGGGACGGCCACAACTGGTTTATCAACTAGCCCCCCAACTACGCTCGCTAAAGCTCCTTCCATACCGGCAACGACGATCAAAACCCGGCAACTTTCAATTGTTTCCTTTTGATCAAACAAACGATGGATCCCTGCCACGCCCACATCATAGATTCGGATGACATCGCTTCCTAATATTTCTCCAGTAACCGCCGCTTCTTCTGCTACTTTTAAATCAGCGGTACCGGCTGTGATTATTCCAATTTTTCCTTTTGTTTTTTCACAATTGCGCCACAAGGCAATAATTCGTGCTTTCTCAAAATAGCGGGCCTCAGGTATTTGGGTTTTGACTATTTGAAAGAGTTTGGGGTTAGCCCTTGTAGCAATAACATTTCGAGCTTGCTCAGCCAAGGTTTGAAAAATACCAACCACTTGTTTCGGTTCTTTGCCCGGACAATATATAACTTCCGCATTCCCATTCCTTAAACTACGATGGGAATCTATTTTGGCGAAACCTAAGTCCGAGTAGGGAAACCCAGTAAGCTTTTGAAGGGTCTCCTCTAAAGTATTCTCGCCCTTTACTAACGCATTCAACCACGACTTCAATAAGGTCCTATCCATTGTTTCTCCATATTTTATATCTTATCGAAGATTGTATTATATCAACCAAAACCGTGGAGCGTTGACTCAATCCACGCGGGTTAAAAACCCATGACCAAAATTATACTTACCGGAAACATTGTCGCTAATCCGAAATCCCAAACCAGTGGATTAAAGTTTTATACCGGTTTTAACCGTTAAGATCCTGGTTGCCACGGCCTTTTAACTGTTCTCTGGGAAGGGCGCAAGTCTGCGATGACAAGAATTTCCGAAGCAGACCCGTGGTCGGCATAAAATAGAACCAAATAAAGTTGTTTTAACTGATCATACAATAAATTGTTTGATTCCAACCAAGGTTTGCATGTTTCACGTGAAACAGAATAAAAGGCCTGGTTAAGACCTTTTATTCTTGTGTTAGCTTTTCGCAAATCCGCTCAAAATCGTCATCGGAATAATAATTGATTTCAATTTTACCTCCGCTTCCCGAAGGTTTAATAATAACTTTTGTACCCATAGAAAGCTGGAGCTCTTCTTCTAGTTCTATTAGATTAGGGTCTCGAATGGGCTTGGCTTCGTTTTTGAAGTTTGGCTTTTTTGTTTCACGTGAAACACCTTCAGGATTGGTGAGTTGTTTGATTAGTTCTTCAGTTTGGCGCACCGATAGTTGGTCATTTTGAATTGTTTGCCAAACCCGAATTTGTTCTTCGGTTGTATTTAGGCTTAGTAAAGGTCTGGCATGGCCCATAGTAAGAGTTCCTTTGGCTAATTCTGATTGGACTATGCTAGGTAAGTTTAAAAGACGAAGTGTATTAGCAATAGCCGGTCGGCTTCGACCCACTTGTTTGGCGATCTCTTCCTGAGTTAAAGAGAATTCTTCCATTAGGCGTCGGTAAGCTTCAGCCTCTTCAATTATATTAAGATCCTCCCGTTGAAGGTTTTCAATCAAAGCCACTTCCATCATGGTTTGATCGGTCATGTCTCTAATTACAATCGGGACTTCGGAAAGTCCAACTATTTTAGAAGCCCTTAATCTTCGTTCGCCAGCAATAAGTTGATATTTGCCTTGATACTCTCTGACCAACAAGGGTTGAATGACGCCATGGAGTCGGATGGATTCCGCAAGTTCATTAAGTTTTTCATCTGAAAACTCCTTGCGAGGCTGATAAGGGTTGGGAGTTATTGAGTTAATATCGACGAATTGTTTGGCTTCGGGATTATGTTCTTCCTCTAGCTCGGGAATTAGAGCGCCCAATCCCTTTCCAAGGCCTCGGTTTTTACTCATTGGCTATCACTTCCTTTGCCAATTCGATATAAGCTTCCGCTCCTTTGGATTTCTCATCGTATAAAGTGATAGGGAGGCCGAAGCTTGGAGCTTCACTAAGACGGATGTTCCTGGGAATAATTGTTCGATATACTTTGTCTTGAAAATACCGCCGCACTTCATCGGTAACCTGGGAAGAAAGATTGGTTCGATTATCGTACATGGTTAACACAACACCCTCGATTTGTAAGTCAGGGTTTGAGTATTTTTGAACAAGCTGGATTGTTTTCATTAGTTGGCTAAGTCCTTCTAAGGCGTAATATTCACATTGAATCGGTACTACAATTGAGTCGGCAGCAGCTAAAGAGTTGATTGTTAAATTGCCGAGTGAGGGCGGACAGTCAATTAGAATGTAATCGAAATCCTTTTTAATTGGCTCGATAGCCCTCTTTAGTCTTTGATCACGAGCCATCATTCCTACCAGTTCAGCCTCGGCGCCTGCTAATCTAATGGTAGCCGGGGCTATTTTTAGGTTTACAACTTGGGTTTCAACCAAAACTTCTTCCAAGGGGATTTCGTTAATTAATACATCATAAATACACTTTTTAATTTCTCCTTTTTTTAAACCAATTCCACTGGTGGAATTTCCTTGAGGATCATGGTCGATAATCATCACTTTGCGTTTGTTTTGAGCCAAACATGTCCCTAGGTTTACAGCGGTTGTGGTTTTACCTACGCCGCCCTTTTGATTGGCGATGGCTATGACTTTTCCCATGCTTAAACCTTCCTCCCTCCAACCCCTAATAGTTTGATAATTGGGGTGGCTCCGAAGTGTTTCCAATTCGGCGTTCAACAATTCATACGCTTTTTGGCGTAATATGTCTAATGATTTTTTTGATGAGCGTTTCATTATTGTTCACCTTTTTTCCTTCGGGCTATTCTTAATCTTTTCGAGATGAAGGATAATCTTCCTTCTTAATATCTCATTTTTCATGAATGAAAATTAGGAAATGTTGGTTTCCGGGTGGTGTCTTCCCTCAGAGGATGGTCGAAACGATCCTTGAGTTTTAAAGTGGCCTCTTTTGGGGTATCCCAGGCTTGCGGGGATAAAGGAGGGGTGTTAAAGATGACTTTTTAAAAATAAGTAGCACTCGCCAACCCAAACCAAATGGTAGTGTAAAAGATTTAGTTTCAGATAATTCCGCTCCTAAAACTTGGATTGCCTGGTTTCCCTTATCAATCTCATCTTCGACTTCTTTTCCCTTATAATAAATGGCGTTTCCCTGTAGTTTAAGAAAAGGGAGGGTTAATTCTAAAAGAATATCCAGCGGCGCTAATGCCCGGGCGATAACCAGATCATATTGTTCGCGATGTTTTGGTTGCCTGGCGATCTCCTCTGCCCGTCCCCAAATCATGGTGAGATTGTTTAATTCTAATTGGCGACTTGCTTCGATTTGGAAATTGATTTTCTTTTGAGTAGCTTCTATAGAAATTATTGTTTTGTCTGGATTACAAATAGCCAAGGGAATACAGGGTATTCCGCCTCCGCTTCCCACATCAATCACTGTTTGGGCGGATCTAAACTCCGGAGTATTCATGACTACCAAAGAATCGTAAATGTGTTTGACCATGGCCTCATCAAACTTAGTGATTGCCGTAAGGTTAATCACCTGATTGGCTGATAAAAGTAGCTTAATGAATTTTTCAAGCTGTAATAATTGATCGCTAGAGAGATCGATTCCGATTTCATGTAAAAGACTGATAAAATTTGCTTTAATTCCACTCATTGAGACTCCTTCAGGTTCTCTAAATGAAATAAGAGGGCAGTTAGATCGGCTGGGTTGACTCCACTGATCCGTGAGGCTTGCCCTAATGTTCCGGGGCGGAATTTGACCAATTTTTCCCGGGCTTCATGGGCAAGATTGGTAACTAAATCATAATTCAAATCTTCCGGTATTGTTTTATTTTCGAGATTTAATAATCGCTTGGCCTGTTCTCGTTCTTTTTCCAAATATCCTTGATATTTATAACGTGTGCTGATTTCTTTAGCGTCGCTTTCGATAAATTCAAGTTCGGGAAGAAGCTTAGTGAGAAAATCCGGACCAATTTCCGGTCGTTTTAAGATATCGGCAATGGTAAATTTATTTTTAGGAATAGTTAATCCTTGCTCAATAAAGATTTGTCGTACCTTGGCATCCGGGTTTAAAGAAGTCTTTTCGAATAGCCGTTGTAAGGTGTTGATTCTTTCATACTTTGATTCAAAAGTTTGCTTTTGATCTTTATCGATCAACCCAATTTGAATTCCGAAGGGGGTAAGTCTTTCATCGGCATTATCCGACCGAAGGGTCAATCGAAATTCAGCGCGGGAGGTCATGATCCGGTAAGGCTCCTCGCTTTCTTTGGTGACCAAATCATCGATTAAAACGCCCATATAGGCTTCGGAACGTTTTAGAACTAAAGGCGCTTTTCCTTGCAAATTAAGGGCCGCATTAATACCAGCCAACAATCCTTGGGCTGCCGCTTCTTCATATCCGGAACTACCATTAATCTGTCCCGCAGTATAAAGGCCGGGGATTTGTTTTGTTTCCAACGACTGTTTCAGCTGATCGCCGGGTAAATAATCATATTCAATGGCATATCCGGGACGAACAATCTCTAAGTTTTCTAAACCGGGAACAGTTCTTAAAAAAAGTTCTTGAATTGATTCCGGAAGACTGGTTGAGAGGCCAGCAAGATACATCTCATCAGTATCGGCTCCTTCTGGCTCGATAAATACTTGATGTCTGTCTTTATCAGGAAACTGAATTAGTTTGCCTTCGATAGAAGGACAATAACGCGGGCCTACACCGGTAATCTCGCCGCTAAACAACGCGGCTTCATGGAGATGTTCCATAATAATTCGGTGGGTTTCCGGTCGGGTATAAGTGAGCCAACATAAATGTTCAGGCCGAACTTGCCAAGGTTCCCAAAAAGAAAAACCATGTTCCAGATAACCGCCTGGTTGAGGCGTCATTTTGTTAAAATCCAGCGAACGTCGCCTTACTCTAGCCGGAGTCCCGGTTTTAAACCTGCGTAACTTTAATCCTAATCGGGATAAAGATTGAGAAAGCCCAATTGCCGGAAGAAAGCCCATCGGTCCTGAAGAATAATTAAGTTTTCCCATAAAAATTCTACCGTTTAAAAATGTACCGGTAGCTAAGATTACCGCCGGAGCTAAAAATTTTAAACCAGTGCGGGTTGTTACTCCATTAACTTTTCCATTGGCATCTACCAAAATTTCATCCACTTCGGCCTGCCGAATAATTAAATTGGGTTGCTTTTCTAATTCCCTACGCATTTCTAACTGATAAAGGAGTTTATCGGCTTGAGCCCTTATCGCCCAAACTGCAGGCCCTTTTTGGGTATTTAATAATCGCATTTGAAGATAGGTACGGTCGATCACCCGTCCCATCGCTCCACCGAGAGCATCGATCTCACGTACTAAATGGCCTTTAGCCGGGCCGCCGAGGGAAGGATTGCAAGGCATAAAGGCGATATTATTAAAATTTAAAGTAAACAGAAGCGTTTGTAAACCCATTTTAGAAGCGGCCAAGGCTGCCTCGCATCCAGCGTGACCAGCCCCGATCACAATTACCTCAAATTGCTCTTTCATCAGTCTTAAGGGGATCTCCTTTACTTGGATTCAGATATAATAATAAAACCGTCTGATCGCCTGGCTCTAATCGGGGAATTCGAAACGCCTGTCCCAATGAGACCGGGCGAACCTTCTCCAACTTTTGCCGTCCGGTTTCGCTGAGACCCGACAAATTTTGGTAATTAAAATCAGCCGGAATTTTAATTGCTTCCAACCGTTGGTGCTCCGTTCTTTGAGTTGCTTGACGCTGTAAGTAACCGGCTAATTTAAGCTCATTCCATACATATTCCCTAACCGGTTTGGGGAATTTTTGAAGGTCTGCAAATTGTGATATCAATATTTGATCAGTAATTTGAGGCCTTAAAGCCAATTCCGATATGCGATAACCGCGTTTAGGGGAGATATCCGTAATTTTGTTCCAATAAGAGAAGTCCGGTTTTACCTTGGTTTCCATAATCAATGCCTTAAAAGACTCCCCTTGTTTTAGTAAATCCAATAATTTGGCGCATTGTTGATCATTGAATAAACCAAGATTGCATCCATCGCGGCCTAACCGAAAGACAGCGTTGTCCAATCTTAAAAACAGCCGGAATTCAGCTAAGGAAGTCATCATCCGATATGGTTCTTCTGTTCCTTTAGTGACTAAGTCATCAATTAGCACCCCAATGTATGAATTGCTTCGATCTGGAATATACGGGGCCATCCCTTTGATTTTTCGAAAGGCGTTAATTCCGGCGATTAATCCCTGAACTGCCGCTTCTTCATATCCGGAGGTCCCGTTAATTTGCCCGGCTGAAAATAAATTTTCAACTACTTTGGACTCAAGGCTTGGCCCAAATTGGAAAGAGTCCAAACAGTCATATTCAACGGCATATCCTGGGCGGATGATTTCAGCGGATTCCAAGCCGGGTATGGAAGTTATAATTTTTTCTTGAATTAACTCCGGCATGGCAGTGGTTAAGCCTAACAAATACAGTTCTTCGGTTGTTTCACTTTCCGGTTCTAAAAAAATAGAATGATCGGTTTTCTCAGGAAATCTTAATACCTTCCGGTCGATTGAGGGGCAAAAATGAGGACCATTGCCTGTAATCGATCCCGACTGAATTGGCGATTGCTCAAGATTATCCCGAATAATATTGATTGTTTCAGGAGTGGTAGTTGTGTGCCAGCAGGGTTGTTGGACCCGTTTTCTCTGTAATCCCTCCCAGGAAAAACCCCATTCCGTTTCCTGTAAAGCTTGGGGGGTTAACTTTGCAAAATTAACCGAACGACGGTGAATTCGAGGTGGGGTAGCAGTCTGAAAACGGCGTAACTTGAAACCAAGTTTAACAAGATTGAGACTAAGCTCGGTTGCCGCCGGTTCACCTTGTCTACCTCCTTGGTAACGTGTAGTTCCCATAACAATAACCCCGCCTAAAAAAGTTCCGGTAGCTAAAATTACCACTTGCGCCGAATAAATTCGGCCTGATTGTAAAATAACTCCAGTCACTCGTTGGTTGGATACAGTGATTTCCTTAACTAGTCCTTGTTTAAGATGAATATTGGGCTCTTTTTCAACCCTCAATGTCATTTCGGTTTGATATTTTTTTTTATCGGCCTGAGCCCGAAGGGCCGCCACGGCAGGGCCGCGGCTTTCATTAAGATGCCGAATATTCAAATAGGTCTGATCAATTACCCGGCCCATTGTTCCGCCTAACGCATCAAGTTCTTTGATCAAATGACTTTTGGCGGCCGGACCACCAATCGCCGGATTACAGGACATAGCTCCGATAGTATCCGGCGATATGGTTAATAGCAATGTCTTAGCACCCAGTTTAGCAGCAGCCAAGGCAGCCTCACAACCTGCATGACCCGCTCCGACTACTATTACCTCGTAATTCAAGCTATTACCTCTTTCGTTAAGCCCCCAATCCTTAGTTAGGGGCTTATTTTCCAATACAAAATTGAGCAAAAATTCCGTGAATTATTTCATTGGAAACATTCTTCCCGGAAATGGTTCCAAGAGAATTCAAGCAGGAACGCAAATCTACCGCTAATAAATCCTCGCTTCTTCCTTCGGCTAAACCGGAAATAAACTCGTTTAAAGTAGCAAGACTTTGCTCTAAGGCTTGTTTATGCCTTATTCTCGATAATAAAGGACGATCATCAAGATTAATATTTCCAAGCCCTACTAATTCGATAATTTTAACTTCAACTGCTTCCAATCCTTTTTTAGTCAGTAAAGATAATTCAATTATCCGATCCGAAGCAAATTCCGTCAGACTTTCTTTTTTTAAAACCTGAGGTAAATCGGTCTTATTAATGATCACCAATACCTGGTGACCGTTTAGTTTATCAATCACCTGTCGGTCCTCGACCGTCAAAGACTGGCTTCCATCAAGCATTAGCAAGATTAAATCCGCTTGAGCCATATATTCTTCAGTCTTGGAGATACCGATTCGTTCAATGACATTTTCGGTCTCTCTTAAACCGGCGGTGTCAATTAGCCGAATCGGTACTCCCCGTAATTGAAAGGGAGCCTCGATAATATCCCGGGTTGTTCCTGGAATTGGAGTGACTATAGCGCGTTCCTCTTGAAGAAGTTCATTAAGTAGACTTGACTTACCTACATTTGGTCTACCGACGATGACTAATTTAATACCGTCTCGGTATTTTCGCCCTTCATCTATTCCTTCCAGGATCAAACTTAGGTTTTGATGAATCAAAGCTGCCTGTTGAAGCATTTCCTCCCTCTTTAATTCGGGTATGACTTCTTCAGGAAAATCAAGCGTAGCTTCGGTGTTGATTAATATTTGATATAGATCGGCTTCAATCTGGGCAAGAGCTTTGGTAGTCTTTCCGGTAAGTTGAGCAAGAGCTAATTCATGGGCTTTTTCGGTTTTAGCCCTAATTAAGTCAATGATTGATTCGGCTTGGACCAAGTCAATTTTACCATTGATAAAAGCGCGTTGGGTAAATTCTCCCGGTTCCGCCATCCTGGCTCCATTTTGAAGTACTAGTTCCAATATTTTAGCTAAAATAAACATTCCACCATGAGCTTGAATTTCAAGGGTGTCTTCACCGGTGAAACTTTTCGGTTTTTTAAAATAAAAGAATAAGATCTCATCTAATGTTTGTTGGGTCACTGGGTTGACCACCAAACCATAGTATACTTTACGGTCACTGATTTCCGAAAAGGACTCTCTTTTCAGATTAGTCAATATTTGACGGCCTATTTGGAGAGCAACTGGACCACTAATTCTAATGATTCCAATTCCTCCTTCTCCAACAGGTGTTGCAATCGCAGCGATGGTATCGTCAAAAATCATCATTGCCTCCGAAATAAAAATTAACAAGAGCGACTAAGATCACTTTTAGTTTAACATAACTTAATTCATCTTAAAATAGAAGCCGGTAAGTTAAAATAAGGACTAAAAACGTCAATAAAAAACCCGGCTAGGCCGGGATAATAGTTTATGGTTGAGGGGTAATAATTACATGCCGGTAAGGATCTTCACCTTCACTATAAGTCATTATCTCTTTATAACTTTGTAAGGTGGAATGAATTATCCGGCGTTCTTGGGGGGACATCGGTTCCAATACTTGACGTCTCCCTTCCCGTTTAACTTTATCTGCCATTTTCATTGCCAGGCGGCGTAAAGTATCTTCCCGACGGCGCCGGTATCCTGCCACATCAACAATAATTCGTTCTTTTTCAATTTGATTCTTGTTAATAGCTAAGTTAACCAGGTATTGGATGGAATCTAAGGTTTGGCCTCGTTTACCGATTAAAATTCCGAGTTCTTTTCCATTAATATTTAAAATCGTGTTCTCGGAACGTTTAAAAATTTCGACTTGAGCTAGAATTCCCATATTCACAAGCATTTCACGGAGAAATAGACCAGCTACTTGGGCTAAATCTTCTTTCACACTTACCCTAACTCTGACAACTTTGCCACCTAATCCGAATAGGCCTTTGGTGGTTTCTTCTAAAACTTCGATTTTTACCTTATCCGCCTTTACCCCAAGTTCCTCAAGAGCCTCTAAAACTGCTTCTTCTTTAGTCCGGCTAACTTTTTCAACAGATTTCACGATATACCTCCTTAAACCAAACAGTTGGTATTATTTCTTTTTGGTTACTTCCGAGGGTTCTTCATCTTTATGGTCTAACTGTTTTTTCACTGTAAAATATTTATTGATCATATATTGTTGGGCGATACCGACTAAATTACTGACCACCCAATATATACCGATTCCAGCATTAACTTGATAGGTAAATACACCAAACATGACCGGCATAATATAAAGCATCATTTTAGTTTGATCGTTACCGGCGGTGGTTGGAGTAGTAAGTTTTTGTTGAAAAAAGGTGGTTACCCCGGAAATAATGGCTAAAGGAAGAATCCCTTTTGCTTGAAGTTGAATCCCAAAAAAACTGGCATCTTTGATTACATTAGCTACATAATCAGGATTTTGTAATAATCTAAAAATACCGAATAAAATCGGAATCTGAATAATTAAAGGAAGACAACCGCTTAAAGGATTAATCTTTTCCTTTTGATAGAGTTCCATGGTACGGCGTTGGTACTCCTCGGGATTGGTCTTATAATATTTGTCCTGAATTTCTTTTAATTTGGGTTGGACATCCTTCATCTTGTTCATTGCTTGAACTTGTTTGATCATAGTAGGAAAGAGAATCATTTTGATCAATATGGTCAATAAAATGATCGCCCAGCCCCAACTATTGGTTAATGAATAAAAGTATTCTAAAATAATTTTAAATAGGTCACTAAAAGGTTTAACTATAAAATTCAAATTAAAAGCACCCTCTCCATTAAATCATTCTTTTGGTAGTGGATCATATCCTCCCTCATTAAAAGGGTTACATCTTATAATTCTTTTAATTCCTAAAGATAATCCTCTTTTAACACCATATTTTTTAACCGCTTGAAAAGTATATTCGGAACAAGTTGGATAAAAGCGGCAACTTTTTGGTAAAAAAGGGGAAATAAATTTACGATAGCCTGTTATAAAAAGAAGGATTACACCTTTCATTGGGAATCCTCCAACTCTCCCTTATTCTTTAGTTTTAAAAAAACCACTTTCAAAAGTATATGTTGGATCTCTTCAATTATACTATTCAAGGAAGCGCTTAAGATCTGCTTTTTGGCTACTAAAAGTATATCTAAGTTCATCTGATGATTGGGGAAAGTCAAGGTTCTAAGCGATTCGCGCAATAAACGTTTAATATAATTTCGGCGTACCGCTGTTCCAAGTTTTTTACCAACGCAGATCCCATAGCGGTTTATCTGGTATTGATTGCGAAGAAAATAGACCACTAAAAATTTTCCTTGAATTGAGTGGCCCTTTTCAAATATTTGTTGAAATTCTTGATTCTTTTTAATTACATCCAAACTGATATGTTCTTCCTAATTCAAATTATGCGGATAACACTTTTCGTCCTTTGGCCCGACGGCGGCTGATCGCTTTTCTGCCGTTTTGGGAAGCCATTCTAGCTAAAAAACCATGGTCTTTCTTATATTTACGCCGATTAGGCTGGTAGGTCATTTTCATCTTTTTCACCCCTCATTATATCTAAATAGTTGTCCACATGCAACTTTTGTAAAACACTTTTGGTAGATAATTTATCCGCTTATATTATAATTGTCAAATAGATTAGTGTCAATAGTTATCTTGGTAAAAGAAGCCGGATAAATTAATAAGATCTGGTCATGAAAATTCGAGGATTAGGTATTTAAACAAAACCAATTTCCAATATTGTGGATAATTTTAAATTGCCAAAGCTAAAAGATTTTGTTATTATAGGATTACCCTTTAAAATAATCCACAGGATGTTGATTATTAAGTGGATAACTTAAAACCTGTGGATATTTTAATCTTCAGCTAACAACGGTTTTTTTCTTTTTTTTCAGTTTGAATTATCTTTGTTTTGGCGGGTTTTTTTATTATTATTCACATATTATCCACTGGTTCTGGATAAAAGATTGAGGAGCGGTAATCAACTATGACTAATTTAGACACAGTCTGGGGAAAAACTTTAGAATCAATTGCTAATTTATTAAGCAAACCTAGTTTTGAAACTTGGTTTAAACCTACCAAGCCTATTTCACTAGATGGAAATGTAATGACAATCGAAGTTCCCAATGATTTTGCAAGAGAATGGTTGGAATCAAGGTATGCTTCACTTTTATCTTCTACAATCAGGGATTTAGTTGAAGAAGATATTGAACTTCGTTTTGTAACTCCTGAAAGGAATGAAACGGTAAAAGTACCAACATCTGCTCCACAAACGGCGCAACCGTCTTCGCTTAACCCCAAATATACCTTTGAAAGCTTTGTTGTCGGTGAAAGTAATCGATTTGCTCATGCAGCATCGCTTGCGGTTGCAGAAGCTCCCGGTAAAGCTTATAATCCATTATTTATTTATGGTGGGGTTGGTTTAGGTAAAACCCATTTAATGCAAGCAGTCGGTCATTTTGTTTTAAAAAGTCATTCTGACTACCGAGTGGTCTATGTTTCATCCGAAAAATTTACTAATGAATTAATTAATGCCATACGGTTTAATCGTACACCTCAATTTCGTGATACTTATCGTAATGTTGATGTACTTTTAGTGGATGATATCCAATTTTTTGCAGGAAAAGAAAGTACCCAAGAAGAATTCTTCCATACTTTTAATACCCTTTACGAATCCGGACGTCAAATTGTTATCTCCAGTGATCGGCCACCTAAAGAAATTCCTACATTAGAGGATCGTTTGCGTTCTCGTTTTGAATGGGGTTTAATCACTGATATTCAAGCACCTGATTTGGAAACAAGAATTGCAATTTTAAGAAAAAAGGCTTCGATCGAAGGTTGGCATTTACCCAATGATGTAATTGTAAATATCGCCGACCAGATTAATTCAAATATTCGTGAACTTGAAGGAGCTTTAATTAGAATAATTGCTTTTGCCTCTTTTCATAATAAACAAATTAGTTTAGAAATGGCAAACGAAGTGTTAAAAGATGTTATCTCTTCTTCAAAAACGCAGCGGGTTACCATTCCCCTAATTCAACAGGCTGTTGCCGAATACTTTAATATTGAAATAGAAGATCTTAAAGCGCAGCGCCGTACCAGAAATATTACTTTTCCACGGCAGATAGCAATGTATATTATTAGGGAATTAACTGATTATTCTCTGCCAAAAATCGGTGAAGAATTTGGCGGAAGGGATCATTCTACAGTTATTCATGCCTATGAAAAAATTCAAAATTCAATACAAGAAGATCCTGAGATAGATCGGATTATTAAAACTTTAATTCACAAACTAGGTTGTTGATCAGAGGATAAGTTCTTTTTTTCTGTTGATCTTTTTTTTACACATATTTTTTTTGGTTGTGAATCATGTTGATTTGTCGATAACCCATTATTTATCCACAAATTGATTTAATAAAAAAGCCTATTTAATACGAGGTATTCTGCAGTTATTAACATTATCAACACTTACTATTACTACTATTATTTTTATATATACTTAAATAAAATACATAAAGAATCATTAGTTCTGGGGAAAAGAGGAGGCATTTTTATGAAATTCAATTGCGCTCAAGAAGACTTATCTCATTTTCTACAAATTGTAGTACGAGCAATTGCCACTAAATCAACCTTACCGATTTTAACAGGAATTATGCTCGAAACAAAAGATGCTAAATTACGTTGTGTCGCTACTGATCTGGAAATTGCCATTGAAGTTAATATCCCGAATGTTCAAATACATAAGCCTGGGATTGTAGTTTTACCTGGAAAAACTTTTGTGGAAATAGTGAGACATTTACCTCAGAATCCGATCGAAATTGAGTTAGATGAAAATTCGAAAACGGTTTCGATTGTAAGTAAGCATTCGTCGTATCAGTTGCCTATTTTACCGGTTGAGGAGTTTCCTACTTTACCGGATATTAAAAATGGAGAAAAATTGGAAATTAATAGTGAAAAATTAAAAGAGGCAATTCGTCAAACAATTTATGCTACTTTGGCAGATGACCCTCGTCCGTTTTTATCCAGTATTCAATGGGAAAGCTCAAGTGACCGCTTAAGATTGGTAGCTACCGACGTGAATCGATTAGCAGTTAAAGATATTCCGGTAAAAACGGGAATCCAAAAGACAGCTTTAGTACCAGTCAGAGCTTTAAAGGAAATATCCAATATTTTTGGAGCCAATCCCGAGGAAAATATCGATATTTATATTGGTGAGAAATTAATTTATCTTACCGGAGCGGGGGTTACTTTTTCCTCAAGATTAGTTGAAGCGCAATTTCCCCGGTATGAACAGGTTATCCCCAAAGAGTTTCAAGGAAGTATCTTAATCAATCGAAGTATGTTAATTGAAGCCTTGGAAAGAACTTCCTTAGTAAGTAATTCAATTCGTCTTTCTGTGTCCGATAAAGGAGTTATTATTACTGCTAAAGAACCGGATAAAGGAAAATCTTATGAGGAAATTCCGGTTGATTTTGAAGGACAGGAGATTGAAATTGGCTTTAATGTTAGATTTCTATTAGATTTTTTAAAAACAGTCGATGCTGAGGAAATCCTGTTTAAATATATCCAAGAACAAAAACCGGCTTTAATGCAAATCAATGAAAAAGACGATTATATTTATGTTGTAATGCCTCTTAAATTGTCAAACTAAGGAAAACATTTTACATAAACTTACAACTTGGATTTTTTTAAATCGATCCATATTGCAGTTGGTGTCGGCTTAACCAGGGAAACCTGGTTTTATTAATTAATGGCTAAGAGGATTTAGCAGTGGTTGAAAGAGGCAAGTTATTGAAATACTAATGGAAATGAATAATATTGTGGAAAAACGGTGGATATAGTGGATAAAAAAGAAATACTATTAAAAACGGAGTTTATCAAATTAGATCAACTATTAAAATTAGCAAATGTGGTGAACATGGGAAGTGAAGCGAAATTTGTGATCGAGGAAGGAAAGGTTTTAGTAAATGAAGAAATAGAAGTACGCCGAGGACGGAAAATATATCCTGGTGACCAAGTAAGTTATAATAAAATTAAAGTTATCGTAAAAAGAGATTAAAAAAATTAAGGAAAACTAATGTACCTTAAGCATTTGGAATTAAAAAATTTTAGAAATTACCGGAAACTTACCCTCGATTTTTCAGAACAAGTCAATATTATTTATGGAAAGAACGCTCAAGGAAAGACTAATTTGTTGGAATCAATTGCTTTACTTTGTCTTGGTAAACCAGTAAGGGCTAAAAAAGATTTTGACTTAATTAAATGGGAGGAAGAATACTGTTTTTGTAGAGGATATTTTCAAGAAAGCGATTATGATCTTCAAATAGAAATTGGGATTGGGACAAAAGAAAAAAGAATCAAAGTTAATGGGCAGATTGTAAAAAACAACTCTATTTTCGGACGGATCCCAATTGTAGTATTTTCACCTGACGATTTACAAATAGTAAAAGGAGCGCCCCAACTACGCCGCGATTTTATTGATGTATATTTAGCACAAATTGATCCTAATTATCGATTTGTATATTACGCTTTCTATAAAGTGTTACAACAGCGTAATCGGCTTTTGAAACAAGGGTTTGTTAATCCGGAAGAATTGGATGCCTGGAACGAACAATTGGTTGAAAAAGGGACTAAGGTAATTAGGTATCGAATTTCTCTGATAAATGAGGTTAAACCATTTATTGCAGAAGCGCAACATGTAATTAGCGGTGCAAAGGAAGATTTAGACTTGGAATATTTAAGTTTTAATGGTCAAAAACTTCCGGAGGATGAGGAAGTAATCAAGAATGCTTTTGGTGAGGAACTTCAAAATCTAAAAGGAACAGAATTACGAAGAGGGGTTACTTTAGTAGGACCGCACCGGGATGACTTAAGGTTAATAATAAATCAAAAAATTGAACTAAAGAATTTTGGTTCTCAAGGACAGCAACGGACTGCTGCATTAGCATTAAAATTGGGCTTGATTGAAAAGATCAAGGAAGCGCGGGGTCTAAATCCATTAATTTTATTAGACGATGTAATGTCGGAATTTGATGATCAACGAAAACAACATTTATTGCAATTATTAATCAGCTCATCACAGACTTTTTTAACTTCCACCAGCAAACAGGATTTTCCGATTAATAATCAACATACCATTTTTTTCCTAGTTGAACAGGGAGAAATTGACCATGTCCAGTATTAGCTTTATGAGTATTATCGAAAAATTTTTTCGCAAAAACGGATCTTGGTCTCGGCTAAAAGGAGAACTATCCGTATATTATTGGCCGAGAGTAGCTGGAACGGAGATTGCCTCCAAAGTAGAAGCGGTCCGCTATCGAAATGGCTTTTTATATCTTCAAACTGAAAACCCGGCTTTAGCCCATCAAGTTTCGTTATTATCGGTGGAGATAGTTAAGCGGTTTCAAAAGATACTAGGAAAAAATATCATTAAGGGGATCAAGATTAAAATTGGAACAGTTTCCCTTTCTAAAACCCGGAACAATCCCCGAAAAGTAAAATATTCGCTAACGGAAACGGAAAAAGGGATAATCGAAAATTGTTCAACTACAATTCAGGATCCAGGTTTGGCAGAAACATTTTCTAAATTAATTTATTCTTTTTACCTTAATCAAAAACAAGTTTTAGCAGAAGGGGGACATCATTGCCAAAATTGCCAAACTGTAATTACCGGTGATTATCGATATTGCCCTTGTTGTCAAATGAAGATATAATAATATAATCGGGGCTTAATAGTGAAAAATATTAGGAGGGAAAACCATGTTTATTCACTTGGGCGGAGATAAATTAATCAATTCTAAAAGTTTAGTTGCTATTCTAAATGCTGATAGCGTATTAGGAGCCAATAGCTCCAAAGAGTTTTTAAAAACAGCTCAAGAGGAAGGTTTTATTGCCAATTTAGATCAAGAAGAATATAAATCGATTGTGATTACGGACAAAGATATCTATTTATCTCCTATTTCATCTTTAACTCTGAGAAAAAGAGCTGATTTTGTTGATAATTTAAGCGAATAGGTTTCCTGGAAGGAGATTCAAATAATGCAGGAAGAAATGAACAATTTAAAGCCGAAAAACGGCGCTCCAAACTATAATGCCGACCAAATTCAAGTATTAGAAGGGTTGGAGGCTGTTCGGCGTCGTCCCAGTATGTATATTGGTAGTACATGCACTAAAGGTTTACACCATTTAGTCTATGAAGTAGTAGATAATAGCATTGATGAAGCTTTAGCCGGAGTTTGCGACCAAATTATAGTCACTTTGAATGAAGATGGCTCGGTAACAGTTGAAGACAATGGACGGGGGATACCGGTAGATATTCACCCTAAAGAAAAAAGGTCTGCTTTGGAAGTAGTTTTAACAATTTTACATGCCGGGGGTAAGTTTGGAGGAGATGGCTACAAGGTATCCGGTGGATTACATGGAGTTGGAGTATCGGTGGTAAACGCCCTATCTGAGAAGCTTGAAGTATGGGTCAAAAGAGACGGAAAGTTGTATTATCAACAATACCGTAAAGGCATACCTGAAGAAGCGGTAAAAATGATTGGGACAACTGAAGAAACAGGAACAGTGATTAAGTTTTATCCCGATTCGGAGATTTTTGAAGTATGTGAATTTAATTTTGACTATCTTACTTATCGTTTCCGGGAGTTAGCGTTTTTAAATAAAGGTGTCAAGATAATTGTTAAAGATGAAAAAAACAGTAAAGAAACCACGTATCAATATCAAGGAGGGATCGTGTCCTTCGTTGAACATCTGAATAAAACCAAGGATCCGATTCACCGCGAAGTAATTTATATCCAAAAAATTTTTGAAGAGAATGAGATCGAAGTTGCAATTCAATATAACGACAGTTATGTGGAGAGTGTTTTTACCTTTGCTAATAATATTAATACTCACGAGGGAGGCACCCATTTAACTGGATTTCGATCCGCTTTAACCAGAAGTATTAATGATTATGCTCGCAAAAATAATCTACTTAAAGAATCGGAATCAGGCCTTTCCGGTGATGATATCCGGGAAGGATTAACTGCTGTATTAAGTGTTAAATTGAAATACCCTCAATTTGAAGGTCAAACAAAGACTAAGCTTGGAAATAGTGAAATGAAAGGGATAGTCGAATCTATAGTAAATGAAGGATTATCCGAATTTTTCGAAGAAAACCCGGCTGTCGCCAAAAAAATTATTGACAAATGTTTATTAGCGGCGAGAGCCAGGGAGGCCGCACGGAAAGCCAAAGAACTAACCCGACGTAAAAATGCTTTGGAAGTGAGTTCTCTCCCTGGAAAACTAGCTGATTGTTCATTTAAGGAACCGGAATTATCTGAACTATTCCTGGTTGAGGGAGACTCGGCCGGAGGTTCGGCCAAACAAGGTCGGGATCGAAGGTTCCAAGCGATTTTACCTTTGCGTGGTAAAATATTAAATGTTGAAAAGGCTAGTTTGGATAGAATTTTAAGCAATGATGAGATAAAATCAATGATCACTGCTTTGGGAACCGGATTTGGCGATGATTTCGAGCTGCCGAAATTAAGGTACCATAAGATCGTGACTATGACCGATGCCGATGTGGACGGTGCACATATTAGGACATTATTACTGACGTTTTTTTATCGGTTTATGAAACCGCTAGTGGAAAATGGGTATGTATACATTGCCCAGCCGCCGCTATACTATATCAAACAACAAAAAAATGAATATTATGTATATTCTGATAAAGAACTAGAAGAATTGTTGCAGAAGATTGGTCGCCAAAATATTACTGTTCAACGCTATAAGGGTTTGGGTGAAATGAATGCCGATCAATTATGGGAGACCACTATGAATCCTGAGTCCAGGACTATTCTTAGGGTTACATTGGAGGATGCGGTAGAGGCTGATCAGACTTTTTCAATGTTAATGGGAGACAAAGTTGAGCCCCGCAAGGAATACATTCAAACCCACGCTTCTGAAGTCCGAAACTTGGATATTTAGAAGAAATAAACTAATCTAATCAATGGAAATTTTCTTTTTTATAATTGTAAAGGGCATGGTCGGCAGTGGTGAATAAATCTTGATAATACCGGGCATCATCTGGGAAAACAGAGAAGCCGTATGATAGTGAGAGTTTTTGATTGGGAAAACATTCTTCACCGGGAAAATTAAACGAGTCAATAGATTGAATTATATTATTAATTATGGCTTCAATCGTTCTACGATCAGCTTCCGGCAATACCACTATAAATTCGTCACCTGAGTGCCGGACTACGATATCTTGGGAACGAACACTTTGGTGGAGGACTTTTCCAATACTGATCAAAAGAATATCTCCTGCCGCATGTCCCCAATAGTCATTATAATATTTAAAATAATTAATATCGAATAAAATTAATCCAAATTGATTTTTATCCTTAATTTTTCTTTGAACTGCGGATTTAAGAAAACGACGATTATAAAGACCGGTTAATTCATCGTTAAACACCAACCGTTCGATTTTTCTTTGATAATGCCTATTAGAACGGTGATAATTTCTGAGTGTCGCTAAATAAGCGCCGGTGACGAAAATTAAGGTAATATAATGAACCAAGCTATTTATCTTAATAGGAGTTACGCCAAATATTAAGCTAAAAGTAAATAAAACAATCATTGTTAGATAATTCCAAGCGCTAATTACCGTTCCATATTCAGCTCCGAATAAAATGACCGGAAGCAATAGAATACCAAGTAAAGGGCTCTGAGAAGCTCCTGTTATTAAAAAAATACCTATTAAAAAAATATTAAAAAGAAAGATAATGGTGAGATCCGGAAGTTTAAGGTGATGATTGGCCAAGTCTTTAGTGGATCGTTGATAATCGATAATTAATAGTAAAACACCGAGAAAAGTTAAACAATAATTGATAAATTGCCAATTGCGGTGAATTAACCAATAAGAACTGATCGTTATGATGATAATAATACTTGATCTTATCTGCCGAAAGTACGTTCTTTCCCTGATTGATTTGGCTTTATGGATATGTTTGAGCAATTGGATCACCTCAGCTACGGGTCAATTGTCAAGCATCAATAGTATTTTCTTTTTGGAGAATAAAATATATAATAAGTGGGGCATTATTAACCTGATCAGAAGTATATATAAGCGATGGGCAGCAATTTTATTTAATTATTAATTAAATTATCTAAATTATATCATCTCCTTAATAATATGACAACAAAGAAAGAATATGCAGTTAAGGTTTAATTAAATTTGAAAGAGATCACTATCAAATTGGCAATTATACATATTTCTTGAAATTTCATAAAATATAAAGATTAGGAAGATAAACCTTAGATTTTTCTAAAACTCACCTTGAAACGGGTTTAGGGTTTATGGTAAGATAATGTTGGTGTCTAAATATGAATAAATCCTTTCTTCCGGACCGTAATCTTGAAATGGACCAAGTTTTCATGGAGCAAGCAATTCTGGAAGCCGGTGAAGCTGCCCGGGAGGGAGAAGTTCCCATCGGAGCAGTAATTGTTATAAATGACAAAATTATTGCTAAAGCCCATAATTTGCGGGAAACAACCGGGGATCCTACCGCTCATGCTGAAGTATTGGCTATCCGCGAGGCAGCAAAGGTTAAGAGACACTGGCGACTTTTAGGAGCAACGCTCTATACTACTTTAGAACCTTGTCCGATGTGTGCCGGAGCAATGGTGATGGCCAGGATCAATCGCTTAGTTTATGGCGCTTCGGATCCTAAAGCAGGGGCTGCAGGAAGCATTATGAATATTGTTCAGGATCTCCGTCTTAATCACCGCTTGGATGTGACTGGTGGTGTGATGGATCAGGAATGTGGCTTTTTGTTGAAAGATTTTTTTAAGGGAAAACGATAAGAATTAAAAGAACAACTTCTGGAGAGATGGCTGAGCGGTTGAAAGCGCCCGCCTCGAAAGCGGGTAGGGATTCACGTCCCTCGCGAGTTCGAATCTCGCTCTCTCCGCCATTAAATGTTAATAAAAAAAGCTTTATTAGAAAAGCAAATTCTGTTATAATGTTTAAGCGATGTTAATATGCTTTAAAATTAGGAGAGATGGCCGAGTGGTCGAAGGCGCACGCCTGGAGCGCGTGTAGGTGTAACAGCCTCTAGGGTTCGAATCCCTATCTCTCCGCCATTCAAATATAATTTAACCAGCTTTTTGGCTGGTTTTTTGTATGTTTTGACGAATTAAGGTTGATAGATAATGACTGATTTGTTTTAATAAGGGGGAATAATATTTACTGAATGATAATAGTTATTTCGAGGTTTCCATCCACAAGGAAAAATATAAAAGACCTCGAATAAAGTGAAATAGTTAGGAGTGATTATGATGATAACTTTAGAAAAGATTAGCTTGAAACTGGGTCAAGGTCGAGAAGAGACGGAAATATTAAATGAAATTTCACTAAGATTTGATCCGGGAAAAATATATGTCATAACTGGGCCCAATGGGGGAGGAAAGACCTCGATCGCCAAAATAATTATGGGTATTTATCAGCCTTTTTCTGGAAAAATTCTTTATAATGGAGAGGATATCTCCGGATTGAGTATAACTGAACGGGGTAAACGGGGAATTCGTTACGCCTTTCAAAGTCCTCCCCGTTTTAAAGGAATTGAAATCGAAAGATTATTGAAACTTGCCAATCCTGATGTGAATCTCAAAGAACTTCGATCAATAATGGTTAAAATCGGCCTCTGTCCGGAAGATTATTTAGAGCGAATAGCTGATAACTCCCTTTCCGGCGGTGAAATGAAACGTTTGGAAGTTGCCTCGGTATTGCTAAGCCGGACTAAAGTGGCTATCTTAGATGAACCAGAAGCCGGAGTTGATTTATGGGGATTTGAACAATTATTGAATTTGGTGATTAACTCTCATCGTCAGGCTGAGGACAGGACCACCATTATCATATCTCATAGCGAAAAATTTCTAGAGGCGGCGGATGAGATTATTGTGGTCGCTGAAGGTAAAGTTCAAAAGCAAGGAAAGATGGATGCGATCCGTCCATTGATCATGGAAGGGATTCAATGCCGTTGGCGTAAGATATGTCTTGGGGAGGAAGAAAACTATGGATCTCAATGTTCTAGATAAAGAATTATTACGAGAAGTCGCTGATCTACATAGGGTCCCGCAAGGAGCGTTTAACATCCGTAAAAACGGTGTCGCTGTTGGTAGAGAGTCGAAAGATGGGATCACAATCACTCCTAAGGAAGATCGGCCTGGAATAGATGTACGGATCGATCCGGGAACGATCGATCAATCATTACATATACCGGTTATCCTAACCATTCCTGATTTGCATGATGTGGTTTATAATACTTTTGAAATTGGGGCCGGTTCCGATGTATTGGTTGTAGCCGGATGTGGAATTCATACTACGTCCGGAAAAAGCCGCCATGACGGCATTCATGAGTTTTATGTTCGAAAAGGGGCCCAATTGCGTTATGTAGAAAAGCATTATGGCGCAGGGGGCGGTACAGGGGAAAGGGTTTTAAACCCGGTAACGATCATTCATTTAGAGGACGGGGCCACTGCGGAGCTGGAAATGGTTCAAATAAAGGGAATCGACAATACCGATCGTAAAACTGAAGTATATCAAGGCGCCCAAAGTCGCTTAATCATGAACGAACGGTTGCTGACCCATGAGAGACAACATGCAAACTCCGAGATCATCGTCCACCTCCAAGGAGAGGGGAGCAATGCTGAGGTACTGACCCGTTCCGTTGGCCAGGATCATTCGGTTCAAATCTTTAAAGCGGCTTTAATCGGGTATGGTAAATGCAAAGGGCATTTGTCCTGCGATTCGATTATCATGGGAGAGGCTGATATCCGTTCCTTACCTGAAATATGGGCGAAAAACGAGGAAGCGGAGCTTACACACGAAGCTGCTATTGGTAAAATCTCCGGAGAACAGATTATTAAGTTGATGACTTTCGGCTTAAATGAGGAAGAGGCGGTACGGACATTATTAGAAGGATACTTAAGATGACCTATTTTACCTCATCCCATAGAATTGCATTATTTAAGCTAAATTCTTAATAAAAGACACGACTTTAGTAAATGATTACGCCGACCGATAATTTATAAAGAGTTCGAAAATTTTCATCAAGGAGATTTTTATGGATGGGTTTAGAAAAATAATTCCCACCTTAGTTATGCTAGTGATCACCTTTGGATCTACAATCGGGATTGTTCAGGGAGCGGTTTCCGGTATAGAACCGCGGGATTTTACGGTAATCGGTGTTGCACAATCCGGTCCGGACCAATTGCAAGTTTATCGAGAGGCTATGGAAAACGGATTACGTAAGGCCTTTGCCTTGGCCCGTGAAGTTGATCCAAATCGGTCATTATTAACTAATAATGACCGTGAAAAAGATCTGGTTACGCTTCAAGAAGAGATCGGAGTAGTTGATTTTAGGCCGCTCCGGTATTGGACTGAGGAAAACCAATTTCGAATCGAACTCAAAGTATGGTTGGGCGCCTCCAGGAACCAATCTCCAAGGGCCGGAAGTTTAAACCGTCAACCAAGAGTGATCTGGAGCAGGGAAACTATTGACCGGATCGAGTCAATTTCCCAATATAATCTTTCATTAGTCATCAATACGCTCCAATCGTTGGAAATTATCAATCCTGAAAGCGGTAGGTTAAAAAGGCGTATTAAAATTGGTCTCAAACCGCATCAGGCTTATAAAGATCGTTACTTAGTTAAAAATACTCAATTTTTAAAAGTATATAGTTTGGAACTGATTAATATCTATAGCTTTACGGATATTTGGGACCGGCGCTTGCCGGAGATGATCAAATATAACCTAGTAAATGATACCATAATAGTAGTGGAACAAACAGGGCTGGTGCGGGCATTTAATTGGGAGGATGGACAAGAAATTTGGCAGTTACCCGCTATCGCTCAGATTGAAGTTGCTTCCGGAGGAACAGATCGTGTAGCACTGGTATTTCCAACCGGAGAACTTTGGGCGAT
>JAAYEK010000284.1 GCA_012728785.1 Bacillota bacterium | reverse complement strand
GCGGGTTAAAACCACACGGCTAAGCGTTAAAAGCATTCTGAAGCCCGGTTTTACCGGGCTTGGTAAAGCTTCGAAGTCAGTAGAATCATATTTATTTTATAATAAGTTTCACTAATAAACCAGACTAATACTCTTAATTTACATAATAGTCCTAGAACAACAATACCCATAAAAAGAAAAATCCCTGCTAAATAAGCAGGGATAGAATGGATTATTAAACAATAGCTTCGGATTAATCAAGGGAGCTTTTCATTTTTTACTTTTTATCTTGAACATGCCAACCACAGCCATTAATATGCTTCCACCAATACCGCCGCCGGCGATATTTTCCAGGGCCTTACCAGTCTTAGCGCCACCGTTGGCAAGGCTCTCTACAACACTACTTAAATCAAGATTACTGTTGGTCAAATAGTTTAGCAGCAATCCCCCTAATAAACCGCCTATCAATCCGACGATTGAATTACCGGCTTTTCCAAGGGATTTCTTCTTCAGTGCCTTACCGGTAGCATTTCCACCAATGACTCCACTAACAGCCTGTAAAATTATGGGCAACAATTCTTCCGTGATAATTCCCCCCTAAAAAACTTTTTCAATTAGGTTATTGGTCACCCAATTCCTTGGCTTTGACGGCTCTGTTCTCACAGCGGTCACATAAGTCCGTTATATTCTTTAATTCTCTTGCGTTGGCAACGGTGCCTTCAAATATCTCAGTGGTCCGATCGGTGTTTATATAGGAACAGTCGGAATAAATATGATAACTGGAACCGGATTTGGTCCAATATACGTTGTTTACGCCATCGTTCAACGCCTGGACTTCCGCAGTCTGTTCAGCATACTGCTCGATGGATACGGGGTTGAAATCGACGCCAACAATACCGGCAATCACTAAGGCCACAGCAGCGACTGAACCAAGGATGGCTTTTTGATTGCCTTTCATATTCTTATTGGTTAAGATCAGGATTACCAAGGGTAAGAAAGCAATCATACTGATGATCGCGCCCAACTGGTTCTGAATAAAGAATTTGAACTTGTCCTTTTCCGAAGCGGGATCGAACCGATTGGCCTTCTTCCATAGTAAGGAACCGGTGACGGCAAAGATCAGATCCGCTACAATTAGCCCGATGAGCCAAGTGGTATTGATAGGCGGTTTTTGGAGCAGGAAAATGGCGCCGGCTTCAAAACCGATGGCTACAATCCAGGCAACAATCGCCAATAAGCGAAAGGTTTTGGCCTTGGATTTGCTTTCCTCAGTGACAACGAAGGATGGGGTCTTCTTTGCTCCGGTCTTAGCGGAGCTTTCTCCGCCCCCCACTTTGGTTACTTTCTTTTTGGTACCTTTGTCCGGCATTTCATTACCTCCTAATTTACTAAGTTGTTAACTTTTTCTTGGGTTTTTTTATAATTTTGCTTAACGTATACAATTTCTCCGTTTTTTTAATTATTCCTTCCCATGCTAGTGATGGTGATCGGGAAGTTTTGACAAATGTAGCTGGGTTGTTATAAAGACGATCTCCGAATGCTACTAGGCGGACAACTTTGTCTAAATAAAACAAAACTCGCTCAAGAAGCGAGTTTTGTTTTGGTCTATTTCGGAAATGTATTTCCCCTTTTCCCTTAACAATTGATAGACCCTTTTCAACTAACATTTACTCTGTAGTAGCCGCAGTCTGTTTTTTGCTGGGAGTGAATCCAGCCGATCGGGCTAGAATACCGAGTTTCTCAAGGTAGTCGGGGGTGTCGGCTAAAGCTACTTTGGCGATGCCGCGCAGGTCGGAGACGAAGTCGGCCAGTTGATCCAGTTTTTGGTCCCGGAAGCGGGTGGCCTGTTCGGACTCGCCTTTTTCTTTCTTTTGCTGCAATTGTTTCGCAATGACTTCTTTTACCATCTCATATTCCTGGTTGAGCTTCTCCTCGGGGTAGCCGAACTTGGCCATGGCCTCCATTAGTTGCGAGTCGTTGAGGATGTTGGCGTAAAAGGAGACTGCCTGTTCCTGCCAGCCATTGAAGCTTGGTTTGCGGACTCCATAGAGCATGGCCGATTGATCGGCTTTGTAGAGGTTTTTCAGGACGATCCGGGCGACTTTGAGGGTCTTCATGTACTGTTGGTCCGCTTCGGCCCAGATGTTGTTGAACTCAGTGGTAGCCGCCACCTTTTCACCGGTTTCCTTTTTTTGAGCCAGATCCAGTTCAAAAGCTTCGTCGTAAAGGGTTTTCCCGGCCTGAAGCATGGCCTCGTCGTAACCGTAACCCGCCAGGGCGGTTTTGACATCATTGTCGGAGAGGGCGTTTTCGATCATGGTTTTAGCGGACATTAGGAAGTCGTTAACTTTGTTTTTTGGCATTTGAGATCACTCCTTTTTTATTATTCTCCCGCGGAGGCGTAGAGGTATTTCGCCTCATTTTATCGTTCCTTCACCTCATTCTGTCATTCCCCCGGCTAGTTTTGTCATTTCCCCGACTTGTTGGATGGTTCCCCCGGCTCGTTTTGTCATTCCCCCGACTCGTTGGATGGTTCCCCCGGCTCGTTTTGTCATTCCCCCGACTCGTTGGATGGTTCCCCCGGCTTGTTTTGTCATTCCCCTGACTCGTTGGATGATTTTTTCGTCTGGTTTGCTCACTCCGGTGGGGGATTTGGGGGTTTAATTTTTCAAGGTAGCAGTGCGTATCTTTTGGAAAATGTTTTAGGCGCGAATCGAAAGATACTTTGTTGTTGAGGGAAGATTTCGATGTTTGGTTTCCAGTTTCAATTGGATGTTTAGTTATTATTTGGATGTATACCAAAAATCTCCTGCTTAGTTTCTAATATATTTTTGGGATTTTTAGATCGGGCAGGTAAATAATGTTTTTTATTTTTATTGGGAGTTTGGAGTTGTGGGGGTGAGGGTGGAAGGTGGATGGTAAAAATCTAAAGAGGGAGAAGATCATGGAAAGCTGTTTTGTTACATTTCTTCGAACGAACCTACCAGATCTGGGACGCGATCCTAAACCTTGATCCGGGGTGTCCTTGGTGGGGTTCAAAGGCGGGCCTGAAAAAAGCGCCTGGTTGCAACGAATGCTTGAAGCGTTTTTTGAAATTTAAGAACTCTTCCAAGTAATATATTATCACTTAAAAAGCTGCAAAAGTGTATCGATTTTGTCTGGAGAACTCTGGTCGCCATGATGACGGTGACTAAAAATTTTGTTTAATTATTATGCCTGATAGATGCCTAGTTGATATCGTCGAAAGTGGGAAGACAGAAGGTACTTGGGTTTGGGGGAATTGAGGGGAGGAATGGGAGGGAAAAAATGAAAGGCAGGGAAATTTATACCTGATAACGAAATTCTTTATGGAAGCACCTATAAATCAGGGAGAAATTATCAAATGCCTTATACCGCTTATATTGAGGAAGCTGGAGATGAAGGATTGGGGAGAGGCTCCCGGTGGTTCATTCTAGGAGCCGTCATCGTAGATAAGAAGAAAGACTTAGAAGTTAGTAAGTGTATCGATGAAATAAAGCAGAAATTCAGATTGCAACCGCTTAATGCCCCGGTTCACTGGCGTAATATCAAACATACCAGCATCCGGCGGGGAATTATTGATTGTCTATCCCAATACGACTTTCATCTTTCCTATGTGATTTGCGATACTTCGCATGATGAGATAACCAGCAGTACTTTAAAAGGGAGAGGACGGCTATATTTTTATTTGGCCAGGATTTTGATTGAGAGAATTTCCTGGTTTGGCGCTGATTTAAGAGATACCGTCGATTTGGTTTTTGCCAACCGTTCCAATATGTTATATTCCGATTTAAAAAACTATCTTAAGTTACTTTTAAATGATCGAACCTGCCAGATAAAACCCGGTGCTATCGACAGCAACCGGGTATCATGTCAAAACGTCGGTCAGCTTAAATTATTACAAGTATCCGATATCTGTAATAGCTCTTGTTTTAACGCCCTAGAATTTGACCAATACAATTATTATGAGGAACGTTATTTACTTAGTTTAGCAGATAAACTATATCGGCGCAGTGGGAACCTTTTTAGTTATGGCTTTAAGATTCTCCCCGGTAACCTCCATCAATCGGAAGAGGTAGTAGGAACTTATCCTTGGTTAAAAAAGATATAAAAAAACAGGCTCCGAGACTCAAGGAACCCACACGTCGAAGCGTGCTGCCAGCTATTAACCGACCTTGAGTTTGATCCTCGCGCATGCCTGCATTTATTAGGATATTTATTTCTACTTTAATTATGCCATATCCTTTATAATCGGTCAAGTTTTTTGGAAACTCAACCTTCCCTTTGGGGATTGTCAATGGCAACTAAAAATTCACCCTTAATGTTAATGACCATACTATGATGAAATAACTGATCCAGAATAGCCGTGGCAATCTATGAATTGAATGAGGGTTCCGGAAATACCCTGAATGATTTAACATTAAGCACAAAATTTTTGTAAAAGAAAGTGATTCATATTCTATGGGTCACTTTCTTTGTCCAAGTATATAGTATCACTTAAAAAGCCGCAAAAGTGTATCGATTTTGTCCGGAGAACTCTGGTCGCCTAGTTGATATCGTCGAAAGTGGAAAGGTAGAAGGGACGTGGGTTTTTGGGAAATGAGGAGAGGAAGGGGAGGAAAAAAATGCAAGGCTATGTATTGAAACGGATATTTTTTAACCCAAATTTGCCACAAAGTCGTCCACGTCAACTTCCTATTGACCCAAGCGATAATATGAAAATGGGGTTGACGTGGATCGACAAGCATCGGTAACATTTTTTAGATAGCCGCAAAAGGCACAGAGGAAAGGCATAAAGGGTTTTTACACGTAACGCGTAACTCATAACGCGCAACGGATTTTGAAGCGGTGATTAGTGATGGGGCGGTTATGTAAAGTTGAGGTGGGGAGGGTGGGGCT
>JAAYEK010000283.1 GCA_012728785.1 Bacillota bacterium | reverse complement strand
TGTTTATGGGACTAGGGTGAATGTGCCGGATTATGTGGTTAAGGGGGGGTTTACATATCGGATTATTACGGATCACCTTGGGAGTCCGCGTGTTATACTAAATGTAGCAACTGGGGAGATTGTCCAGCGGCTGGATTATGATGAGTTTGGAAACGTTACGCTGGATACGAATCCGGGGTTTCAGCCGTTTGGGTTTGTGGGAGGATTGTATGATAAGGATACGGGGTTGGTGCGTTTCGGGGCTAGGGATTATGATGCGGAGACTGGACGGTGGACGGCGAAGGATCCGATAAGGTTTAATGGTGAAGATACAAATTTATTTATGTATTGTGGTAATGACCCAGTCAACTATATTGATTCTGAGGGATTCTTTAAAGAACATACAAAGCGAAAAGGTAGTAAGAAAAAAACAAATGATAAACATACTAAACCAAGACCAGGTAGATTAATTGAAAAGAAAAAACAAAAACCAGGTTGGAAACAACATTGTGAATATACACCGCCAGATTTTGCACCACCTGTATTAACCCCTCAGCAACAGCAGCAACTTGGTACGGCAGCAGTGTTGACTGCTGCAACTGTAGTATTAATTTTTATTGCAAAATATGGGTGGGTTGTACTACTCTTGTGATGTTGATGGAATCTAAACTTAGGAGGAACAAATGATTGATTCAAATATTAAAGAATTACTTTCACGTAGTAAAAAAGAGAATTTGTTAGTTTCAATATATACTAATCGTAACGAACCGGATAAATTTTCAGTTGGTTTTATTGAAGCAATGTCAAATGAGCAAATCTTAATAAAACATGTAACAGAACATGGGTTGTATGATGGTTATGCTGTGCGAAAATTGAGTGATGTATTTCGGGTAGATGTAAATGGCTTATATGAGAAAAGGCTGTTAAAACTTTTTCAAATACAGAATCAAAAACATCCTGAAAGATTTTTAAAAGATAAGATTAGTAAAGACTCAAATCTATTTTATGAAACCCTAATTGCAGCTTATCAGGATAAAATGGTAGTTAATATTTGTATTGATGAGACCGAAATGCAAGAATCCATAATCGGGTGGGTAAATAGTATTAAGGATATGGAAATAACAGTCTCAAAAATCTCTTACGAAGGCTTTGATGATGGTGATAGTATTTTCGATTTAAATGATATTATTAAGATAAACTGTGATTCCGATGATGAAAGAGTTATAGGGCTCCTTAATCTTAATCAAAAGTGAAGTATTTTATCCACCGGCGAACTAAAGAAACCCGCTTTCGTTCGCCGGGGAACCCCAGCTTCAAGCTGCCAACCGTCCGCCAATCGCCTCACCCACGAAATCTGGTCGGTTATAGATTCAACACGTATCCCCTCCCGGAAAGAAAGCCCGTTATGACGGTTGTGAGAGAGGAAAATGATAAATATTGTATTTCGATACTTTTTTTCTGAAGATTAAAATGCCCAAATTAATCATCAAACGATTCAGAGATCTGCGGAAAAATTAAACATCGTGCGAAAATATGTTCCGAAATCATCTCCGCCGCGGGCTAAACCCTCACGGCTGGGTATATATCGCACAAACCCCCATGAATGGGGCTGGTTGGGCTAAATAATTTGAACTCCCCTAATGCTAAATTGAAAGTGGATTGAAGAGCATTTTGTGAGGTGTGAAATGAGGCGGTCTTACTATGAGGTTTATCTGCACTTTGTATGGAGAACAAAGAATTCAGAACCTTATTTATCTTTTGAAGTAGAAAGAGAGGTTTGTAGCATACTTCACATTCAAACAGACCTAGAGATAATAGACCCGTCAGCCCCGCTTTAGTGGGGGTTGGAAGAATTTCATAGCCGTGTGGGTTTAGCCCGCGGCTATTGGCAAGGGTCATTGCTGAATAAAACGGCTTGGTCTGGAGCGGTTGCGGGTAATGTGGGTGTAACTTATAACAATGATTTGATGGTTACATCCCAGAACGTTAATGATGGAAATACTGTCAGTTACGGTTATGATGACGACGGATTGTTGACTTCAGCCGGGAGTCTGACGATTAGCCGTGATGCCCAGAACGGGATGATGACCGGGAGTACGATTGGAAGCGTTTCGGATAGCGTTACATATAATGGGTTTGGGGAGTTGCAGCAGTATCAGGCGAAGTATGGCGGGAGTACGGTATATAATGTTGATTACGGTACTCGCGATAAGCTGGGGCGGATTGTGACGAAGACCGAGACTGTAAACGGAGAAACCCATGCTTATAGTTATGTTTATGATCCGAATACCGATGAATTGACGGATGTTTACAAGGATGGCGCGTTGG
>JAAYEK010000282.1 GCA_012728785.1 Bacillota bacterium | reverse complement strand
ATGTGGCTTTTATAATTAAACTTTAAACTCATTTATCTCTCCTACCATTTAAAAACTTCTTCGAACAAACTCCCTTAATGGCCGTGCCCAGGAAGGGCCGGCCACGAGGACCGGTATTTCGTATAACTACTGCATTTATGACTTATGTCATTTTTGTACCAGTATTAGGATGATAAATGACATATTGCGTTTAAGCAATCTTAAGTGGATTGATTAGTAAAAAGACGATCTAGAGGACTTTGTATTGAAGCAATATTATTTTTACTAACATGAGTATATATTTCCGTCGTCTTTGAACTGGCATGTCCTAATAATTCCTGAATATATCGTAGATCAGTGCCTCCTTCTAATAAATGAGTCGCAAAAGAATGCCTAAGAGTGTGAACGGATACTTTTTTAATAATAGCGGTCTTTTCCAATGTTTTTTCAAAAATATGCTGAACCGTCCGTTCAACAATATGCCTCCCCGGCGTAGCTCCGGGAAATAACCAACGGTCGGGACGGTATTCTTTAATATAGACTTTTAAATACTTCTCCGCAACCTGTGATAAAATTGTATAACGGTCTTTTCTTCCCTTTGCATTATGAAGATGAATCAATTTTCGTTCATAATCAATATTTTCCGGTTTCAAACGTACTACTTCGCTAACCCGGAGTCCGGCTGAATAGATTAAAACTAAAATTGTTCGATGTTTTAAATTAGAAACTTGTTTAAAAAAATCTATAATTTCAGATTGATCTAAAACCTCAGGCAAATGGCGTTCTCTTTTTGGTCTGGGAATATCTATAACTATATTTGGATTTTTGAATATTGTTATGTATAGAAATCTTAAAGCGCTTATAGTCTGATCCACATATTCACGAGATAAAGATTGGTTATCGATTAATTGCAACAAGTATTTCTTTATGTAAACTTCATTCTTCTCTCCAGGATTTAAGTTACAATACTGCAAATAGCGTCGAATATTACTGCTATATGCTTTGCGGGTCTTAATACTATAACCTTTTATGGTTAATTCTCGATCTAAATCATTTAATATTCGGGTCTTTTCGGCATAATAATCCTCTATTTGTTGTGGATTTGGGTCAGTAATTGAAACAAGGGTTTGATCGATATAAATTTGTTCATTGGAAAAAATTTTGAGCATTTCCTTAATTACTATTTTATTATTCGGCAAAGTCCAATATTTTCCTTCAAAATTCCAATTATGCCCTTTAATCTCTTTAATTTTTTTAACCAACTCCGGTTGATATCCGAATTTAACCAAAATCCGCTCCTTATTTACTCTTTCAATCAAAACTGACGCCATGGATATTCACCGCCTTGATTCGATAATCAATAATTCTTTAATTCTTTAATTAACAATTTACTTAATATTGTAATCGAACATTCATTCGATGTCAACCTAATAAAAGCAGAGTTTACTAAAAATTGTAACTTAGGGAGACGGGTTATCATCCATAAGTCTATACGGAGCTTCGAGGATTTGTGTGAGGTTAATTCCGGGTAGTAATTCCCCGCCCCGGCCCGCCGGGGCACATTAAAGAATGAAAAAAGAAGTAACAGCCAATTTTATCTCCTCCAGAGGCGCGGAGGCGCTGAGGTGTTGGTCATTCAGGATAGCCAAAGGGTGTTTCTTTCAGGATAGCTTATTTCGGTTTTCCTCTGCGCCTTTGCGTCTCAGCGGGAGGATAAATGTATTTAATAGACCAAAGTGCGACTTAAATCTTGCTCTTCCCCAATGATGTTGTTCAGGTTAGCTAATCCAGTGGATGAATAACCCTGGCCGCTTCACCCTGTGTCATCCAGACACTGCGGATGTCCGAGAGCGACCTGTGTTCCAGGACGGGACGAAGTCGCGTAGGACATGGATGTCCGAGAGCGACCTGAATTTACCGCTTCGAATAAGCTTCGTTGGGGGAGAGCAACAAGAGAGGCGATACATTTTCGAGATAACCAAGGATTTTATTAATTTCTCCAAAGAAACTTTCGAATTTCTCTTGAGAAACTTTTGAGTTAAGCCAAGTAATTTTAAACTTTCTCTAGAGAAACTTTTGAGTTAAGCCAAGGAATAATGAAATTCCTCTAGAGAAACTTTTGGATTTCACTAGAGAAAGTTTTTAATCCCCTAGCTGAATTTTAGAATTAACCGGAATAATTCTGAGGCTAATAGTAAGAGAGGATTGACTTTAAAAAGACCTTCCCCGCCTGATATTTGCCATACCTAAAAGCATCTCGGAAATTGTCACAATCGAAATTATCCTAATTCACTTAACATCCCACTTCTTCACTTTCGAAACACTTACATCCATAGATTCATCGGCATAGCCTTTTATTCTCCCACACCTAGCGTGGGGTTTTCTTCGCTTCGCTCCCAATTAAAAAACCAACCTGCAAAATGGTTGGCATTTTAAAAAATCTAACTTTAGGTGAAATTGAAATCAACTCACCCCAACCGGCTCCTCATCCCCGATCAACACTGCCTTACGGGACAGGTTAACTCGGCCTTGCTTATCGATCTCCACCACTTTAACCATGATCTCGTCACCCACATTAACCACATCTTCCACCTTGGCCACGCGTTCCTTAGCCAACTGTGAAATATGAACCAATCCTTCCTTACCGGGCAGGACTTCTACAAAAGCTCCGAAGTTCATTAACCGGGTGACTTTACCCATATAAATGGCGCCAACTTCCACATCGCTGGTTAACCGGCGAATCATCTCCTCGGCTTTGGTTCCAGCAGTGACATCAACCGCAGCGATAAATACGCGGCCATCGTCTTCGATATCAATCTCCGCCCCGGTCTCCTCCACAATCTTCCGGATCATCTTACCCCCCGGTCCGATTACATCCCGGATCCGATCCGGATCAATCTCGAAGGTAATAATCCGGGGCGCAAAAGGAGAAAGTTCCTTCCGCGGTTCAGTAATAACTTCGGCCATTTTACCCAGGATAAAGAGGCGTCCTTCTCTAGCTTGCGCCAAAGCTTGTTTCAAAATCTCCTTGTTAATCCCTTTAATCTTGATATCCATTTGGATCGCCGTGACTCCATCTTTAGTTCCGGCCACTTTAAAGTCCATATCGCCATAATGGTCTTCCATTCCCTGAATATCAGTGAGAATCGCGAAGTCTTCCCCGTCTTTCAGTAAACCCATCGCCACTCCAGCTACAGGTTTGCGGATCGGCACTCCCGCATCCATCAGCGACAAAGTACTCCCGCAGATACTGGCTTGGGATGAAGAACCATTTGATTCCAAAACCTCGGAAACCAAGCGGATAGTGTAAGGAAACTCTTCCTCACTAGGAATAACCGGTAACAAAGCGCGTTCCGCCAAAGCTCCGTGGCCGATCTCACGCCGACCGGGACTCCGTGTGGGACGGACCTCACCAACGCTATAAGATGGGAAATTGTAGTGATGAATATAACGTTTCGAACTCTCCTCGCCCAGGCCGTCTAAGATTTGTTCTTCACTAACCCGACCTAAAGTACAAACGTTCAGCACCTGAGTTTGACCTCTGGTGAAGAGGCCGGAACCGTGGGTCCTTGGTAAAAGGCCGACTGCGCAAGAAATTGGCCTAATTTCGGATAAACCACGACCATCAGGACGGATTTTATCAACAGCGATCATCCGGCGGACTTCCTCATAAACAATACTGTCCAGCACTTCCTTGATGCTCTTTTCCGATTGGGAATACTCTTCTCCGAATTTTTCCTGAAAGTATTCCAATGTTTCCTTCTTAACCTGCTCGATTAAAGCCTCTCGTTCCAGTTTCTCGTCGGTTTTAATCGCCGACACCATCTTCGCGGTGGCAAATTCCCGGACCTGTTTATTAATCTCCGAGTCCGGTTCATACAAAGCTACCTCTACTTTTGGTTTGCCAACTTCGGCCCTGATTTTTTCGATGAAATCGACAATCTCTTTGATCGCCTCATGTCCGAAAAGGATAGCTTCTAAAACTTCATCCTCCGACATTTCATTAACTCCGGCCTCAACCATCATAATGGCATCTTTAGTACCGGCCACTACCAAGGAAAGCTCGCTTTTTTCGCCTTCAGCAACTGTAGGGTTGATTATTAACTTGCCATTGACCTTACCGACTTTCACTCCACCGATTGGTTCGGCAAAAGGAATCTCCGAAATATGTAGTGCAGCGGAAGCCCCGATCATGGCTACCAAACCAGGTTCATTGTCAGGTTCAACCGATAAAACTGTGGCAACTACTTGGACGTCATTTCGAAATCCTTCCGGAAACAGCGGACGAATCGGGCGATCAATCATTCTGCCGGCAAGAACTGCACTTTCCGCAGGCCTTCCCTCCCGTTTAATAAAACCCCCGGGAATTTTTCCTACCGCATAAAGCCTTTCTTCATAATCAACAAGCAGGGGAAAGAAGTCAATACCTTCCCTGGGTTGTTTGGCCATTGTCGCTGTGACTAGGACTACGGTCTGGCCATAACGAACTAGCACTGCTGCATTGGCTTGTTTGGCAACCTGCCCGTATTCAATGACTAAAGGGCGACCCGCCAAGGTCATCTCCCATTTCTGCATATTTAATCCTCCTTACCAACCCATTTAACAGGGTATGTTTAGTATAGACTTTTTTTCAATTCCAGAAACCTATAAATTAGCGAATTAACAGTCTCAAAAATTGGGTTTAAAAAATGAAAACCTAAAAATATAAAGAAAAGCGGTTTCCCGCTTTCTTCACTTTTATTTTCGGAGACCTAACTTTTCAATTATCGCCCGGTAGCGGTTGATATCTTTCTGAGAAAGATAATTCAATAAGCCCCGACGTTGTCCAACCATCTTTAACAAACCCCGGCGGGAATGATGGTCCTTTTTATGGACCTTTAAATGTTCGGTCAGATAATTAATCCGCTCAGTCAAAATGGCGATTTGAACCTCGGGTGATCCGGTATCGGTCTCATGTAAACGATGCTTGCCAATGATCGACTGTTTTTGTTCAAGATCTAAACTCAAAATCTTCACCTCCTTAATCTAAAACGCCTCCAGCCGAGGGTTTCGTCGGAGAAACGAAACTCCCAGTCAGGGGTTTACTCTAAAGCGATTAGGCCTTCGGCCTAAACCATTAGTATTTTACCATAGTTTCGCGATAGTGTAAACTAAAAAACTTTTCTTTCCCCTTGGTCTCTTTCTGTGGCTCGTAACTCTGTGGTTAAATTAATCAATCAGTCAAGATTTTACTCCACACCGCGAAAATAATGGCCTTTGGTTATCCCCCGTCCCGTAATTTTTCGAAATTCCTCAATTACCTTCTCAGCATCATTCGGCCCTTTACCTAATAACTTCTGCTGATAACTATTCACAAAGAACGTCACCGCTTCCGCTTGTAAAGTCTTTAATTCAAGACGAAACACCTGCGGCACTTTGACCAATCGCTCCAAATCTGGATAAAGACAGAGATCAACGCTATTTAGCAAATGCATCCGGCAGAATTGATCGGTAACAATCGGAAAATCCATTTTCAGGCGGTCTTTCAGATAGTATCGCCCCTTCCGGCAATACCCGTGACAATTTTCATCTTCTTTACCGGTCAACGAACCAATTGGACAGTATTCGGAGACCATCAATTCCAAAGGTCCTTGGACCAAACACTCTAAGCGGGGAGCATCACCGGATAAACTTCCGGCCAATGCGGAAATCTGGGACAGTGACAGTTCTGGTGACAGAGTGATCTGTTTAAGACGTTCATCGGCCAATAATTGAAAAGCCCATCGGTTGAAAAAGTTTAAGGTATAATTAAGATAAAGCGGCCGGTCACTTTCGGAGAGCGCTAACTGTAAACCGCCGAGATCGGAAACCATGATACCATCATTACCGGTTTCAACAACATCCTTAAAATAGGCGATCCATTCTTTCTTCTGACCTTCGCGATTGATCCGGGGTAATCCGGCGACTAATTTTACCCCTTTGGCATGGGCTATTTCACAAGCTTCATTCAAGGCCTTTCGGTCCCAGTGAAACCCGGTCAACTCATCGCCGCCTACATAAATTAGGTTAGCCCCGGCTTTAGCTGCTGCCGCGACACCTGGAAGGTCGGCAACCCAAACACTGAGGCTAGGATTGGTTCCTTTTGTGGTAGATGACTTATTGTGGGAAAAGTCAACTTTTGGTTCTACCTTGTTACGATTATAAGGCGCCAACAATCTAGCGGTCAGATCCTCAATAGCTTGACGCCGTAGTTCGTTCAATTCACTTAAAGGCAGCATCAAAGCGCCTTCCAACCTATTTTGGACTTCAACCAAATTAAACGGAGTATTTCCGAGCCGCCCTAAATGTTTAAGTAAAACTTCCATAGTCAAAGGACGGTTTCGGGCCTCTTGTAAAAGCCCCGCGCTTTTTGCCGCTCCCTGTCTTCCGGTTTGGTCTTCATATATTAATTCCAGGGGCATCGATTTACTCCCACTAACAATAGCCTTGCATCGTATTTTCAAAGCGGGGTTATCCGGGTCCCGCGCCAGTTCGGCTTCTTTTCGCAAACGGGCGCTAGCGATTTTAAAAACACGGTCCCCTGGGTAGGCTTTCCCTTCAACTTTAAAAGAAACAGTATCTCCGGGATTAGCGGACCATAGCTCCTTCCCGGTTGGGCCAAACATTAAGTTAACAGTTACGGAAGCCCTTCCACCCTTACTCACCCAGACCTCCACCAGATCCCCACAAGCTAGATCAGTTTCCAAACGGATCTTAACCATTCCGGTCCGTTGGTCGGAGCTGATGATCCGGCCTAACAAAACTCCACGGTTATTAGGTCTGGTAACACTGATAACTCCCCGGTTTCGGTTTCCCCCAAAATAACCGGTGGTAAAACCGCGATTGAAAGTCTCGCTTAATTCCTTGATCTCCGCTGGATCAACCTGATAGTCTTCCGGTTGTTCCAGAAATCGGTCCAGTAACCGTCGATAAATTTTAACCACCGTATAAACATATTCCGGCCGTTTCATCCGTCCTTCGATCTTTAAGGAATCAACCCCGGCCTGATATAATTCGGGGATGATTTCCGTCAAAGCCAGATCCTTTGGCGAAAGCAGATAGGGACCTTTGGTTGGTATCAGTTCATGATTGCGATAAAGTTCATATTCCAAACGGCATGGTTGGGCGCAACGGCCGCGATTACCACTGCGGCCCCCAATCATGCTGCTCATTAAACATTGTCCCGAATAACAAACACAGAGAGCCCCATGGACAAAAACCTCAATCTCCAGGCCGGTTTCCTCCTTAATAGCCTGGACTTCTCTTTTGGTCATCTCTCTAGCCAAAACGATCCGTTTGATACCTAGTTTCTTCAGTAATAAAGCCCCCGCCGTATTATGAATCGTCATTTGGGTGCTGGCATGGAGTTCCAACTTAGGGAGATATTGTTGGGCTAGCCGAATCAAACCTAAATCCTGAACAATTACCGCATCAATTCCGATATTATAAAGTTCCGTTAAAAAACTAACGGCTTCCGGCATTTCCGGATCGGAGACTAATGTATTGACGGTCGTATAAATTTTTTTCCCGTGAAGATGAAGCAAATCCGCGGCTTGTTTCAGCCGATCAAGATCAAAGTTGGAAGCATATTGACGAGCACTAAACGCTTTACCTCCTAAATAAACGGAGTCAGCCCCAGCTGATAAGGCGGCCAATAGCGCCTCCCAATTACCGGCCGGCGCCAACAATTCCATCTTACGTATTGAGTTATTATTCATGTTTTATAATCCTACTTCAAATGATTTCTCTGAGTTAACTAATTTTTATCCTTCTAATTACACCGAAATCCCCATTGATGCTAAAATTAAGGGACAGATATCGGTTAAAGATTCAGCTTTCGAAAACTTACTAGCTTCCGGCCCAAACACAATCAGAGGCACTGGGTTTAACGTATGAGTTTTTACCGACAAATCCTCGATGTTACCATGATCACTAGTTATGATCAAACTAAAATCCGGTGGCATTCCCCTGACAACCGTTCCGATGAACCGGTCCAGCCGGTTCAGTAATACCATCGCCAAATCAAAATCTTGGGCATGGCCGCAGTGATCCGTCTGAAAATACTCAAAAAGGGTAAAATCATTGAGTTTAGCTTGACGTAGTAGGTTGACTCCGGCTGTCTCCGGGGTTATTAATGGAATGGAGTAATTCTTTTGTTGTAATTGTTCATTAGTGAGATCTTGATATACAGCATAACCCTGATTTAAATCCTCAATCATCAAAAATTGACAATTTCCAGCCATAGCTGCTGCGGTACTAGCTGAGTAACGCCAACGCCCCCGACGGACAGCCTCAAAGTATTCCTTGGTAAAAGTATTGGCAAAAATCCCTTTCCGTCCTGTTCGGTTAATTTTTTTAAAGATACTATCATTCTCCAGAATGGCGTATAAGGCCTTGGTAGGAAAACCGTTGATATGACGACCGGTTGCTTGAGCAGCGTTGATGCCGGTAAAAAGCGAAGTTTGTCCGGTGGCGCTTTGAGGCAAACCTGGTACACTAAGCCCGGCGTCGATGGTTTTGACAATCATCTTCGAATTGATGATCTCATTACTAATAGTTGTCTTGGTCAAGTTTCCCCGGATCGTTTCATGAATAAAAGGCAGATCAGCTTTGGATAATGGGTTAATCTTAGGATTATCAAGGCCAATTCCTAAACCATCAATAAAAATCATCAAAATCGCCAATTTTAACTCTCCTTAAGCATTAGAGCTTGTTTCAATTCGGCCAGTTCTTGGCGAATCGCTGCTAATTCATAATTTAGTTGTCGATTAAGATCTACTTCTGATTCCGGTTCATCTTCTTTAACGATTACACTAACTTTGCCACAAGCCTCTAACACCGCTTTCGAAACCTGTGATATTTTAACGACACCCTGCTGCCGTAATTCCTGCTGTAAGTCAGAGTAAGAGATATGTTCCTTCGCCATATTCTCTTCCAACATCATCCCATCGTTCACCAATAAAGTAGGTTTACCCTCCAAAAGATTTGCCATTAGTTTGGAACGATAAGAAATCATGGAAAGAAAGAGCTCAAGTCCGCCTAATACTAATAAACTTAATACCCCTTTCCAAAAGGATACTTGTTGTTCCAGACCTATAACAATGATTACATCGCCAATTCCGGCCATAATAACCAAATCAAAAAGACTTAATTGCCCCAGAGCTCTTTTACCCATTAGTCTGACAATAATTAGCGCCACAATATAAATGGAAATAAATCTGACAATAATCAATAAGGTATTCATCAAATCGCCCCTGCTTAATTTCTCTAGATATCATTGTTTCCCCGGGCCACCTTTTATAGCCGGAAAAACAGGAGCAATTAAAGGAATATCAAACCCAAAGGCCAATCATCATTTTTCACTGACTTCTACCGCAAACCGGACATTTTCCAGTAACAGTTGTCGGTTCCGGATTAGGCCAGATTTTGCAGTCGGTTAAACCTACCACACCCAGCCGTTCATAAGGACATACTCCATGAATTGAATGATATCCCTCAAACGTCAAGCAGCCATCGCTGGTTCGCCGACACTTGGGACAATAAGTCTGCGGATATACCGATAAACCTTTTCGAACCATTCCTTTATATTCTACCTTTGTGCCACAAGCGATGCAAGTAGCGCCTTCCAAGTTAACAGGAGTTATCTTACGAACTTGCAAACCCTCCGGAGAAACTACCAACCGGGGTAAGTTGGAAGGTAAAGATTGATTTTGAATTGCATAAAAAAGCGGGGCCAAACGTAATAAATCATTAGCAAAACTAGAAGCTTCGATTTGTTCGGTGAAAAAACCAAAAGGCAGGCTGACAAGGACTAGCAACACAATAATTAAGATCACCGCCGCCTTCAGTCCTCCCAGAATAGCTCCCATTGCACTATCAAAAAGGACCACCGGTTCACCTTTACTATGTTCCCTCCAGCGTTTACCGAAAAAACTAACGGAACCGCCAAGTAGAACAATGATCAAAATAAATCCCAACATATTAGCGAAAGGTTCCGACAAACCTAACAGACCGGTCAATTGAGAACCGACCCGTTGATAAAAGTAAAAAGCGAGGATTAAAGCCACAACGCTCCCTAATAAATCCAGAAATTGTTGTAAAAATCCTCTCCGATAACCCCGGATTATAAAGAAAAAAAAGATCCCGGCGACTAACCAATCTAACCAAGTCAACCGAATACCTCCCAAAAAGAACAGATTATCTATCCAATGCTACCGCCGCTGTTACGGTTATTTGGACTCCTTGAGCAAGTCATCTAGATATTGATATTCTTGCCTTAATTTATAAAGTTCATCCGCAATTTTTAAAGCTGCTAATACGGCGACTTGACATTTGTTCAGTTTCTGATTACCGCTCATCTGGTCAATGACTCCTTCAACATATGAAACGATTCTGTCCACATACTCCGTGGTATCGGTGCCGCGGATTACATATTCGTCACCCATGATCTTAACAATAATTCTGTTTTCTTCAGCCTCTTTTCGTTCGATCATAGTCAACTCCAATATCATTTTACTTATTCTAATCTCCTAGGTTAAAATTGGCGATAAAAAGAAAAACTCCTTCATTTTTTGAAGGAGTTATACCTCAATCACTCTTCCGAATAAGTATGGCAGGCTTAATATCAACCCGCTATCAAGACTATAAAAGAGTAGGGATTTCACTAATATTGCCGGTTGTTGGAGCTGATTCAAATAACTTTTGATCAAGGTTAAATATTGAAACCAAGCAATTCTTTGCGGCAATTCCGGATCCTCTTTAGCTGTGTTCCAATCAAGCTGTTCCACTAATTCACTATCGATCAAAGCCAGATCACCGCTGACCCATGATTTGATTTTCGAAAACAATAAGCCGTAGATCAGTAACGCAGAGCCCAGCAATGGTATTAACAGAAGGCAACTACAGAATAAGGCGTCAACTATAAAAAAACTGACCAGGTAAAAAAAGCCTAACCCAATTAAACTTGTAATCCAAATTCCTAAACGGATCAGATCTTGCTCTATTTTGGCCCAGATCACCTTAATCAAGGCATAATTGGTTTTGGGAAGGTCTTTCCAATAGGAAATAATCTCGCTAACGGTTTCAAAGGTTTCCTTGATTAAAAATGCCCAAATAATTAGATCCGTTCCAACTAAAAGTCCATAACCCCAGTTTTTGATCCCAATTAACTTATCAAAAACCGACCATCCTACTAGAAAAAGGGCCAGCAAAAAATTTAAAACATTCTTCCGGCCTTGTCGGTATTGGTCAAACAGTAGACACCGTCCCCAAAAAACAACCACCGGCAATAAAATTTTGAATTGCATTAAAGCCTTGATTTCAAAATAACCGCTTTGACTCTCATAACTATTCATTTTAAGAGTCACCAATGACCATATGATTGTCACCAATAAGTAAAATATCACATTGGATAACAATCTCAAGTTAAGCCGGGACAGTTTAAATTTCACCAAAAAAACCTCCTTTGGTTTTGACCGATCCACCTTTTAATATATATGCGGATTACTTTGGACTTGATGCCGATATTTCTATTGGTTACGCGCCGGATGCAACTTAGAATTAAAAAAGGACAAAACCTTCTGCGGTTTTATCCTTTTAATAAGATATAAGCAACCCTCATCCTATCAGCCAAGTAAACAATGTTTACCCCCTGACGGCCGCTCCAAACTCAGCGTTCAATTTTTGAAGGAGTTTGGCTTGAATCTCATTTACTTCCGAATCGTTCAAAGTTTTCTCCTTGGAACGATAGGTTATGCTAAATGCCAAACTACGTTGATCCAGACCAAGCTGT
>JAAYEK010000281.1 GCA_012728785.1 Bacillota bacterium | reverse complement strand
GACAACGACTTTGATTTGCCCGGCTTTGGCCGCGGTAATCACTTCGGCCAGACGCTTCGGGGAGACTTCTTGTTCACAAGTGGTTTCAACCGTTTCCAATACATCCAAACCGAAATAGCGGTAAAAATACGGGAAAGCCGCTGAATAACTAAGAATCCGCTGATCCGTAATCTTATTTAATTCGGCTTTCAATTCCCCTACGGTCCGTTCGATTTCCGACATATAAATCCGGTAATTCCGGGTAAAAGAATCTTTCTTTTCCGGAAAAGCTTGGCACAATCCCTCTAAGATATTCCCAGCCATGATTTTGACATTTTCGGGATCACCCCAATAATGGGGGTTGCCTAATTCATGATGATGGTGATCTGCTTCAACATGATCCCCTTCTGTGCTGTGTTCTTCATGGTCTCCGCGCTCTTCATCTGCTTCAGGTTGATCTTCATCATGTTCGTCTTTGATGACAGTCACACCATGGGAAGCATCGATCAATAAAACTTTTTCACCGGCATTTTGAACCAAATTATCCGCCCAAGTGTCAAACCCCAGACCTACTTTGACATAAATGGCGGATTTGGATACATTGATTAAGTCGCCGGAGGCCGGTTCGAATTCATGATTGCAATTAGGCCCGTTGACAATGCTATCAACCGCCACCTCTTCTCCGCCGATTTTTTCCACCAAATTGCGGAGCAAGGGTATGCTTACGGTCACCTGCAGTTTGGAACTGTTGGAAACATCAACATCCGCTTTATTAAACAGAAACCAACCAAAACCGAAGGCAACAATCAATAGAAAAACTAATAAATAATATGTCCTTTTCATCTTTATCCCCAAATTAGTTGTTTTAAAATCTTATTGAGGCCGCTTTTATGAGCATCGGCAGCATAATCCCCGTAAATAAAACTCCCGTTCTTCCACGATATAACCGGACTTGGGCTTGGGAATATCCGGCAGTTTAATTCCGGATAGACATTCAACCTTTCCGCAGTTACGGCAGATAAAATGGGGGTGGCAATGACCATGGTTACCGCATCCGCAAAAAGCGAACTTCCAAACCCGATCACCATTTTCCACCCGATGAACGATCCCTGCCTTGGTAAAGGAATCCAAAGCCCGATAAATAGTGACCCGGTTTAATCCGAAACCTCTTAACCTCCAAGAAATCTCTTCCTGGGTCATTGGACCGCTACTATTCATCAATAAATCAAGTAAAGCCTCCCGGCCTGGTGTATGTTTTAAACCGGCGTCATGTAAGATTTGGACAATAGCGGACATTTTGATCCCAACTTTCTAAATGCAATTTAGTTGCGTTTGTATTATATATCATATTCCAGATTTGATCAAGAATATTCATTGAGTTGTTGCAGTAGAATTAGGAACTGCTATAATTCATAATCTAAGCGTTCATCAGCATCAATTTAATTTCCTTCACCAATTCAACCGATGCCTCGATTTCGGCTTTCCGGATCGATACGCTCTCAATATTACAGCCAATCGGGATTTGTTTTTCCAAGGCGAAGTCCAGTAATTCTTGAAAAATCAGTCTTTCTAAGGCGATTGATTTTTCCAAAATATCTTCCGAATTTATCAACTCGTTTTCCAACCATCTCGGAATACTGATTCCCAACCATTTCATAAATTCCAAGGTTTTCAAAGAGCCGCAGGGTGACAGGGTAAATAATATCGGAACCATCTCAATATTTTGGGCCTGGCAATAATAGTAGTAATCGGAGATGAGGTTCTTCGAAGCTTCTACATTATAGGTGGTCTGAGAAACAAAGAACTTGCACCCATTCTCTGTCTTTTGAACGATTCGGAGATGTTCGTCTGGTTGTCTTAAATGTCTTTCCGGTATTGTAATACCGCCTAACATTAAGTTGTTGCCGATTTCTCTCCTTAATTGATAGGCTTCGGTCAGTCTAAGCTTGACCGGTTGTTTATGAGAAGCCGCTCCCACAAAAACCGAGAATCGGTCCTTTTTCGGATCTAATTCCAGCCATTGAGCGAATTCTTCCCGGGAATACTTGCCGACACAACGGTAAATGATTTTAGGCAGATCCAGATCCTTCAGATACCTTTGTTCATAATCAACCGGATCTAAAGTAGGCAAAAAGGAAAATGGTCTTTCCTCCTTGATCCGGTCCGATTCCTCTTGAATATCGTATAAAATCAAAGCGTCAATATTGGTGCCTTGGATTCTATTTATTTGCCGCTCCGCAATCTCGCGGATTTTTTCGCCGGAGTTGTTTTGTTTCGGCGGTGTTATTCCGTAAGTCAATATTCCGGCTTGTTTATTGATTATCTTTTCTTTTAACATGTGACCTCTTAGTTCCAGTTAATTATCAACAAACTATTCTCCATCGTCTTTCTTTGGACCTTCACAATTACAAATAATTAGGGATTTAGCTAAAGTCTGTCAAGCATTAGGATTTACTGCTACTCAAGGTAAAAAGGGAGTTATCTGGAAAGGCGTTAGCCCTCTTAATAAGCTCCCCATAACTATTTGTATTCATGAACATGCCGGAGGTCGCGATATTCCTACCGGTACTTTTAATAGTTATATTAAACAATTAGGTTTTAAGAACTTTGACGAATTCAATAATTATCTAAGAAAAATCTAAATATCTATTCGCCACATTCACCATGATGCTGATGTTCATGGCAAACGGAACCAGTTGATTTTAGGGAACCCTGCAGGTACGCTTCTACCGCTGCTTTGGCATTACCTCTTGCTCCTACAATAACCTCAATGTTTTTTTCATTGAAGATGTCAATGGCTCCGCCACCCATGCCACCTGAAATAATTACCTTAACACCCATGTCATTTAAGAAATTGGGCAAAAACCCAGGTCTGTGTCCGGGATTGGCAATGGTTTCACTTTTGAGGATTTGCTTATTTTCGGTGTCAAAAATCATAAACCCTTCGCAATGTCCAAAGTGCTCAGTCACCATTCCCATATCGCTTGCTACAGCAATTTTCATCATTTTAGTTTTCCTCTATTTTTTCTATTATTTTTGCAACCGGCTCCAGCCAATTACCTTCAAAAAGCTCGATCATACCCTTGTCACATGCGGCTGAAATCTTCGGGTCAATCGGTAGTTTAGCAAGAACCTTTAAATCATGTTTATCAGCAATTTCTTCAATATGGCTTTCGCCAAATATCTGATAATCCTTGCCATTGTCAGGGCATTTAAAATAAGACATGTTTTCCACCAGGCCGATAATGGGGATATTCATCATCTTGGCCATCTTAACCGCTTTAGATACAATCATCGATACCAGCTCCTGAGGTGAGGTCACAACGATAATCCCGTCAACAGCAATAGATTGAAATACCGTAAGGGGAACATCGCCGGTTCCCGGCGGCATATCGATGAACATATAATCCACACCGCTCCAGATGACATCAGTCCAAAACTGCTTGACGGTACCGGCAATAATCGGCCCTCTCCAGACAACCGGGTCGGTATCGTTTTCTAAAAGCAAATTAACTGACATAATGTCAATACCGGTCTTAGTTTTAACCGGAAATAGGCCGAATTCACTGCCTGCGGCCTTCTCCTTGACACCAAAGGCTTTTGGGATCGAAGGCCCGGTAACGTCCGCATCCAGAATGGCGGTATGATAGCCCATTCTTTTCATAGTAACCGCAAGCATCGAGGTTACCAGCGACTTACCAACTCCACCTTTGCCACTAACAACACCAATGACCTTTTTAATACTGCTCATTTCATGTGGTTTCTCGGAGAAATCATTTTTCTCTTCCTTTCGCTCGGCACAGTCCTCCGAACAACTGCCACAGCTCTGATTACAATTCTCGCTCATAATCTTGCTCCTTTATTAGGTTCTTATTATACTGCCTGCCGATAGGTAACCAATGTTATCACCCATAATCGATTTCAGCCTTTTGTAGGCTTCTATGCCTGTACAATGGCAGGTATAATACTTTGCTTTGGTACCCATTAAGTATTTGCCAATTCTATCTATGGTATCACGGTCCTCATTGCCGCCGGAACGGCTGGAAAGATGAAATCCGCCTATCACATAGTCGGGCATTCGCCCTTTAAGTGCCTGAAACTGCTCAAGTATATTGATGATGCCCTTATGGGCGCAGCCTGTTACTAATAGGGTCTTTCCATCTTCCTCGATCACCAGGTATTGTTCATGAGCAAAGGCATCGTCCGTAGTTTGCCCATTATGCTCAGTTAACAAATTACTATTTGATTTTGGCCGGGGCTCTTTTGGCGTGATATTTGAGAATAACCAAACCCCCTGGTCAATGGAATAACCATCTGAAGTAAATCGGATTTGCCTATTCGGCTTCAGATCCTCATCTAGGCCGATCAGTTCCGGTTTACCAGTTGAACGTAATGCATAATGCTTATCAAAGGCCTGTTGATGGAGGTATACTTTTGCTCTGTCGTTTTCCCCCAAGAATGCCTTTAAGCCTCCGCCATGGTCGTTATGCCCGTGTGAAATTACAAGAAAATCAACATCAGCAATATTTACTCCGAGTTTTACAGCATTTTGAAGAAACAACCCGCTTGCGCCCACATCAAACAATATTTGGTGTTTCGTGGTTTCTATATATAGGCTCAAGCCATGCTCGCTACCGAAGTCTTCTGAAATAGATGTGTTTTCCACTAAAGTTTTAATAAGCATGACTTTTAGCCACCACCTTCTTCAAAAAGCAGCTTCATTGTCTTGTGGTAGGCCTCTTTAACCGCTCTCCCTGATCTGCAGTCTATGTCTACAATGGTTTGGCCATTATTAATGGCTTTTACTGCGCCCAAGTCAAAGGGTATCTTGCCGATAAAGGGTAGTCCTTGTTTTTTACAAAACTCTTCAATCTTTGTGGTGTTTTCCATGTTGGTATCATATTTGTTGATACATACCGCCGTCTTAGTCCCGAATTTCGCCGCTGTAGTTATGATGCGCTCCATATCGCTAATACCTGATATGGAAGGTTCTGCGACTATCAAAACCATATCTACGCCGCTCAGGGATGCGATAACAGGACAGCCTATTCCGGGAGAGCCGTCAATGATGGCTAGCTCAGCATCGACTGCTGCCGGTTTCATTTGTTTTTTAACCTCGGTGACCAGCCTTCCTGAGGTACCGCTGCCCATTTTGAGTTGAGCTGTTGAAAATAGTTTTTCTTCATCAGAATATAGCATTAATTCCCCAGCCACTGCCGATACCATAGTTACCGCTCCCACCGGGCAAACATACGTGCAAACGCCGCAGCCTTCACATGCAAAAGGATCTACTTTATATTTTTCATCGATTGAAATAGCGTCAAATCGGCAATTTTGCCTGCACTGATCGCATTGGGTGCACAGTTGTGGGTTTATCTCCGCTTTCGGCAACCCATAATAGTCGGTTTTTTCCGGTTCAGCATTCCACCCGGTGATAAGATGCAAGTTAGGGGCATCCACATCACAATCCGCATATACCTTAGCGTCGGCGAGCTTTATAAACGCGCTTGCCATGGTTGTCTTTCCGGTGCCGCCTTTACCACTAAGGATTAGTAGTTGTTTCATGCCGCACCTCCTTGGTCACCGTGTCAAGCAGAGCAGAAAAGAGTAACCGGTATTTTTCATTTTTATTTACGGTAATTTCTGCATTTGAATTCAATCTTCCCAATTCATTGTCAAATGGAATCCGGCCTAAAATCTTAATCTTTTTTTCTAAACAAAACTTCTCCGCCGGGTTTTCTTCTTCTAAACATTTGTTGAGAACCGCCCCGAATGGCCTATTAAATAACTTGACCAGTTCGTAGACCATATTGAGGTTATGCACGCCAAACAATGTTGGCTCAGCCACTAAGATACAATAATCCGCATCTTTGATGCTTTCCATTACGATACAAGCGCTTCCAGGAGGGCAGTCAATCAAAGCCCGTTCATTTACTTCCGGATCTTTCTCAAGCAGCTTTTTTATGATGGGAATACCCGTGGCTTCACCGGTGTTTAATATTCCCGTATATATCCTTACCTCGCCGGAAATTCCTTTTTGAACTTTCCCAATAACCTTTTCTTTCTCTGTTAGCGCCTTTTCAGGGCAAACCAAAATACAGCCGCCGCAGGAGTGGCAGACCTCGTCAAAGACAATCAGTTTATTGTTGATATAGGCAAGGGCGTTGAATTTACAAAAATCAACGCATTTTCGGCACCCATTGCATAGTTCATGGTTGACCTTTGGAATTTTTACAAATATTTCTTCTTCCTGAACATCTTCAGGTTTAAAGAAGAGATGCCCATTTGGTTCTTCTACATCACAATCAATATAGGCTGATTTTTTCGCTACCGCAGCTAAGTTCACCGATACCAGTGTTTTTCCTGTACCGCCTTTACCGCTTAGGATCGCGATTCTCATCTTAATTGCCGGCCCGCCCATGAAATCCGGCATGGATTTCATCCAGCAAAGGTAGTTTCCCATCGATAAAAGCAGCAATATTATCCTTGACTGAAGCGAATGTGGTTTTAAACATTTTGATGTCGGCAGCTTTGATCACGTCGGCAGCGTTTTGTCCACATCTGGGTGTCAACAAAGCATTTGCTTTATTATCCACTATGGTTTGTGCCGCTTTAATCCCGGCGCCACCGGTACTTGCTGCCGCGCTGTTATCTATAAATACACTTTCTTTAGTTTCGGTATCATAAATAAGGAAATTGGGAGTACGTCCAAAGGATGGGCATACGTTCGACTCCAAAGTTTTTTCATCTACTGGAATTGCTATTTTCATAAGAATCCTCCGTTTTATTTTGGTTTAAAAATAGTCAATGTTCAATTACTTTTTTAAATCTATAATCAGCCGCCTCGATCCTGATCACCGGTAAAGCACCGGCCACGCCTCTGCTTATGACAACCACGGCCACAACCATTCCCCAATCCATCACAAAGCCGGTATTCACCACCATCAATCGATAGCACCTTTCCGTTAACTAATGATTCAGCCAGCTTTTTCCTGGCCTCGATATAAATGCCTTGAACGGTACTACGAGCCACATTCATCTGGGTGGCGCACTCTTCTTGTGTAAAGCCTTCCAAATCAATCAGCCTTATGGTTTCATACTCGTCAACGGTCATGTTTACATGGTTTTTGGCATCGGCGGATGAATTAAGAGGCCCGAATCTATTGTTCTCGGGCAAACAACAAACTTTTCTCCACTTCATCGGTCTGGCCATAAATCGATCAGCTCCATTCAAATCAGTAAAAACCAGATCGTCTCCCGGTTGTTATAGATCCTCTAATTGCTTATCAATAACTTCGAGTCGATCTTGCAACATGGTTCTTTCTTCATGGAGCAGCTCCTCTTGTGTTTTTGGGGAGATCTGGTTAATAGCAAAACCTCTGCCAAAGCCCCGACCAAAACCGCGTCTGCAAGCAAGTCCAAGACTTAATCCCCTTCCAAAACCAGCTCCATACTTTACTCCATTAGCACCTGTGCAAATTCCTAAACCTCTTCCAGTCATTGATCCAACACCCATTGGGCCGGTTCCATCCATTCTTGGCATACTATTCGCCTCCTTATGGTTTATGACATATGCCATCTATTCTTATTATATCTCGTTTATGGCATATGTCAATAAATATTCTTCCTTTTTTGAAAAAAAAATAACCTCCAAATTATCTCAAACTAAAATTGGCCGATTCCCGCGAAGAGATGGCCTCAATGTCGGAGGCCAAGTAGGGCACACTTTACAAATAATAAAGCCGGGGGACAATATCGCCTCCAGCTTGATAAGGATATTAATTATAACCTATTTTTGATCCGTTCCTCAAAGAACTTTAACTGCTCCTTTATCAATTGAATCTGATTATACATCAGTTGATTATCTGACCGGGATTGTTGCAATTCCTGTTGAGCCGAGAATGTCTCCATGGATTGGCTAATCGACTGAAGGAAATTATCCAACGAATTTTGTTGATCATAGTTCAAATTCTGAGTAAAAGCGACCCCGATTAAGTTTGCCAGAATCGCGAATGGTCCCGGAGGTATGCTAAAAGAGACATTCCAATCATCCTTCGATAAATTTCAACTAATGATATCATATTCCGCCTCTTAAACGATGTGCGGAGTCAAATACATAGTATTCAGAATAACAATGCTTTTTACCACATTTTTACCTAACCCTTGCCCTTCCCATGTGGGAAGGTTGCTCTCGGACCTCCTGTCCTCCGCAACTTCGTCCCCTCCTGGAACACAGGTAACCTTAAGCCTCCGATCCCAAAAAGCATCTGGCCCTCGAAGGCATTGGTTACTCTCCCACTCGGGGGAATCGTCGGGGGTATTGTATCTTTTGTCGCGGGTATTCACTCTCCTCTCGCGGGCATTGTATCTTTTGTCGCGGGTATTCACTCTATCGTCGGGGGAATCGGAGAAAACCTTTTGCTATTTTCCCGTTGATGCAAGATCAAAACAATTTAGGTTTTTCTCCGGAGACTGTCCATGTCATAGTAAATAATAGGTTCTTGCATAGTAAATATGCTGCCTGTGGTGCCAAAAGAAGGCAAGGGCAGTCCGTCATCACCCTTGCCATAATTTACGATCATACAGTATAATCATAAGGAAAGGAGTGGATAGATATGCAAACCAAACCAATTATAAGTAAAGTTATTTTCTTGTTGGTTTTAATGTTATTCACGGGAACCCTATTGACAATTCATTCAATGGATGCCCCACCTGTCTGCAACATAGATTGGACTAACGAAAAACAAACTATTGAAGGTTTCGGCGGTTCCGGGGCTTTTCATCAAGCCGCCAATTTAATGGCATACCCGGAGACCGAACGGGACCAGATCCTTGATTTACTCTTTTCCCAAGACAACGGTATCGGGTTAAGTATCGTCCGTAATATCATCGGTGACGGCGGCGATTGGGGCAACAAAATCGACGGGCCCACACCCAGTATCCAACCTCAAGAAGGAGTTTGGAACTGGACCGGTGACGAAGACCAGATCTGGCTGATGAACGAGGCCAAAAAACGGGGCTGCGATCTGTTTGTCAGCACCGTCTGGTCCCCTCCCGCCTGGATGAAAACCAATAACAGCGTCATCAAAGGCGGCGAATTGCGCCCCGACAAATATCAAGCCTATGCCGATTACCTATCCAACTATGTCCGGGGTTACAAAGAACACCACAATATCGATATCCATGCTATCTCCCTAGCCAACGAACCCGGTTTTGCGGCGCCTTATTCTGCTTGCCTTTGGACTAGCCTTCAGTTCCGGGATTTCATCAAAGGCTACCTCACACCGACCTTAAAACGGGATAATGCCACTGCCAAAGTGATCATCCCCGAAGAAATGAACTTCAGTGAAGATTATGCCCTTGACACCTTAAACGATGACCAAGCCAGCCAGGGTGTTGATATAATTGGGACCCACGCCTATGATTTTAAGGCAAAACCGTTTCCGGTCGCCAAAAGCAAAAACAAATCCATCTGGCAGACCGAGGTTTCCAATATCGGTTTTAATGACGGCAGTATTGATGATGGCCTCAAATACGCCAAACTGCTTCACGATCACATGACTGTAACCGAGGTCAACGCCTGGCTTTTCTGGTGGCTGATCGCTTATAAGCCGGGGGAAACCCTGGTCCACCTGGATACGACTTTTAATACCTTTCAAACCTTTAAACGGCTTTATACCATCGGAAACTACAGCCGTTTCGTCAGGCCGGGATATCTCCGGATCAATACCGACTCCAATCCGGCCCCCAATGTTTTTGTGACGGCATACAAAGATAACGCCAGTGGCAAATTCGCTATTGTGGCTATTAACAACGGTACAAAAGAACAGGCCGTCGCTGTTAAACTGAATAAATTTTCAAAGGTCAAAACAGTTATTCCCTACCGGACTTCGGATAAGGAAAACCTGTCCAAATTGAATAAAATCCCGGTTTCTAAAGGTTCATTCAACGTAACGCTAATGCCAAAAACCGTCACCACCTTTGTAGCAGCCGAAAATGAACTTCCCGGAGAGCTAAGCTTCAAAGAACTTCTCGCGCCCATTGAAGCCGAGAGTTTTGGCGAACAATCCGGTGTGAAATTGGAACCTTGCGTTGAAGGCGGTTCAACAGCAGTATTTATAAACAAAGGCGCTTTCGCCTCCTATCAAAATTATAACTTCTATAACGGCCCCGCCACCTGCGACCTGAGAGTCGCCGTTTCCGGTCGGGGCAAACTGGAACTGAAGCTGGGCAGCCCAACCCTGGGCACAGTGATTGGGAGACATTCTTTTACGGCAGCGGCCAAAAAACCCGCCCCCTGGAAGAATACTCTTTGGGAAACAGTATCCATCCCTATGCAAAAGGTTAGAGGCGTTAACGGTTTTTATCTAGTATTTACCCCTTGGGATGAAGGCTCCAGTTGTAAGGTGAACTGGTTGGAGTTTAAGGCCCCCATCAAACCCCCGGCGGGTAAAATAAAGCTTCAAATGGAAAATGGGACGATTGATGCCAAAACCGATAAAATCACCCCCCACTTTAAAATTATCAACACCGGGACCGTTCCGGTCAATCTGGAGAAAGTTAAGATCCGTTATTACTATACGATTGATTCCCAAGTTGGACAACAATTCGGGTTTAGCATAGGTTCCATCCCAAGTTCGGCCATGAGCGGAGCTTTGGTTAAAATGAAATCTGTTACGCCCCAAGCCAATTATTACTTGGAAATCGGATTCAACGATAGCGCCGGAACACTGGAACCGGGTCAAGAAGCGAACCTTCGCGCGAAGATCTCCACCAGCGGAGCTTACCGCCAGGATAACGACTTCTCCTTCAATCCCGAGCAAGAAGGATTAGTTGATTATCAAAGGGTAGCCGGTTATATCGATGGTAATCTATGTTGGGGCAGCGAGCCTTCATTACTGGTCAATCCGGGGTTTGAGACTGGAGCCGACGGTTGGTTCAACTTCGGTGGCCCCAGCAAAATAACGGTCACCGATGAAACTTCCCATACCGGGACCAACTCGGTTCTGATCACCGGCCGGACTGAAACTTGGCAGGGTGTCGCCCAGGACCTTATCTCCGTGATGAAACCCGGTAAATATGAAGTTTCCGCCTGGATTAAACTGAAGAACAAAGTCAGCGATGCCGGACGGGTCAGCATTAAGCGAACCGATGACCGGGGCGACAATTACTCCTGGGTAGAATCCAAAACCATATCCGATGAAGAATGGACCTGTATTAGCGGTATCTACGAACTTAACGTGACCGGTACCCTGAAAGCGCTCCAGTTATATACCGAAGGTCCGGGGCCGGAAGTTGAGTATTATGTCGATAATGTAGTGATTCGGGAAGTTGTTGGCGAATAACTCCCGTAGGATAAATTGATCTGGAATCCAGCTAAAAATGAGACCTCATGTGGTAATCGGGATATACTATCTAAACGATTGCCAATATGGGGTCTCATTTTATTTGGACATATTGTAAATACAATTGACAAATTGTCCAAAATGGACATTGATATCCTATATTATATCCAAACTTATCTTGAGTGGGATCTTCGATTAATTAAAAACAGCTCCGCTTTAAGCGCTTTTCAAAGATTTGTTAAGTTAACTAAAGGTAACATTTCCAAAAAAAAACTTGCCTAAATAAACATCCAATGCTATAGTATTTTCAAGGCGGTATCCTCGGAGCCGCACTAGCGCGCGATTGTTTGTCGGATCAGTAAAACACCGCTTAGATCGTTAGACTGAGACGGAGGATAGCTTAGTATTATTACGCCTTCCTGTCTCCAGGAAGGTTTTTTTGCGCCTTTTCGTTACCAGTCTATTAAAAGAAAAATTTGATAGGAGGATTTGAATGTCGGATCAAACTAATCAAGAACGCAGTTTATTTGGAATTATGCAATTATCATTACGCAGCCTTATCTTTGGGGCCCTCGGCTCAATCTTAATCACCGCCAGTTCAATGTATGTAGCGCTTCGGATGAGCGCACTCCCCTGGCCCACCATTTTTGTGGCTGTACTGTCAATGGCGCTTTTAAAAGCTCTCGGTAAAACAACCTTGAATGAAATCAATATCACCCAGACCGCAATGTCGGCCGGGGCCATGGTTGCCGGAGGTTTGGCTTTCACCTTGCCCGGTCTTTGGATTAATGGCATTTGGGAAGGCCAGGCATATACCACCGGCAGGCTCTGGCAGGTTATCGGCATCGCTTTGGCCGGCGTAATCTTAGGAAGTGTCCTAACTTGGTTTCTCCGCCAACGTTTTATCGACCATGAAGCTTTACCGTTCCCCATTGGCAAAGCGGCTGCCGATACAATCGTTGTCGGCGACGCCGGCGGTAAAAAATCAGCACTACTCTTTGGAACAATGGGTCTTTCGGCGATCTTCACTTTCTTACGGGACAATTTGGGCTGGATTCCAGCGGCAATCAGCTCCAAATGGCTCTATGCCAAAAATTTTCAACTGGGCTTCTGGATGTCGCCCATGGCTGTCGGAATCGGATATATCATTGGAACCCTCTATACCGGAGTCTGGTTTATTGGGGCTTTACTTTCATATGTGATAATAATTCCGCTGGGAACCGCCTTAAACTTATTCCCCACCGTCCAAGAGGCGGTCAGTTTCAAAAACACCCTGGGCATTGGCTTGATGGTTGGGACCGGTATCGGTGTTCTACTGGCCTATTTCGTTTCATTATTAAAAAAGAAAAATAACACGGTTGTTAAAAACGAGGCGTTGGTGGATGTTCCCAAAGCTAATAAGAAAAAGGTAAGGGTTTGGGCCTTGCTTGGCACAGCCGTTGCCTTCGTTATCACGGTCGCTTGCGGGATCGGCCCTCTCCCCTCTTTTCTGTTAATGCTCGGAGTCCTACTTGCTTCGGCAATGGCCGCAATCATCAGCGGCGAGACCGGAATCAACCCCATGGAAATCTTCGGGATCATTGTCTTACTCGCTGTCCGTTTGATCGTGCCGGTCGACGCCTTCACTTCCTTTATGGTCGCTGCCGCCGTCGCTGTCGCCTGCGGCTACTCCGGAGATATGCTCTTTGACTATAAAGCCGGAAGGATGTTGGGGACCAATCCGGTAGCCCAGATGATCTCACAAATAGTCGGCGGTTTGGCCGGAGCCGTAGTCGCTGCTCTGGCAATGTTCGCAGTGGTTGGGCAATTCGGCGGCGTCGGCCCGGACAAAGGCTTGCCGGCAGGCCAAGCATTTATGGTCAGCCAAATGATTAACGGTGTCGGGGCTCCGGTGGTTTTTGGAATTGCCGTGGCAATCGGGGCTTTGTTATATCTACTTAAAGTTCCTGTTATGACCCTAGGAATCGGGATTTATTTGCCTTTTGAAATATCAGCCCCAATGTTTCTCGGCGGTGCGATTAGATTTATCACAGACCGGCTCCGTCCGAACTCAGCAGGAAACGGAAATATTGCTGCTTCAGGATTGTTGGGCGGCGAAGGCATCACTGGAGTCGGCATCGCTATTTTCAAAATGATTACCGGAGGTTGAAATGGGTAAAATCATCGGAATTGATATTGGAGGAAGCATTACCAAAATTATCGGCTTTGATAATTCGAATATCTTTAGCCCTTTATTAGTCCGAGCCACTGATCCGATTGCCTCAGTTTACGGGGCTTTTGGTAAATTCCTGAGTGCCAATAATTTGGATCTATCGGATATTGAGCGGATCATGGTAACTGGAGTAGGTTCTTCCTATATTACAGCTAAGCTCTATGGTATACCCACCGGTAAAATTGATGAGTTTCGGTCCATTGGAGCCGGAGGACTGTTCCTCAGTGGGCTGACCAATGCCATTATTGTAAGCATGGGCACTGGTACAGCCTTTGTCAAAGCGGACCAGACCGGGGTCCGCCATATTGGGGGTACCGGTATCGGTGGCGGAACTTTGCTCGGTCTCTCCAACCGAATGCTCAATGTCAGAGAATTTAACGACTTGATTGGGACTGCCCAAGGTGGCAGCCTGGCCCATATTGATCTGGCGATCAGTGATATCAGTCATGACGTTCTAGTCAACCTCCCACCGGAGACCACCGCCTCAAACTTTGGAAAATTGAGTGATTTGGCAACCAATGCTGATGTAGCATTGGGAATAATCAACCTTGTTTTCCAAACCATCGGAATGCTGGCGGTGTTCGCTACCAGAATCGACCATACCCGAGATATAGTGCTGACCGGAAACCTTACTAATGTGCCGCAAGCCGGAGAGATATTTACTCAGCTTAACCAGTTGTATAATGTCAATTTTGTGACTCCGCCCAATGCCGAGTTTGCAACCGCTACCGGCGCGGCAATTTCTTTTGTCCAGGGCATCCCTTTTACTGAGATTCCGGTCTAACCCATATCGTAATCGTGTTCAGCGAAGCATTACTCGTAATCGTCTTTTCAATATCGCAACCTTTTTCAAATCCTTTTTCGATTAACCCAATATCTTCCTAATGGGTCCATCAGGGTCGATAATGCCCGCAATCTGGGCATATGGTATTTTAAACTCCAAGACTCCATATGCCCCCGGAGTATACTCATAGGGCTGATAGTAAATGACCAAACTGTCTGGGGTAAGGTAATAATCTTCATCCGGCCCTACCCCTGTAAAAGGCTTAAGCAACGGAATCTGTTCGGCGACAATTTGGGCTTGGATTATTTGATTAATGACCGCCTGATAATTGGAGCCTTTTTGAAAAAGTTGATCAAACTTATATTCATGTCCGGTTTTAAGATTGAGTGTTGTCGAACTGACTCCAGTTACCCCATGGGCAGCCATTTCCGGATAAAAATAATCCTCAAACCGAAGACTCAAGACCCCTTTCATATTAACAGTTGTCTTGTAATTGCTAACAGCTTCACTGACGCTGGTCCCCGGGTCATAATCAGGAATAGCGGCAAAAGCAACCTTTTTAATAGCTGAATTAATCTTGCTTCGCACTTTACTCGATAGATTTACCGTTTTCGGATAAGTCGTCCCTGCCTGTTTCAATAACGCTTGAAGACTTATATTAGCTGAACCCATCAAATCCCCTCCTTAATTTATACTCACAACTCGTCTTTTTTCTATAAAATTGACGGCATTATACCAATAGCCTATGTCCGATTAAGAGAATTGGTGATAATTAATTAAAAAACATAAGTGCTACTGGCGGTTGGCTATTTCGGCTTCTATGATGATTTTTAGGCTAAAAACAAAGCTTTTAATTAAATTAGGCGGTTTCATAATTCCAAAATTTATCATTATAATACAATATATTGATAGACTAATCTGGGTTAGACACTATATATTGTATTATAATCTTACTAAAGGTAATTATGAAACACGCTCATATAGTTAACAGTCAATAGTTAGTGCCTTTTCAAAAAAAATACTTTTGCTTTACTTTTCATTTATTCAATGTTATAATTGACTAGTTCAAGTAATAGTACGGTGAGATCTATTATTTAACCCTTTTAATGCAATAATCGCCTCAAGTTGAGGGGGAAATAATCGCAATCTTCATCCTATTTTGGGCAAACTTTTTTAGGAGGGTTTTATAATGACTCAAGACAAGACTTTAGAGTGCCGTGATTGTGGAGGCAATTTTGTATTTACCGCCTCTGAACAAGAATTTTACGCTGAGAAAGGTTTTACTAACGAGCCTAGCCGTTGCCCCGATTGCAGAGCAGTCCGTAAACAACGCAATGGTGGTGGCAATTCAAGACAAGGTTTCCGTTCCGGACCTAGGGAAATGCATGACGCTACTTGCGCCACCTGTGGCAAATCAACCCAAGTTCCTTTTAGACCCAGCGGTGACCGGCCCGTATACTGTAGTGATTGCTATTCAAGTAAAAACAGTCGCTATTAATTGAACACGTAAATCGAAAGTTAAAATTTCAAAAGCCCCTTCATCACGTGAAGGGACTTTTTTTAAACCTAACCTGACAAATCTATAAAGGAGAATTCGATGATCAATACTAATTTTAAAACGCTTAATATTGGAGGTCTCTCCATAAATCTCCCAATCATCCAAGGTGGTATGGGAGTCGGAATTTCATTATCAGGTTTAGCGTCGGCAGTTGCTAATGAAGGCGGAGTTGGAGTTATTGCGGCAGCTTCGATCGGAATGTTTGAACCCAATTTTACCTCTGATTTCGTAAAATCAAACATTGTTGCGTTAAGAAAAGAAATCCGTAAAGCCCGTCAGATGACTAAGGGCGTTTTGGGTGTCAATATTATGGTTGCCCTTACCAATTTCGCGGATATGGTTAAAACGGCAATCGATGAAGGGATTGATATTATTTTTTCCGGAGCCGGCCTGCCCCTAAACCTGCCTCAGTTTTTGAAGAAAACCGATCGGACCAAGCTGGTTCCAATTGTTTCCTCCCCCAGAGCAGCCGGAATTTTAATCAAACGTTGGGTTGAGAAATTTGATTATGTTCCCGACGCTATTGTGGTAGAAGGGCCTTTAGCCGGCGGCCATTTAGGCTTTAACGAGCAACAACTCCAAAATACCGACTACAACTTAGAAAACATTATTCCAAAGGTTGTTGAGGAAATAAAGAAGTACGAAGAAAAATATCAAAAACCAGTCCCGGTTATCGCCGCAGGTGGAATATACAGCGGCGCCGACATTCGTAAGTTTATAAAATTAGGCGCTTCCGGAGTACAGATGGCGACCCGCTTTGTGACTACGGACGAATGCGACGCTTCCATCGAGTTTAAAAAGGCTTATCTTAACTCCAACGAAGAAGATCTGGTAATTATTAAAAGCCCGGTAGGCATGTTGGGACGAGCGATTAAAAACTCATTCATCGGCGATGTTGCTAAAGGAAAAAAGAAGCCTTTCAAATGCCCGTTTCACTGTATTAAAACTTGCAACTATCAAAAAAGCCCTTACTGTATCGCCCTGGCTCTAATCAACGCCCAACGGGGCAACTTAAGGCGAGGATTTGCTTTTTCCGGCGCCAACGCCTATCGCGCTAAAGAAATTATTCCGGTTAAGAAACTAATCGAAACCTTAACCCAAGAATATCAACTATGTAATTAACTGTAGATTCGTAGACCAAGGGGCTATTGCAAAATACAAAATTTTGTTCCAGCCCTTTGGCATTTTAACAGTATCCACAGCCTACCGGCTACTGCGTCACTTTAACTCTGTTTTGAAAGTATTCTTCGATCTAATAATCCAAAACAAGGCTACCCCCGCGAAAACCGCTACAATAACCTCCGCCGTCACAACGTTTATTAGTTTGGTTTGGTAAAGCCCGGCGGGAACATCAACCATAGTATGAAGTAAGATAGCATAAACCAGATACCGGTAACGTTTTGTCATAACACCATGTAATACTAATAGAGATAAACCTATCTGGATAATGAGCGCCAAGATCCTTTCCAGACCGCCAAAAGCAAATAACCACGATGGGGTGTTAATTAGAGAGTCTTTTATGTTTTGGGCGACACTTGCCGGAATTTTGGACCCAATCTGGCTTTCGAATTTTCCGGTATTAATAAGTATACTAAAAGTGATATTATTGATCATCGACATACCAACTAATAATATTGATTCGATCCCGCCGTGTCCTGTGCCGAAGGCCAAACCGTTCTTCCACTCAAGCTCGTTACGGAGTAAATATTTGTAACCTAAAAACCGGCCGGTTTCTTCAAAAATACCAGCGGTGACAGCTAAGAAAAGAGTCAGAAACAAATAATTAAAGAACGAATCTCCCCCGATCAAATTTTTATACCAGTCCATCTGCGCCAACCAGCTTAAAATCGGTATTCTGAGAACTATCTGAAACACAAAGAAAACCAACGCCCCTACTAATGACACTTTTAGAGAGATTTGATAACGTTTATAGAAGTATACCGCCAAACCAATCGGAAGCATTATTGCAACCATTCCAGAAAAGATCATCCAAAAGATCGAAATGTTGTTAACCATTAGCCCTCCTTATTCCATTAATGGATAAGCTTTAAAAAATCGGCTTAACTAAATTATTGTTACCCTCAGCCGTCTAATTATAACATAATCTTCGAATATTTATCCTGCAAACTCAATAGCGTAATCAAACATTAACTCTAGGTTGTCAATTTTCTTTAGATAGACTTGAACAAAATGATAAAAATTGTTAGAATACACTTTGAAAAAGAAAAAATTACTGTATGGAGGTTCTTTAAGATGGATGATCTGAAAAAACAAACCAAACAATTTCAGGCTGAAACCAAACAGCTATTGGATCTGATGATCCACTCGATCTATACCAACCGCGAGATTTTTTTGAGAGAATTAATCTCCAATGCTTCCGACGCAATCGATAAAATCAGGTTTCAATCCCTGACCAATCTTGATCTACTTGAAGACGACTCCGAGTTTGAAATCCGTTTAGCCGTCGATGAGGCCGATCATACTTTAACCGTTTCCGATAACGGAATCGGCATGACCTACGATGAAGTAGTTGAAAACATTGGGACTATCGCCAAATCCGGGACCAGAGCCTTTTTAGAAAAAATGCAAACTACAGGACAGAACCAAGATCCAGCCGAACTAATCGGTCAATTCGGCGTCGGGTTTTATTCCGCTTTTATGGTTGCTGATCAAGTAACTATAATCACCAAAGCCCCAGGTGCAGCCAAAGGCGTCAAGTGGCAATCAACCGGTGACGGGGAATATACTATCGAAGAGATTGACCGCGAAAAACGCGGGACCTCAGTTATTATGAAACTTAATGAAGAATATCGTAATTCCGAAAAATCCGAGGAAAACTTCTTAAACCAATATACCATCGAAAATCTAATCAAAAAATATTCAAACTATATCCGTTATCCCGTAAAGATGGACTTCACCAAAGAAGAAAAACCCACCGATAAGGAGGGTAACGAGATCAAAGATGCTGCCCCGGTTTTTTCCGTTGAGACCCGGACGCTAAACTCAATGACCCCTCTTTGGGTAAAGAATAAATCTGAAATTAAGCCCGAAGAATACCATGAATTCTATCAGAATGTTTTTCATGATTGGAACGATCCCTTAGAAGTGATTCATACCAAGGCGGAAGGAGTCGTCGAATATACGGCGTTACTCTTTATTCCCTCCCACGCGCCTTTTGACTACTATACCAGAGATTTTAAATCAGGTATCAAACTTTTTTCCAGAAACGTTTTTATCATGGACAACTGCCAGGAACTGCTCCCTGATTATTTGGGATTTGTCCGGGGCCTGGTCGATTCTGCCGACTTCTCCCTCAACATTTCCAGGGAGATTCTCCAGCAGAACCGTCAGCTAAAGTTAATTGGTAAAAACCTTGAAAAAACCGTATTAAAAAACTTGGAGAATCTTTTAAATAAAGAACGTTCCAAATATGAGTCATTCTGGAAGGAATTTGGCAAAGCCATCAAAGCCGGTATTTATATGGACTTTCAATCCAAGGAAAAACTCCAAGATCTACTCCTCTTTTCTTCCTCTCATACCAAGGATGAAGGCCTAACCACTTTGGCTGAATATCTTAAACGGATGCCTGCTGAACAAAATGAAATCTATTATGCGGCAGGTAAAGACCGGAACGCAGTGGAACGATTGCCCCAAATGGAGATCTTACGGGAAAAAGGATATGAAGTCCTCTACCTCTTTGATCGGGTCGATGAATTTACCATTGATAGCCTCCATAAATATCAAGAGAAACTATTCAAATCCATCAGCCGGGGTGATCTTAATCTGACCGGTGAAAAAGAGCAGGAGTCCAAGAAAGCCACTGAAGAATTGAGCAAAGAGAACGAAGATCTGCTAAAAGCCGTCAAAGAACATCTGACTGAAAAAGTGACCGATGTAAAATTGAGTAATCGGTTGAAATCAAGTGCGGTCTGCCTGGTCAGCTCCGAACATGGAATTAGCCTGCAAATGGAGCAAATCTTAGCTGAAATGGACCAAAAGATGATGCGGGCCTCCCGAATCCTGGAGCTGAATCCGAACCATCCACTCTTCGTAACCTTGAAAAAGCTATTTGAAGCTGGTCCCGATAGCGAAAAGTTCAAGGATTACATCGACCTCCTTTATGGGCAGGCATTATTAATTGAAGGTTTGGCTGTTGAAGACCCGCAAGCCTTCGCTAACAAAGTAGCCGGATTGATGGTTGCGGCAGAGGAATAATTTGAAAACCGGAGGCGCCGAGGTTCGAGAGGCTTCCAAAGTTAAGGTTGCAGGCATGCTGGACGCTTTTGAGCATCCGTTGGATTTTACCGCTGAAAAAAATATCAATGAACTGATTTCCTATGTCAAAAGTTTGAGCTAATAAAAAAACTTCGTGTTCTTCGTGCCCTTCGTGGTGAAAATGGTTTTTAGGCTAGTTTTTAGGCTAACTTAAGCTGTATTTTACCATGAAGAACACGAAGGCCGGAGGAAAAATTTAAGTTCTTACAGTTGCATCAAAATTTAGATTTGATAAAGCTCCCCATATTTCTTCTTCAAATATTTTATATAAGGCCCGATCTCCAAATCCCTACCGGTAGCTTTTTTAATGATTTCCGCCGCTGAATACTGACGGCCGTAACGGTAAATGTTCTCCTTCAGCCAACCATGCAGGCTGCCGAAATTCCCTGCCGCAATCTCAGCCGGAATATGGGGATGGGCTTCTATCGCCGCCTCGTAAAACTGAGCGCTCAAGATATTGCCCAAAGTATAACTCTGAAAATACCCGCCAATGGTCCCGCTATACCAATGCATATCCTGAAGGACCCCCAAGGTGTCATCGGGTGGGACTACTCCCAAATCTATACGATACCTTTCATTCCAAACTTCGGGTAAATCCTTAACAGCCAGTTTTCCCTCTAATAATGCCGTCTCCAGGTCAAACCTGATCATTACATGTAGGTTATAAGTGACTTCATCGGCGTCGGTCCGAATCAATGAACATTCCACTTTATTGATGGCCCGGTAAAAAGCATCCAAAGAAACTCCTTTTAACTGTTGGGGAAATGAAACTTGAAGCCTTGGATAAAAGTACTCCCAGAAGTAACGGCCACGGCCCACAATATTCTCCCATAACCGGGACTGACTTTCATGGACCGCCATTGAAGCGCCGTCAGCTAAAGGGGTTCCGTCAAATTTGGGATTTATCCCTTGCTCGTAAAGGGCATGGCCGGTTTCATGAATGGTGCTGAACAAAGCCTCGGCCAAATAATTCTCTTTGACCCGGGTTGTGATCCGAACATCATTAATTCCAAAGCTAGTCGTGAATGGGTGTGGACTTTTGTCCTGACGGCCTCTTTTGAAGTCATAGCCAAGGCTTTGAGCCACCTCTAAGCCGAACTCCAACTGCCCGGCCTCGGAAAATTGCTGCCTTAAGCAGGAATCATCGGTCTTAGTTTGGGAAGTGACTGCTTTAACCAAGGGCACTAGTTCCGCCCGAAGTTTTGCAAAGATAGGCCGAATAATGGCAACGGTCATTCCCTGATCCAACTGATCGATTAAGGGATCGGCGATATGTTGATAACCGGGATAAAAGTCCGCCATTCGCCTACTGTATTCCAGGGTTTTTTCAAGCAGAGCCTCAACTATTTTGAAGTTATGTTCCTGTCTAGCCCGGGTCCAAGCCTCGTATGTTTTTGAGGTATGTTCGGAGAATTCCGCAGCAAAGGACGGCGGTATCTTTATTGCTTGATGATAATCGCGGGTAGTCGCTCTAATTAAAGCGGCATCTTCCGATTCCGGAGGAAACTTAGAAAGTAATGGCTGGAGATCATCTAAAAGCTTTCCCATCGCTGGGGCAATGAATTTCTCATGGGCCAACCGCTCCAAGGTCGCCACTTGTCTGCCCCGGGACTCTGCCCCGCCAGTTGGCATGAAAGTCATCTGATCCCAAGATAAAACCGCCAACGCCGCTTTTAAATCGTTAATCTCGGATAAATATTCTTTCAATTTCTTCAATTTGGAATCCATTGCCAACTCTCCTTATGACATAATCCTACTACCCGTCATTTATTAGAAATTTTTCCTACGTTCTTGATTAAAATCGAAACTGTGCCATTGGGATGATTGATAAACTCAATCATCTCTTTATTATTATAATAAGTTGCAGGGAAATTTATTTCAATCCCGGTATCGGTTTTGATCTTATGGCTCCCGAATTTCTGTTCCGCCAACTTCGGCGTAAGTTCAATCCGTTCCTCCTTGATTCCAGCTTCTTTAATCTCAGCCAGATATTCCTTTTGAGCAGCAGGGTTATCCTTGAAAATCTCCCGGGCTACGCTTTGAACCTCTATCGAATTGAACTCCTCCATATTTTCAGTAACTTTTTTACGCAACTTGGCTATGCTATCAAATTTCTCATTATTATACTTTTTACCAAGCCTTTCTGCGACTTGACTAATAATTTTAGCTTTGGCGGCCCTGGACAATTTGTCGCTACATTTTAAAAACTTCTTCGATAAATAATACTCCTTATTACCATCGATTTCATATTCCTTCTCTATTAAACGGATGCTGAAATCAGTGAGGTTAATCAAGATACCCTCCTCCGGTTTCTGATTCTCCCCCGGCAAGACTGTCCGTTGTTTGACAAGTAAATTAATGTTGGTTTCACCCTGGTACTCAACATGATGAATGTAATTGGTCCGGTAATTCAGTTTCAGCAGGCCTAGAAACGGGAGATCATCAATTAGGATCCGGCAGCAAACCAAATCCGCAGCCGGGATAGTAGGTTGAGGGGAAATTATCTCATACAGCATCCGGGCAATTTCTTGACTGATAGCGATAAAATCTTCGCCCGATTGCAAATCTTCGCATAGTTGCCGGACCCGGTTCGGCCCCTCCACAAACTCGGCATCTTTGAGATTATCGTCAGCTAACATCTTTTGAAGCAAGTTTTCAATAAACTCGTAGCCTTCTTGTTCCGAGTCAATTTCTTGATTAGATAATACCGGAGCGCCGACACTGGTATCCAAGATATGTAAGACGATATTTTTAATAAAGACGGAATGGTTCTCCATAGTAGCACCTCTCAGTTGAGATCAGATAATACCATAGTGATCGTAATCCTTTAAAAATAAGACCATCACTCATAGATGGTCTTATTCTTTAAAATCAAAATCATATTTTAAAGTCAAGCCAGAGCCGGAAAAACGGATTCAGGCGCAAAAACCACTCCCACCAATCCGGGGCCGGTATGGGCTCCTAATGCTGGCGCAATTAAGCTCGATGGCAGCCATTTGCACTTGAAAACCTCTTCTAATTTCTGTTTTAAAAACTTAACCCCATCCAGATTGTTACCGTGTAAAATTTGGAGACGCAGTAGGCTTCCGGGAGGATGTTTTTCCAAAACCAGTTCCACTATTTTGTTGAGCGCTGCAGTCATAGTCCGAACCTTGCCGTGTTGGACATAAGTTCCGCCTATCTTTTCCACACCAATTATCGGTAGTATATTTAAGAGTGAAGCGAGTAACCCTTTCAAATGATTGATCCGTCCGCCATGAATTAAATATTTTAATGAAGGCAAGGTATAAAGAGTATCAGTGGCATCGCTGATCTGCTTTACTAAAGTTAAAATTTTTTCCTTAGGCCAACCCACTTTAATAGCTTTTGCGGCAGCTTCAATTTGCCACCCTTGGGCGCCGGATAAGGTTTTAGTATCTACCAAAGTGACTTTTGCTTCCGGGACTGTTCCTGCGCCAATCCGGGCGGAGTTGATCGTACCGCTCAAACCGGAAGAGATATGAAAGGAGAGTATCTCGGGATCATTCGCGGCCAACTTGTGATAAACTTCGGCAAACTCCCCGGCTGAAGGTTGGGAAGTATTAGGGAAACTTTTGGTTGACTCCAGTAAACGGTAAAATTCTTCCGGTTGAATGTCCTCTCCGCAACGATAAGTTTTACCATCCAAGGTAAAGGTAAGCGGGACATAGTGAATCTCTAATCCAGCTTTCTGTTCCGGGGTTAAATCTGCCGAGCTGTCGGTTACAATTTGCATTTATCATTCCTCTTAGTATCAGATTTTGTTTTATCATATGATTTTTTTATAAACAGACATTCGATATAACTGCTAGTTATTCCTCTGTAAAAATCTTACGGATATCATTTAAAAATAATATTCTCCTCTGACCTTCACCTAATGCTTTACTTGCCCCTGTTTCTTTATGATATAATAGCTACATACTCTCTTGACACGAACATCTGTTTGTTATACTGTATTAACGAATGTGATATTATCAGATAGTCACCAACCCCGTCTTGTCGGGGCACATTAAAGAATGAAGATAGGTTTTAAAGTATTTTCTGAGTAGCACTAGCCTATCGTCTATTATTTTAGCTTCGTAAAGGAAGGTTTAATCATGGCCAAGTCTCATCAAAACGAATCTTACGGTAATCATAGTATCAGCGCCCTCAAAGGTGCCGATCGAGTCCGGCTTCGTCCGGGTGTGATCTTCGGCTCCGACGGTCTCGAAGGTTGTCAACATTCCATTTTTGAAATATTATCTAATTCCATTGATGAAGCCCGTGAAGGTTTCGGTAGTCTAATCGAGGTAACTCGCCATAGCGACCGTTCGATTACAGTCAAAGACCAAGGCCGGGGGATTCCCCTTGACTTTAACTCTAAAGAAAACCGTTTCAACTGGGAACTGGTCTTTTGTGAACTGTATGCCGGGGGCAAATATAAAAATAATACCGGATTAAACTATGAGTTCAGTTTAGGCTTGAACGGTCTCGGTAGTTGCGCTACCCAATACAGTTCCGAATATATGGACGTTATAGTTTACCGTGACGGTCACCGGTTCGACCTTCATTTCGAAAAAGGCCAAAATATTGGCGGGTTGAAGAAAGAGAAATGCAAATACGAACAGACTGGGACCATTATTACCTGGCGTCCGGATTTGGCCGTATTCACCGATAATAACATCCCCTTGGAATATTACCAAACCATCTTAAAAAAGCAAGCTGTGGTCAACGCCGGCCTCACCTTTAAGTTCGTTGATGAAGCCAGCGGTCAATCTTTTGAATATCTCTATCAAAACGGGATTCAAGATTATCTAAAGGAAATAAATCAAGAGAAAGGCTTCTCAGAGATTCAATTTTATGAAACCGCCGCCAAGGGTAAGGATCGGGAAGACAAGCCCGAATACCGGGTTAAAATGCAGATTGCCTTCTGTTTTAACAATGAAATAAATCTCTTAGAATACTATCACAACTCAAGTTTCTTGGAACATGGCGGCGCTCCCGATAAAGCGGTGAAGAACGCCTTTGTATATGAAATTGACAAAGCTCTTAAAAACCGAAATAAATATAACAAGGACGAAGCCAAAGTAACCTTCGCCGATATTGAAGATAGCCTGATCCTAATAGTCAACTCTTTCTCCACCGAGACCAGCTATGAAAATCAGACCAAAAAATCGATCACCAATAAATTCATCCAAGAAGCGATGACTGACTTTCTCAAGGAACAATTGGAGATCTATTTCATCGAAAACAAGCTGGAAAGCGAAAAAATCCTGGAACAAGTTTTGGTTAATAAACGTAGCCGCGAGACTGCCGAACGGACTAGGGTCAATATTAAGAAAAAACTCAGCGGTAATATTGATATTTCCAACCGGGTCAAAAAATTCGTCGATTGCCGGACCAAAGACATCAATAAACGAGAATTATACATTGTGGAAGGGGATTCGGCCCTGGGTTCCTGTAAGATGGGACGTGACGCTGAGTTTCAAGGAATTATGCCGGTCCGGGGCAAGATTCTTAATTGCTTAAAAGCGGAATATGATAGCATCTTCAAAAGCGAGATCATCGTTGATCTCCTTAAGGTCTTAGGTTGCGGCGTGGAGATTCAATCCAAACACAACAAGGACTTAAATACCTTTGATATCCATAATCTCCGCTGGGACAAAATTATTATTTGCACCGATGCCGATGTGGACGGTTTTCAGATTCGCACTCTGATCCTGGCCATGCTTTATCGACTTGTTCCGACTCTGATCTCTTCCGGCAAAGTCTTCATCGCAGAGACACCGCTTTACGAGATAACTACCAAAGATAAGACTCACTTTGCCTATACCGACAAGGAAAAGAATGAGATTCTAGCTAGAATTAACGGCAAATATACCATTCAACGCTCTAAAGGCTTGGGTGAAAACGAACCGGAGATGATGTGGGAAACCACCATGAACCCGGCCAGTCGCAGATTAATACAAGTAGTCCCCGATGACCTGGAGAAGACCGAATACTACTTCAACTTACTCTTAGGCGACAACCTCCAAGGCCGCAAGGAATTCATCGAAGAAAACGGTTCCAAATATTTGGATTTGTTGGATGTGAGTTGAGATAGGAGTCGGGAGATAGGAGTTAGGAGTTAGGAGACAGGAGACAGAAGGCAGAAGATAGAAGAAAGAAGGCAGTGTTTTTGAAAGAAGAATCAAAGAAAACGCATCGTAGGGGCGATTCATGAATCGCCCCTTGACCCGATTTAATCGCCTTTGACCCAATAACAAACACCAAATAAAAATAGATGTTCGAGCAACCAAGGAGGATTACATGTCGGTCCCAAATTCAATACCTCAAAAAATCGTCGCTACCCTGGAACAAAACTATATGCCCTATGCCATGAGCGTCATCGTTTCACGGGCGATCCCGGAGATCGACGGTTTTAAACCTTCTCACCGTAAACTGCTTTATACCATGTATAAAATGGGTCTACTCTCCGGCACCCGGACCAAATCTGCTAATGTAGTTGGTCAAACGATGAAGTTAAATCCCCATGGGGATATGGCCATCTATGAAACCATGGTCCGCCTGGCCCGGGGTAATAACTCCCTACTTCATCCGTTCGTTGATTCCAAAGGGAATTTTGGTAAACACTATTCCAAAGAGATGCAATTCGCCGCCCCCCGTTATACCGAGGCCAAATTGGACAAGATCTGCGAAGAAATCTTTAAAAATTTGGATAAAAACACCGTTGATTTTATCGATAACTATGATGGCACCATGAAAGAACCCACCCTCCTACCAACCACCTTCCCAAACATCCTGGTCAATGCCAACCAGGGAATTGCCGTTGGTATGGCCAGCAATCTTTGTAGTTTCAATTTAAAAGAGGTTTGCGAGACTACCATCGGACTAATTCAAAACCAGGACCTGGATTTGACCCAGACACTGAAAGCTCCGGATTTTTCTACGGGAGGACAACTTATTTACGACCAAAATGAAGTTCAAAACATTTATAACTCAGGCCGGGGTAGTTTTAAAGTCCGGGCTAAGTATAAATATGATCCTCAAAATAATTGTATTGAAATTTACGAGATCCCATATACCACCACTATAGAAGCGATTATCGACTCGATTATCGATTTGATCAAAGCCGGTAAAGTAAAAGATATTACCGATGTCCGGGATGAAACCGATTTGGATGGTTTAAAAATCACTTTGGACCTTCGCAAAAACTCCGATCCGGATGCCTTAATGAACCGGCTTTATAAATTCACCTCTCTTCAGGACAGCTTTAGCTGTAACTTTAACCTTTTAATAAACGGCCGCCCACGGGTAATGGGGGTCCGGGAAATACTCCAAGAATGGCTTTACTTCAGGATCAATTGTATCAAACGCCAGACCCAATATGACATTGATCAAAAGACCAAAAAGCTCCATTTGTTGTTAGGCTTAAAAAAGATACTACTCGACATCGATAAGGCTATTAAAATTGTCCGTGATACCAAACAGGATCACCAGGTTATTCCCAATCTAATGCAAGGGTTTAAGATCGACCAGGAACAAGCGGAATTTATCGCTGAAATAAAATTACGAAATTTAAACCAAGAATATATTATCAACCGCGTCGCCGAAGTGGAAAACTTGCAACAGGAGATCGCCGCCCTTAAAGATCTCTACCAAAATGAAGCCAAGATCAAACTGGTAATCACCGAAGAATTGAGTGATGTGGCCAAACGCTTTGGCCAGCCGCGGCGGACCGAGTTGATTCATGCTGACCATATTGAAGAAATTACCACGGAACATTTGATTGAAGATTATAACCTAAAGTTATTTCTCACCGAACAAAATTACCTGAAAAAAGTACCCTTGGTCTCTTTACGGGCCAATCCGGAACACAAATTAAAAGAGGACGACAAGATTATTCAAGAAGTAGAAACCCATAACAAAGCAGATTTATTGCTTTTCTCCGATAAACAAACCGTCTATAAATTAAAAATCTATGATATTAACGATTGTAAAGCCAGTACTTTGGGAGAATATCTTACCAACCTGCTGGAACTGGAGCCGGATGAAAAAATAATTTATCTGGTAGCTACCGACGATTATCAAGGTCATTTGCTTTTTGCCTTTGAAAACGGTAAAATGGCTAAAATCGACTTAGCCGGTTATGCCACCAAAACCAATCGCCGTAAACTAGCCAACGCCTATTCTGATTTGTCAAAACTGGTTCACATGGCCTATTTAGAAACGGACCGGGAATTTGTAGCCTTTAGCAATATTAATAAAGTGTTGATCTTTAACACCTCCAATATTAATCCCAAGACTACCCGTAATTCCCAAGGTGTACAGGTCTTGTCCGCCAAAAAGGGTAGCCGGATGTCCGCTCTTAAGGAAATCGATGCAGTAAAATTCGGTGATTTGGATTACTATCGCACTAAAAACATCCCCGCCATCGGCTGTTATCTGAAAGATGAGGACCGTCAAGAAAAACAGGCGGCCCTAGGGTTGGATATTTGAAAGGATTGTTGCTCCATCTCTCGCATAATAATTGATGCTGACGCTTGCCCCAAAAGTAGTTTGTTAATCGCCAAAAAACAGGCTGATAAATTCAATTGTGAATTAATCACGGTGGCTTCCTTCAACCACCTGATTGCCAACGATAAACACCTGATTGTCGGTGATGAATCACAGGCTACCGATATCGCAGTAGTCAATTTAACCCAACCCGGCGATATTATTATCACCCAAGACTGGGGTTTGGCGGCCTTAGTCTTAGGTAAAAAAGCCCGGGCTATCTCCCCTCGGGGACGAATCTATTCGGCAGATTCGATTGATCTCCTGTTGGAGGAGAGAAATCTCTTAGCCAAATACCGTAACTCAGGCGGTCATACCAAAGGCCCATCCAGACATAGTAAGGATGATGATCGGTTATTTGAAAGCAATCTAATCAAACTACTTCAAAACTGAATGATCAATGTTGGGATCTATTTCCAACTCAAATATCATTTTGAAAATTTTGTTAGTTTAACTAGATTTTTTGGTTTGACGGTTCTACAATACTATGTTATAATTCATTTCATGTGACTGGGAACAAATCACTGCAGTCACGGATTTTGTTAGGAGGAATACATATGCAAGGTAAGGTCAAATGGTTTAACTCGGACAAAGGTTTTGGTTTCATCGAAAGAGATGGCGGCGACGATGTGTTCGTACACTTTTCTGCTATCCAGATGGACGGTTACAAATCCCTAGAAGAAGGTCAAATGGTTGAATTCGACATTGTTCAAGGCGATCGAGGCCCACAAGCCGCGAACGTTACAAAAGCATAAATTTCGAATCAAACCGAAGACCCCGACAAAGCCGGGGTCTTTCTCATATCGAAGAGTAATAGGTCTTTACTAATCCACTCTTAATTATGCCCAAAGAGCTAATTCAAAATGGGTGACGTTCACCGGTTTCCATGAAAATTGTCATCTCCGAAATATTGACGATATGATCTCCAATTCGCTCCAGATATCTGATGATTAATAGAATCATGCTGGCCGGTTCCACATATTCCGGATTTTTCTTCATCCACTCCAACAATTCTTGGGATAACAACTGAAAAAGGCTATCAACTTCATTATCGTCGCCATCCATTTGGCGCGCAACCGCTAAATCCTTTTCAAAATGGGCTTTCAAACTTTTAGCCAACATTTTCAGGACCAGGTCGACTAACTTGGGTAGGTTATTGGGAAGTTCAAAAGCAGTACCCTTTCCCTGCAGCCGTAAAGTCGCTTCCGCAATGTCGCAGGCATAATCACTGATCCGTTCCAATTCCCGGCTGAACCTCATCGCCGCTATTAAAAACCGTAAATCATAATCAACCGGCTGTTGCAGGGAGATCAAATTGATCGATTCCAACTCGATTACCTCATTCAAGTTATCAATTTCATCATCCCCGGCCAGCACTTCATCGGCCATTTGATTATCAAGTTTAACAAAGGAATTAACAGCTTCAACCAGTTGTTTTTCAGTCAAATTGCTCATTTGCTCTAATTTAGTGTTAATCCGTTGTAACGCCCGATCATAAGAATTTAGACGCCTCGCCATTCCTACAACTCCTTTCCGACCCCTGCTTTCTTCTCCATAGACTTTTCTCAGTTGCAAATTAAACAATCCCTATTACACAATGGGCAATGTTCATCGTATGGGTCTCAATTCTCAGAATGTTTTCGATCATTTCCAAATGAATCGAAGTAGTAGCCACTGTTTTTATGTTTCCACCCTGCATCCGGTCAAAATGATTGTAACGAAGCGTTTTCTCCAACCGCTGAATCAAGGGATGCTCTTTGATCACAGTCATCGCTATTTCCGGGTCCATTGTTTCAAATGCTTTAAGCGCTAATTTAAAGTTATTAAAAGTTTGTTTAAAAATATCGTCAATCTCTTTCAAACCTTCATCGGAAAACTCTAAATCTTCAATACTTAATTTCCTGGCGATTAAGCCAATGTTCGTGACAATATCGCCAATGTGTTCCAGATCGTTAGCTACATACAAGATTTGAATACTTTTGGTCATTAAATCTTCTTGAAGATTACTATTACCGAGGCTGGCCACATACTTGCTGATCTGCTTATAAAGGGAATCAATGGCTCTTTCCACCTCGGTAATCCGGTCAAGAATCTGATCATTGTCATATTTGAGAAGCGGAACCACCCGATTCAACATTTCTTCCACAACGATTCCGCCCATTTCCAAAGTCTGACGGTGGGCTTGATCAAGAGCTACTTCAGGTACGGTTAATAAATTCTGGTCCAAATAGATCGCTTGACTCAACCCATCTTTCCGATCGGGAAGTAACTTTTTAATCAGTTCCGATACAGGGTGGGTAAAGGGTAAAAATCCAACGGCCATCGCTAAGGAAAAAAAAGTGTGGCAGTTAGCTATTTGTCTATTTAGATCGGGAGAACTGCCAAGCATCAAACCGGTAAGGGGACGATAAAAAGGAAGAAAGATCAGTCCATTAAGGAGTTTATAAAAAAAGTTCGCCAAAGCGGCCCGCTTAGCATCTATTCCCGGGGCGCCAATGCTGGAAAGGATGCCAGTAATAGTCCCGCCCAAATGAGCCCCTAAGACAAAAGGCACCACCGCCAAAGGGCCAATCAAATTTTGGCTGGCCAAACTCATTAACAATGCTAAAAATGCCGGACTTGACTGGATCAGCGCCGTAATCAATAAGGCAACCAAAAACTCAAAGAGCGGATACTGTTCCAACCGGATCAAGGTTTGGGGTACAATTGGATAATCCCGTATCGGCGCCATTGAAGCCGACATGACTGACATTCCGTAAAAAATCAATCCAAAACCGATTATTGTTTGACCTAGACTCCGTCGGTTAGACCGTTTCGCAAAAATATAAAGATAAGCCCCACAAAAAAGAAGCACCAAGGCCAAATCAGTGGTTTTAAAGGCAATCAACTGAGCAGTAAAGGAAGCTCCAATCGCCGATCCCAGCAGTACCCCCAGGGCTTGTGAGAGGGCCATCATCTTCGCGCTTACAAAACCGACCACCAATGCGGAGGTAGCGCTGCTACTCTGAAAGCCAATGGTCACAATGGCCCCGACAAACAAAGCAAAGACCGGATTGGAAGTGAGGGTTTTAATAAGTTGTTTGAGGCGACGGGCCGCCATCTTCTTTAACCCTTCGGAACTCATCTGCATTCCAAAACTAAAAAGGCCTAATCCTCCGGCCAAACCAATTAATATCCTTAATGAACCCATTCTTAACCTACCTTATTTCGAATGTAAATGAAAAAGAAGTCGTTGAAGAAAACTTCCCCATCGGCTTCTCTGTAAATCAAAGCCTAGTTAAAGTTGATTTTTTTGAAAGGATTCTAGCTGACAATAAGAATTCCTGCTTTTTCTTGTAATTCTTAGGCCTGTTTTCTTCAAATCTTTCCTACCAAAGGTTTCATAATTGGATCTATTAATCAAAAAGAGGAGGCGCCCTTTCGGGTCAACCTCCCAGATTTCAAATGGCGAAAACATGCAAACCAATCCTGCCGGTTACCTGGCGACTCCAAATCCAGTTGTCTTTGGAGTGAACCTTAGCCGGATTATAAAAATATAGCGCGCCTCCGGTTGGGTCCTCGCCGGAAATTGCAGCCTTGGCCGCTTTCAGTGCCGACGGTGTCACCGACCCCCAGATTTGTCCATTGGAAATGGATTCAAACTCGCCTTTTTTATAGACGTTACCGGCAATGGTGTTTGGAAAACCCTTACTATTGATCCGATTCATGATCACCGCGCCGACGGCCACCTGTCCCTGATAAGATTCACCCCGCGCCTCGCCGCTGATTAATCTCGCCAGCAGATAAAGGTCGTTTTGGCCCCGCGAATTTTGCATTGGTTTGACTTCGGTATTCGTATCCGGTATCCAAAGAGTTTTACCGGATATAATTAAATCGGATTTTAATCCATTAGCTTTCTGTAGAGTATTTACTTTCGGACCGAACTCCTTTGATAACTTATAAAGCGAATCCCCACTTTCTATCCGGTACGTCCAGGCCATGGCCGGCATAGCGTAAGGCATCACTCCGGCGCATAATACGGTTAACGTAACAACTCCTGCAATAATCCTATTTTTTAAATTCATTACATTTCCCCTTTCTGTTCTCGGTATCTTACCCAATGCTTTTCGCGGAGCCGGTTGGGATATCGATCCATGAGGGGCTGTAGCGCTTTATGGATTATACCAGGGGTTTTTCAATCTGTCCACCTGAGGATACACCATTATCAAAGAGCATCATCAAGTAAACCGGAGGATTATGAAGATAATTTAGTTAACATAAAAATATTGAACTCGGATTCATAACCTTATTATTGATTATCCGGAACAATAAGCTCATATTAATAAACCCTTGATCCGATCAAGAATTATTTTGCCCAACTCCAATTTGCTCATTAAAGGAAACTCCTCTACATTGCCTGAGCAGTCAATGATCTTAACAATATTGGTTGATACGCCGAAACCCGCGCCCTCCTGGGTCAGATCATTGGCTACAATGAAGTCTAGATTCTTTTGGACTAGCTTTTCACCGGCATATTCCAAAAGATTTTGAGTTTCGGCGGCGAAGCCGACTAAAATGCGATCTCCCTTTAGTTTCCCAAGTTCCGCCAGGATATCGGGGGTTTTCTCCAACTCAATCGTTAAACCGCTGTCATTCTTTTTTATTTTTTCAGCCGACTTTCGTTTGGGTTTAAAATCACCTACCGCCGCAGTCATAATGATGATCTCCATCTCCTGAAAACAATCCATGACCGCTTGGCGCATCTCGATAGCGGATTCGACCGGGATAAACGAATCCAACCCATTAGGTCTTGTTAAAGCGACCGGTCCGGAAATTAGGGTCACATCGGCGCCACGTTCTACTGCTGCTTCGGCCAGTGCGTAGCCCATTTTGCCGGAAGAGCGATTGGAAATGAAACGTACCGGATCGATGGCCTCTTGAGTCGGACCTGCTGTAATCAGGATCTTTCTCCCGGAAAAATCTTTAGCCCGGGTTAGCAATTTGGTTATCTGATTTACAATCGTTTCAACCGACGCCAGTTTACCCTCACCAATATCCCCACAGGCCAACCTGCCGATTTCCGGTGTAATAAACCAGAAACCGTTGTTTTTCAATTTTTCAATATTCGCTTGGACAATTGAATTGGTATACATATTGCTGTTCATCGCCGGAGCTATTAAAACCGGGGCCTTGGTAGCCATTACGGTGGTGGAAAGCAGATCGTCGGCGATTCCATTGGCTAGTTTACCGATAATGTCGGCGGTTGCTGGAGCGATAACTAATAAATCGGCTTTTTTTGCCAGAGAAATATGTCCAATTTCCCAGTTTCCGAGAGTTTGAAACATATCGACCGCTACTTTATTTTGGCTGATGCTTTGCAAGGTCAGGGGCGTAATAAATTCCGTCGCTGCTTTGGTCATGATCACATCGACGTTGGCGTTAAGTTTCTTAAGGTCGCTTACAATATCGCATGCCTTATAGGCAGCAATCCCGCCGGTTATTCCCAGTACTACGTTCTTATTTTGAACCATCGTTATCACATCTTTCCATATCAGAAATGTACATCCTAAATGCCGATTAAACTATTTAACCGTTAATACACGCGAATTGACGCTAATAAATCTTTTAAAATATAATTTTTCTGTATCCCCGTACACTGTTGCGAATCGCTTCTTCTAAAGCATCGGCGGCAGCCAAACCAACCAAGTCCACCAATACGGTATCGGGCAGGGGTGGATCGATTCGCTCGCCGTCCAAAGATGATAGGGCGAAGACTATGTCCCCATCCAAACTGGTATGTACCGGATAAATCGACCGGGCCATCCCGTCGTGAGCAAGCTCAGCAATCTTCATCAGCTGAATTTTATTCAGTTTCACATTAGTGGCGATTACGCCCAAAGTAGTATTTTTGCCTGAAAAATCCATCAATCCCGACAGTCTTTTCAATTCTTCCGGATTGCTATTATCATATAATTCTTGCCGTCCTGTCGGATTGGATGAATCGCTAGCTATTACATTACCGATTGCATTTGTGACTACAAAAGCAACCACAATTATATCTTCCACCAACATTTTGGCGGCTATACCAAAACCACCTTTTCGTTTTTCACCTTTAAACCATTTCCCGATTGTCGCCCCGGTACCGACACCGATATTGCCTTGGATTGTATTCTCATAGGAATTGTTTTGGGCGGCTTCCACTCCATTTTCTTTAGTAGGCCTTTTGTCGTTACCTACCGCCAAGTCGTGAATCACCGCTCCGGTTATTCCCGGAACCAATCTGCCGCTACGCCGGTTACCAATACCATGTACCTCTAAATACTCCAGTACACCAAAAGCCGATTCCAAGCCGAAAATGCTTCCCCCGGTTAAAACTACGGCATGGACAATTTTACCGGCAGATTTGGGATCAAAGGTCGGGGTATTAAGGGTCCCAGTTCCTGAACCCCTAATATCAATGCCAATTTCTGCGCCGCTTTCCGCAATAAAAACCGTCACCCCGGTTAAATCTTTCCCATTCGTATAATGCCCGATTTTTACGCCCACTCTTCGTAGTAACCCGCTATTAATCAAGATGTAGCCTCTTTTCGTAAAATAGTTGCCATTCTTACCGGCTTTGCAATAATATAAATAGAAATATACCAGTTAATTGTATTGCATAATAAAATACCATAAACCGGCAATATTTGCAACGATAATAAAAAAGTAATGGACATAAAAAAAGAGCCTTTCGGCTCTTTTAATTTTTTCTTCGGTTCAAGTCACTAAGCTGTTATCAAAGGGTTTCCTCTACCAGAACATTTTCCGCCGTCTCATCCTCTTTGGCCCAGGCATCTAGTTTTTCCATGGTTAGCTGATAGGTCTCATTACAGATCTCCGGTAATTCTTCGCCGAATTCGATCCCGGCCGCTTCGAAACCATCATCGATTGCCGCCTTCAAGAGGTCATATTTTGTCTTATCGCCACCTGAAATTGCTTTGGCAAAATCGACAATTCTGTCACTAACCTTCGCGGCGCTCAATTCCCCGCCTTCCTCAAGCATAGCCTGGGTCTCTTTTTGGGCTATTTCATCGATAGTTACTTCATCCAGCTCTTCCGGAACAATTTCTTTAATGTCTTGAAACTCCAGTCCCTGCCGTTTTAACAACGCTGCGACTATCTGTTTTAACTGAGCGTGGGCTTTTTCACTTTCATCCCATAACTGTTGGACCGTTTTTTGATCCACCTTGGGTTTGTCATAGGTTACTTTCTGCTCTAACGTGATAGATTCGTAAATGTCCTCTTGTTGATGAATTTGGAGACGTTTTTGAATTCCTTTTCCTTGCTGGTTGTCCAATTTGGCTTCCGTGACTTTGGACTTAATATTCCGGTAAGAGATATCAAGTTTTGCAGTCTTCATAACATCCATGTTATTCGACCTCCTAAAAAATATTTCTATATATATTATATCGGTTATTGATCGGATTTTAAATATGGTGTATTTTCTTTCGCGACCGTAATGGCCAATGGCAAGATTCTTCTCAAGCCCTATAGTATGTTCGGCATATTCGTAACCGATACAGACAAAAATCAAGCTTATTGATTCCATCGTTAAAATTTTCTATACTCCATCTTCCAACAGCCGATCAATAGCCAAATTAGGGCACAGCCAATGATATAGGCAATATTATTAGCGCCGTTACACAATCCCAAACTAGTTCCGATCTTACCCGGTTAAGTCCGCCCCACCATTTAAGCATACTATAACCCCTTATCTTATGTAGTCGTCATATCATCTTTTTCTTACTATACAGCTTTTACCCCTTCAATTTAATCATCTATCATCAAAAAAAACGGCCGGGATAAAGCGTTTATCAATCAATGTAATATGATATAATCTTCCTATGTAAACAATTGGTGTTAGTCAATCCGATTTTAGGAGGTTAAAAATGAGTAACAAAACAAACCTTTGCCTAGGGCTTTCCGGTATGTTGGCGGCTATTGTCAATACATCGTTGATCATACTCCTAGACACCGTCACCCCCGGTTATAACAGCATCCAGCAGTATGTCAGCGAGTTCGGTATCATTCCGGGTATGACCTCGGTTATCGTATCGGTTTGGTGGATCTGTTTCGGCCTACTTCTGGTTTTATTCGCCATTGGTTTGAACCGTTCAATCTCCAAATCCGGACGGGCCTATTGGTTGGGTCCCTTACTTATTGCCCTCTATGGCCTACTGGATTCGATCGGTTCCAGTATCTTTCCCATGGATCCTGCGGGAGCATCCGAAACTTTCTCCGGGATAATCCATACTTTAGTTAGTTTTCTTGGCATCACCGCCATTATTATTTCGCCACTGGCTATAGGCTTGCGGATAAAAAAAGATCCGGATTGGAAAGCCTTACTCCCATTTACTTGGTTGACTCAAATCTTCTTTGGAGTGATCTATCTCATCTGCCTAGGAGCTTTTTCCGGCTTATTGCTCACCGGTTATATCGGCCTGCTCCAAAGGATCTTCATTTACGGGGCTGATCTGTGGATTGCGGTATTGAGCTATCATACGGTTAAGATGATGAAGAAGCAGGTTGTTTCCCCAGCTAGGATGGGGTAAGTGGTTACGTTAACTGATGCCGCTCAACAATTAAACAGCCGCCATTTATATTAAAAATAGTACAAAATTACTATTGCCACCTTAATAGGAAAACCATTATAGTAATAAAGCATGGTTTAGAATCGCTTTACTGCTGGGAATACCATTTTGGATGGTAATGATGCTGGGAGGCGGCGCTACGGAGAGTATGGCGCCATATAACGGCGGGCTTTACTGGCAAAGCGCAGCCTACGCCTTTTGGGAGTCTTTCTTCTGTGTTGGGGTTTGCCTGGGATTACTAGTGTTATTCCGGGAAAAGTATAACACCCAAGGTAAGCTTAGTAGGTTCCTTTCCGAAAATGCTTTTGGGGTATATGTCTTTCATACCCCGATATTAGTGGTG